>QHYP01000128.1 GCA_003224195.1 Acidobacteriota bacterium | reverse complement strand
GCGAGGCCCGTGGCGAGCAAAAAGAGAAGAAGCCCTGCCGCCAGACCGTGGTTTGCAGCGGACGTTGCGCCGTTTTGAAAGTTCCTCCGGATATTCATGCGATGGCACTCCTGTGGATAGAATGACCCGCCTGTTCCAGGGCACTGATTGCTTTTTCCGCGTCGCTTTCGCTGACGAGCAGGTAATCCGTATTGTACGTCGAGATCACGAAAATGCTGACCTTCGCTTCCGCCAGAGGCACGGCCAGGGAAGCGAGGACGCCAGTCAAGGAAAAGTCCAGGGGTCCAACGACCCGCATCAAGCGCCGCCCTCGCTCGGCCGGGACGTCGGCAGGGACACTTTGTTCTTCACAAACTCCCGACAGTTCATCCGGAGTGCGNNNNTCGGTGGGGGAAAGGAATTTGCCGGGAATCTGCAGATGGCGTAACGCCCCGGAAGCAACAAGAGCTTAAGTTGGTGGCTTATCACGAGAGGTTCACAGCAGGCTCCGTCCCAGGCCTCCATCCACAGCGAGGAATGCGCCGTTGATATAGTTTGTCCACGTCCAGGCGTGAAATGCAATCAGGCCAACAAAGTCTTTCCGATGACCCAGGCGCCCGCTGAGCCCAAGATCAATCCTCGAATCACCTGACCTCAGCGCGAATCCTCGCTCAAAAAGATGCGGGCGTCAACGGCCGTGCTTGCGTACGCCGTCTGGCGCGTTTGTCCCGCCGCAGGGATTCGGTGGCATTGAAATTGGTTTGCACCCCGCACCGCGGAGGACTAAGATTCGCCCAAGCTTCAGGCAGACGGAGGTGCGGCCATGCGGAATTCTGCGCTCCTCGTTGGACTCCTCCTCGCAGTTTCAACACCCGCTGCGTTTGGCCAGATGGGGAAGACCGTCATCGTCCAGGCCGGAACACCCGAAGGATCGGCGTTGGCCAAGATCAACGACACCAGCGACCCGGCAGAGAAGCTCTCGTTGATCGAAAAATTTGCCGAAGAGTTCGGCAAAGGCGACCTGGAGTTTCTCGCTGACGATCTTTTCGTGAACTACTACCTATCCGTCAAGACTCACGACAAGGCCATCGAATACGGAGAAAAGCTCTGGGCCTTGGATCCCGGCAATTTTCAGAACGGCATGAACCTGGTGCGCGCGGCACAGGAAAAAGGAGACGCGTGGGGAAAAGACCGGAGCAATCGTCGCACGCTACAAGGCGCAGCCAGCCCCCGCCGACCAGGATGCAGGGAGTTGGGGAGAGACAAAGAAACGCACGCTGGAAGACGCAAAAGACAGCATCGCCTACATTGAGCAGGTGGTTTTCGCGGCGGCCTATCAGAGCAAGGATCCTTCCACGCGCGCGGCAAGTCTTATTCGCTTCGCGAATGCGTTTCCGGATTCGGCCCGCGCGAGCCAGGCGATGGCCATCGCCGCTGCCTCTTACCAGCAGGCGCAGCAATATCCGAAGATGCTCGAAGTCGCAAACGGGATCTTGACGAAGGATCCGAATGACGTGAGCATGATGATTCTCCTTGCCGACTATTACAGCGAAAAGGGCGAGCAACTGGACAAGGCAGAGTCTTACGCCAGGAAGGCCGTGGATCTATTGGGAGCGGCAAAGAAGCCCGAAGGCGTCAGCGACGAGGACTGGCAGAGACAGGTTTCGTTGCAAAAGGGATTGGCTCTGAGCGCGCTGGGGCAAGCGAACATTTCGAGGAAGCGGGATGTGCAGGCGCTCGAGAATTTCAAGGCTGCCGCGCCGCTCTTGAAGCCGGATGCCGTGACGTACGGCCGCAACCAGTATCGATTGGGCTTTGCTCTGCTCAATCTGAAGCGCATCCCGGAGGCGCGCGCAGCGCTGACCGAAGCAGCCAGCGTGGACAGCCCGTACAGGGGGCTGGCGCAACAGGCGCGCAAGAAATCGTCTTGAAACTGGATTGGAATCTCGCGCGACAACCGGCGCATCTAAATTTCCGAGCGGCGAACTGGAGGCGGACAGGGACTTCATTGCAAGGAGGGCCAGATGTCGGAAATGGCGACTTTCGGGGCCGGGTGCTTCTGGGGCATCGAAGCGGCGTTCCGGCGCGTGCCGGGAGTGATTGATACGGCAGTCGGCTATTCGGGCGGACATATGCCCAATCCGACCTACGAAGATGTTTGCACCGACGAGACGGGCCATGCCGAGGTCGTGCAGGTGACCTTTGATCCGGCGAAAGTGAGCTACGAACAGTTGCTGGACGTCTTCTGGCAGATTCACGACCCGACGCAGGTGAACCGCCAGGGACCGGACTTTGGCGCGCAGTATCGCACCGCGATTTTCTTTCATTCGCCGGAGCAAGAAGCCGCGGCGAATAAATCCAAGGCCGCTCTCGAAGCTTCCGGAAAGTTTCGCCGGCCGATTGCTACGGAGATTACGCCTGCGGCGCCGTTCTACCGCGCTGAGGAATATCACCAGCGCTACCTCGAGAAGCGCGGCGCTGCCTCCTGCCATTTCTGACCATTCGATCGGAATGGTCATCCCGAGCGAGCGCAGCGAGTCGAGGGATCTCTCCGCCTCGATGGTGATCCAGCAAACGATTGAAAGCGGAACCAAAGAGCCGAGGGTAACGTGGCGGAGAGGGTGGGATTCGAACCCACGGTAGGGTTCCCCCTACACTCGCTTTCGAGGCGAGCTCTTTCAACCGCTCAGACACCTCTCCGCGGCGAAGACGGTTGTCCTTAGCGTAGCAGACGATTCGCGTTTTCAGCAATGCGGCACGCGGAGCAGCAAGGAGGAACACTGCGGCTCGCTCCGAATGACGTTTGCTACCGGCGGGCGGCAAAGAAGGACTGAAGCAGGCCGGCACATTCGTCGGCTAGGACACCCGAGGTAATTTCCACCTGATGGTTCAGTGTTGGGTTGGAAAGCACTTCGAAGCAGGAGCGGATGGCGCCGCCCTTGGGGTCATCGCAGCCATAGACGAGCCGGTCGATGCGCGCCTGAATTATGGCACCCGCGCACATGCTGCAGGGTTCCGCCGTGACGTACAGCGTCGTGCCTGTGAGGCGGTAGTTGCCGAGGATTCGCGCGGCTTCCCGCAGGACAACGATTTCCGCGTGGGCCGTCGGGTCGCAGTCGCGAATCGTGCGATTTCCCGTCCGCGCAATGATCCTGCCGTCATAGACCAGGACCGCGCCGACAGGGACTTCTCCCGCCGCCGCGGCCACGCGTGCTTCTGCCAGGGCTTCCTGCATGAAAGGAACGTCGTCGCTCATTTCGTTCGACAGAATACCACGAGGGCAGGAAACGCCCCTGCGGCCAGGGTTCCCTTGACAATTCCCGTACCACGAATAAGACTAGCATTCATGCGGGAACTCTTGAGCCGACTCATCCAATGGGACTTTATTAAGGGGCTCGCGGTCACCTTTCGGTACCAGCACCCGAAAAACATCTACACGGAGCAGTATCCGTTGGAGCGGCCGATGGTGGCCGAGCGTTACCGGGGCGCACCGCGGCTGAACAAAAATCCGGAGACGGGCGAGACCCTCTGCATTTCGTGCAACTTGTGCGCGCTGGCCTGCCCGGAAAACCTCATCGTGGTTGGCTGGGAGCGAGATGACGCGACCCGCCGCAAGGTGCTCACGTTCTTCACCTATGACACCTCGCGCTGCATGTTCTGCGGCCTGTGCGAGGATGCTTGCCCGACCGATTGCCTCGAGCTAACGCAGGACTTCGAGATGGCCTATTACAGCCGCGAGGGCGCCATCTGGGACCGTCACCGCCTGGAAGAAGGGCCGACGCCGGCGCGCTACACTCGTTAGAGAGCGCGGAAGACGCCGGAATGGAACTCCGCCGAGATCCTATCACGCAAAGTTGGGTCGTCCTGGGGCACCACGAGGTGTTGCCGGAACCTTCGGCCACGTGCCCTTTATGCCCGGCTCAGGCTGACCAGCTACCAGCAATCTTGCGCTGGCCCGCGGAAGGGCCGTGGCAGCTCCGCGTTGTCCCCCACGTTGCCCCCCTCTACCGCATCGAAGGCGAATTAGCCCGTCGAGCCGAGGGGATGTACGACAAGATGGGGCCGATCGGCGCCCATGAAGTCATCATCGAATCCCCCCAACATGACAGCAGACTCGCTCGGTTCAGCGACGAAGGAATCGAGCGCGTGCTCTGGGCGTACGAGTCGCGAATCGCAGATCTCAAGAAAGATCCGCGGTTCAAATACGTTGCCGTCTTCAAGAATCAGGGAGTGCTCGCCGGAGAGGAGTGGGCGCATCCGCATTCGCAGATTACGGCCACGCCGTTTGTCCCACGGCGCATCAAGTACGAATTGCATGCGTCGAGTGAGTGGTACGAGGAAAAAGAACGCTGCGTGTTTTGCGATATCGTCCGGCAGGAAGAGAGACTGGGGAAGAGGATTGTGGACGTGCACGTCGCCTTTTGTCCCTACGCTTCGCGCGTGCCTTTCGAAATCTGGCTGATGTGGCGGAAGCACAGTCATCGTTTCGAACAACCCAATCCGGCAGCGAACATGACACATTTGGCGGCGCTGCTCGGCCGCACGCTCCGCCGTCTGACGCAGGTCTCGGGATCCTATCACCTGGTACTCCACACCGCGCCAAATACGATCCATCCCAAGGGCGAGCTTGCGTCCTATTGGGGTACTCTGGCCGAAGATTTTCACTGGCATATCGAAATCCTTCCCGTCGTCGAGCAAAGCAGCAAGTCCTATAGCATCAAGGAAGTCTATTACAATTCCGTGTTGCCGGAGCAGGCCGCCGAGCACTTGCGCAACCTGGACCCCAACTTATGAGAAGCGAGCGGGGCGGAATCGTTTTCAAACTGCTCGTTGTTCTCGGCCTGGTTCTCTTTTGCTTGATTCTTTACCTATCCCGGCACGCCATTCTGCGGACGTTTGCGAACGCATGGCTCATTGACGACAGGATAGAGAAGTCCGACGCGATCCTGCTCCTGGGCGACGACAATTTTGCCGCGGACCGCGCGACTCACGCTGCGTTTTTGTTCCGCCAGGGGATGGCGCCACTGATCGTTGGGAGCGGGCGCCGCTTGCGGCCGTACGCGGGAATTGCGGAGTTAATGGAGCATGATTTGATCGAACGCGGCGTACCCAAAGAGGCCATCGTGCGTTTTCCGCAAATTGCGGAGAACACGCGGGAGGAGTCGCAACAGCTTTTGAAGCTCGTGAAAGATCGTCGCTGGCACCGCGTAATTGTCGTCACTTCGAGTGTGGATGCGCGGCGAGCTCGATATATTTTCCGGCATGTTTTTCCCAAGGCGATCGAAGTGCAAGTGAGCGGCGCGCGCGATCTGGACTTCGACGCGGACCACTGGTGGGAGTCACGGCGGGGCGTCAAGCAGATGTTTCACGAGGTGAGCGGGATGGTGGTGGCCATTTGGGAATTGCACGGCAGCTCTGGCGGGGGCATTGCACCGCAATCCCTAGTGGGTTTAGGGGCATCATTTCCACTAGATATTGTGTCGCTGTCCAGGAAACACCCCAGATTTGCCGCTTACCATTCCCCTTTACACTCCCCCGAAGGGTGTACTATGTTCAGCCGTTCGAAGTCGCAGCGCTCAGCCGGCCCAGCTTGCATAGCGACTTTGGCGTAAACAACTCTGCGGTGAGGTGTCTCATGTGGCGCAAGGAAGATCAAAAAACACAAGCGGGTCCCGAGATTTCCACAAGCGCGGGGCAGGCGGCAGGTACGGCCGGCGGGCCGCGCGAGACTCCGGCGTCCGCGCCAGTCTCATCGCGCGCAGCAGCGTGCATTAGCCAGGGAATCAGAATCAACGGCGAGATCACGGGCAACGAGGACCTCTTCGTCGACGGCTTGGTCGAAGGCAAGGTCGAGCTCGGGAACGGGAGCCTCACGATCGGGCCGAATGGCAAGGTGAAGGCTGATCTCTCCGCCCGGGACGTCATCGTGCGCGGCCGCGTGGACGGGAAGGTGACGGCGCGCGATCGCGTGCAGTTGTGGAGCACAGGCCACCTCATCGGCGATATTTCCGCCGAACGTTTGGCTATCGAGGATGGCGCGGTGCTCCGCGGCCGGGCCGAAGTGGCAAAGCACAGCGAGAAGCATGCGGAGGCATTCAAGCCGGCGCCGAAGCCGCAAGAGCAGAAGAAGGTGGAACCTCTACCGGTGCCCGCTGGTCCATCGGCGGACTAAGTCATGAGCTTCTTTCAGAAACTCCGGCTTGTCGGCGTGCGCAATGAGCCGCGCGCTTTGCCCGTGGGCGGCCGGATCAATCCCGCCGGCGTGGTCCACGCAGCCGCAAATCCCGCTCGCGGACCGGAATCGCGCTCGCAAGAAGCGACGCGGGTTTCGAACGGGCTGAAAGAATTTCTTTGGAACCTCGAGGGCTTGGGGCGAGGGACCCTTCTCGATCTGGGCGCCGCATGGCAAACAACGCTCAGCTTTTTCATCGAGCGCGGCTTTCGCGTGACTTCCGATGACCTTCTTCGCGCGTGGGCCGACTTCCTCGCGCAAGAAGAGGCCCGTTTGAAGAACGCTCGAACGACGGGCGACGCGTTGGATATGACCGCAGAAGCCCGCGCCGAGCGCTTTATGAACGCTAACCTTCACTATTCGGAAGGCTCCTTCGACGCAGTTCTGCTATGGGATGTTCTCGACTATTTGGAACCTGCGGCCGCCAAGCGGGTCGTCGCGAGCGTGACAGACTGCCTGCGGCCGGGCGGCGTCGTTTTTGCCGTGTTCCATAGCCGCAAACCCGAGGGGTTCCAGCGCTACCGCGTGGCGGATTCCATGCATCTTCAGGTGTTGCCTGCGGCTGTGATCTGTCCCGCGCAAAAGATTTACCAGAATCGCGAGATCCAGGACCTTTTCATCCGCTACAGAACGATGAAATCCTTTGTAGGCCGCGACCAACTCCGCGAAGTTCTCTTCCTCAAATAGCGTTGCACGCGCAAGCGCGGCAAGGAGAGCCGCAATTTGATTGCCTCCTTTTCCCTTGCAATCGTCCGTTCACGGGAGTAAAAGGGCGTTAGAGCTCCATGAGCTCCGGAGAAGGAGAATGACTCCACCGGGCTTAGAGCCGAAGTAAAGCTGAAGCACACCGCTTTTGCGGTGCGAGTCGTCGCGGAACGATCGCTTGGCCGGCGAACCTCCGCAGACGACGCAGCAAATTGGCAAAACGGGGAGCCGCCCGGCTCCCCGCTTTGCTTTTCAAAATTGAACGGCTCAGCTTGGCTGGCGCCGACGGTGCTGCGATCGCTGATGCGTGCGGTGAGTCGAACCGCGGTGCTTCCGAGTGGATTGCCGGTTCCGGGGGTGCGCCGAATGTGCGGTGGAAGGCTTGGGTTCGGATTGCGCCAGATTCGGCGATGGAACTGCCAGCGCAGGAAGTACTGGCAATGCAGTCAAAACAGCGAGCGCGAGATGAAGTCTCAAGGCTTCCCCCTAGAATTGGGACGCGTGGATCATAGCACGGCAGAGAAAGTTTTTGTGACCTGCCGGAAGAATGAGGCGGGCAGGCGCGCCCAACAAGCGCCGATTTAAGCGCCGAACTTGAAGCTGCGAACAAGCCATTGGATCACATCCCTTTGATCGGCAATGACGCGTGACTGCCACAGAATTATCCATAACATCAGACTCATAATCACTGAATTCAGCGCGAGCAACAGGGCCATCTGAGATTCGGAGGCAGGAACGCGCAACTTACGAATAAGCGTCAACATAGGTTCAAATCTCCTAGTACTCGGTGTTCCTTCCCTCCGCCAAGCCGGCTGCGCACAGCCGAGTTCGTGGGTGCAGTGACAACTCCCCCCGCATGCTGAGATAAGCTGGCAATTCAGATGCCAGGTCCTCGCGGATTCGTCGTCGCATAAGTTGTGCTATTTCTAACAGATGCGAGGCCCACCAGCAGCGGCATGCGCCGGCGCCCTGAGTGAATGCAAGACGCCTTACACTATGGCCACTCTGTTTCCCGCTGGCGTCACATCTCTGCGACGCTCGGCCAAGTGGCGCGGTCTCCAAGCGGGCCTTTAGGGAGGGCTACCTCGGTCGCCTCTTGTCGGGACTCGGTGCTCAAACTGGACACACCTGGCTTCAGGCGCCTTTGAGGACAGTTTGGCTTGAGGTGGTGCGTGAGGTTCGGCGGGCGGTAAATTTATCATCTCGTGTGCGCCAGGTTGGGCGGGCCTGGAGAGTTATCTGAGCAAAGAAAAGCGGGCGGGAATTTGTTTCCCGCCCGCTCTGCGTTCAGTTTGTTGCCTTGGCGTGCCTACCGGCCCGAACTCGAAGTCGTGCTGGCCGGAGCCGTGTTCGCCTTCGGGATGCTGACGTAGCCGCTGATCTGGTCTTTGCCAACCTTGTTGATGACCAATTCTTCGGCCTGATGCGCGCCGGAGGTGTAGAAGAAAATCGGCTCATTGATAGCCCGGTTCCTCTTCTCATAGCGCTTGTCTTCCACGGTCATGGCCACGCTGAACTGGTTCCTCTTTTCATTGATGGCGCGAAGCACGACCGTTACGTTGGCCACCTTCTGCGGCTTATTCCTGCCGGCGATGGTGAACTCGACGTAGTCGCGCTCACCCAGGCGGCGCAGCGTTTCGATATCTTCGTGGTTGCGCGCAATAAGGGTTCCGAGTTCGCTGCGCGCCATCTTCAGGTCTTCGCGGGTGGAATCGAGATCCGTACGAACGCCGCCAACCTTAGTGTCCACGGTCTTGACATCATCCGTGCTTGCTTTTGTCGCGAGTTCGCTCTTCATGGATGTATCAAGGGCGGTCAGCTTCTGCGACGTCTCCTGATTCAACTTGTTCGTTTCTTCACGCGCAGTCTTCAACTGGCCTTGCGTGATTTTGAGCCGCTTGGTGACAACGTTCAGGTCACCTTGCAGCTCGGAGTTGGTCTTTTCCGCCTGGGCTTGGCGGTCCTTCAATCCGGCCATATCCTGGTCGAGCGACTGTTGCACAGCCCTTACTTGAGCCGCAACGGTCTGCTGGGTGGCGTCCAACTGCGAATTGGCATGCCAGCCGAAAGCCAGACCGCCGACGGCGATCAAGCCCAGGATAATCGTGGCCGGAAGGTGCCACGAACCACTTCGAGTATCCACAATATTCTCCTCGGACATTGTCAATTGACCCTCCTCCCCTCAGGTGGGCAAAAATCATTTACACAGTGTGCACTTTGTACGCCAAAAGATTGCCACCAGTCACCATGCGCAACTCATGTGGCCTTAACGAGTTCCGGGAACTGGCCGCACGGCCAGTATACTGGCCGAAGGTACTAGTCCCTGCAATCTTTACGCGAAAATGCCGTTTTCGCGCAAGGTTTGGCTCGAAGGTATTCTCTCTCACGGTTTCGAAAAGCGGCTAAGGAATGGTTGGAACAACGCCACGCGCCCGGAGTGCGGCCTGGAACTGCTCGGCGGAGGAGAAGACGATACCGTCCATGCCAAGTCCTTGAGCAGCTTCCACATACGCTGGGATATCGTCAACGTAGAGAGCTTCCTTGGCGGCGATCCCGCACTTCCCCAGCCCCTCCTTGTATATGGCCGGATCGGGCTTACTGACCCTCGCCGTGCAGGAATAAACGCGGTGTGGGAAATGGCGCAGGAAGGAAAAGTTCGACTCCATGTGGGCCACGTGAATCGGATCTGTGTTTGAGAGAACACAGAGACGATAATGTCTCCGAGAGAGTTCAGCGAGAAGGTCGTCGGCAAGGACCGGTTCCGGCGACAAAGCACGATTCCAGGCCGCACAGAATTCCTCGAAATGCAGTTTGCCGCCAAGACGCAGCGTCACGTGAGAGTGCCACTCGCGCGGTGATATCCGACCCTCCTGCCAATCTCGCCAGCGGGGATCATGCTGCAAAGCTGTCCAGATCTCCTGCGGGGACAGTGTGGTGTCGGCGGCCAGCCCAGCCGTTGCGCGGGCAATGTCTACGCGAACGAGCACGTTGCCGATGTCAAAAAGGATGGCGCGGAGCTTGAACGCTGGCACGGCTTATTCGCCCTGTGGTTCCCGAAGCGGCGTGTTCTTGGGGGACGCCCGCCGGGCCACGTGGCGCGCACGCAAGACCCCGATAAGTCCGGGCAGAATGGAGAGAAAAACGACGACAGCGATCACGTAGTGGATGCGTTGATTGATGTGCGGTACCGACCGGCCCAGAAAGTAACCGACCAGAATCAAGCTGCAAACCCAGAATGCTCCCCCGAATATGTCATAGAGAACGTACCGCGAATAGGGCATTTCGGCTGCCCCTGCCACCGGCGGACAGAACGTGCGGACAATGGGCACAAAACGGGCAAGAATCACCGTTTTTCCGCCGTACTTCGTGTAGAAGTTATGAGCTCGCTGAAGATGACTGCGGCGAAAGAGGAACGAATCCTCTCTTCGGTACAGCGCCTGGCCCGCCGTGCGTCCGATCCAGTAGCCAATCTGGTCGCCCGCGATGGCGCACAACGTGACCAGCAGCAATAACCAACCGAGGCGAAGTTGTCCAGTCGCGGCTAAAACACCCGCGGTAACCAAAAGGGAATCACCCGGCAGGAAAAATCCGACGAAAAACCCTGTTTCAGTGAAAACGATTGTGCAAACGAGGAGCGCGCCGCCCCAGCGAATCAGGCCCTCCACATCGTAGAGCGTGTGGAGAAGGTTTCGTAAGGCTTCGAACAAGCGAACGGCAACCTTTCTCTGACGCGAACCGGAACGAGCTCAGTCGCCCGCGCCCGCGCGAATAAGCTGGAACCAAGACGATAGCAGAAAACTCCGAGATTCTCTCCGCATTCGTGCCAGATCACGACCAGAGCGAGGCTCGCCCCAATTAGGTACAACGGCAGGCGGATCACCGCATCACCTCCGCCAACCACAGGGTGCCCGGCGCGTCGTCCTCGGATGCGCCATGCAATTCTGGGCTTGCGATCGGGCGGGCGAGCAACTCTTGTATCCGTGGGATCGCGAGATTGGCTGCTGCGGCTCCCGCTTCAATGGCCTCGTCGGCGCTTGCAAAATCGTCCCAGGCGATGGACTGGACATCTGGGCGAAGCACCAGGTCCGCCTCGCGCTCCCACAGTTCGGCCTGGTTTTTCTGCGCGGCGCTGACGGCGCGGCTTACCACCTGGAAAATATTTGAAGGATTGCCAGAGCGGCCATCATGAACCCCAACTGAGACACCGACCACGCAGCCTCCGCCGAGGACTCGGGCGGCGCGAGTTGGCACAGGCGCGGCGAGTCCCCCGTCCACGAGGCATCGCGTGCCGATCTCGACGGGTTCGAAGAGGCCGGGGAACGCGCAGCTTGCGCGAATGGCGTCGGAAAGGCCCCCGCGTGTGAATTCGACCGCCTCGCCTGATCCGAGGTCCGTGGCCACAACTGCCAAGGGGATGAAGAGATCCTCGAACGTGCGGGCCTGCAGGACCCGCAAAATCAGATCGCCGAGCCGCTGGTTGCTCGCCAACCCGAGTCGCGACACGCGCCAGCGCGCGAAATCGCGAAACCGAATTGACCGGCTGACGGAAATGATTCGCGCGAGAGGCACGCCGCTGGCATAGGCGGCCCCGATGATGCTGCCAATACTCGACCCGGCGATCGCGGCGATGGGAATGCGCTGCTGCTCGAAAACTTTTAGGACACCCAGATGCGCGAAACCTCGCGCAAAACCGCCCCCGAGCGCGAGGGATACCCCCCTCGCGCGTGAAGGTCTTGCCGGCCACTCTGGGACGCGCAGCGTCATGCGCCTGAGATTGCCAGAGGCGGCGCGGCGCAACAATGAACCATCGGAGCCAGAGGACCAGTACGGCCGTACGGGTGCGGATACCGGGGCAGCGTTCTTGCCCAAGTGCGAAACAGTACCTTCCTCCTAGTTCGGTACCCCCTCTGTACCATTGGCAAGCGCAGGGGCTAGCGCGATCCTCGCCGGGAAGACGCACTCTTCGGAGGCGGAATGGACGACGCATTCGCACCGTGGATCGGCCAGGCGGTAGTCCTTCAAGTGGCGCTCGGTGAAGGTAAGGTGGCGCTCCGTGGAAAACTGGTCAAGGACTGCGGCGAAGCTGTCCGGGTGCGCCTCGGCGAAAACAACGGCCAGGGCTGGGACGTGGACATCTACAAGTCCATGATCCTTGCCGTCGAACAAGACGGCGTCAATATCGTGGCTGCATGATGGAGTGCCGCATGAAACTCCGCGAAGAGAAGCACGTGGAGCTCGGCCGCGCGGCCGCGCTTCTGGGCATGCCTGAACAGGATCTGTCCAAGATTTCTTGTGAAACGGGCATCGGCCGCAAGGAAAGCCAAGGCTCCGAAGAGAAAACCTATTTTACCTACGAGGAGTTGCGAAAGATCTGCCTGCTGTCCGTCAATCGCGTGCAGTAAGGCGCCCAAAACAGTTTTTCCGGCCCACCTGTGTCTCAACCCCCGGCCCCGGGTCTTCTCCCCCTGACGACCCGGGGCTTCTTCTTTCCTTAAGCCCAGAGCAAGAATGACCTGCGGCTGGCAGACCCCACTTTTCATTTGACACAGCGGTGTTAGCTAACAAGACTAGGCCCCTGATGCTCGGGTCCCTCCCAGGAATGCGGGCGCTTGGAGGTCTTGCATGCAAGTCACGGCGACACTGAAAACCGCGATACTTGCTTCCGCGCTGGTGGCTTCAACAGTGGCTTCTATCCGGCTTGCATCTGCGGATGAATCGTACGACCTGGTCATCGCTAATGGCCGCGTGATGGATCCCGATTCAGGACTCGATGCGGTCCGCAATGTCGGCATCAGCAGCGGGAAAATTCGGGCGATCTCTGCTGGGGCGCTGAAGGGCGCATCGACGATTGACGCCAAAGGGCTTGTAGTCGCGCCCGGCTTTATCGATTTGCATGAGCACGGACAGGAGCCGCGGAACTATCAGTTCCAGGCCCACGACGGCGTGACGACTTCGCTGGAGTTGGAAGGCGGCACAGACGATGTCGACAAGTGGTACGCCAACCGGGAAGGGAACTCCCTCATCAATTACGGCGTCAGCATCGGACACATCCCGGTGCGAGCGAATGTCATGGCCAATGTCAGTGGTCCCCTCCTTGGCGGCAACTCTGCGGATGTGCAGGCCGCCTTCCATCGCCCAGCAACGCCGGAAGAGCTTGTCAAAATCGAGCAATCCATCGAGACCGGATTGAAGCGCGGCGCTCTGGCCGAGGGAATGGGGATCATG
>QHYP01000127.1:596-7610 GCA_003224195.1 Acidobacteriota bacterium | reverse complement strand
CTACCGGCTGCCACCCCTGCCACCTGCACACAAGGCGTTTGCAGCTCGCAATCCGGCATCGGCTCCACGAGCAACAGCAACCAAGTGCTGAACGCAGCGGTTCCGCCTCCCGGTGGCGGTGTCGTGAAGGCCAACGTGCTCAGCGCGTCGAGCACGAGCACGGTTGATTCAACGACGAACACCGCGACCGATACCGGCGTTGCCGAGTCGGCCGGAGTCAACCTCGTAGGTGGACTGGTTACTGCAGATGTTGTGCGGGGAGTGGCGACCGCACAAGCCTCTGGTTTCAACTCGTCTTTCAGTTCGGCGGGGTCGGCTTTCCAGAATCTGGTCGTTAACGGCGCCCAGATGAATAACGTCAACCGATAGACCTGCCCGCGGTCCAGTTCGGAGCCGGCAGTTTTGTCAAACTCTTGGAGGAGATAGGGTCGAGTTCCCAGCCTCCATCCGGCCAGCTTGCTGGCGGGACCTTCGCCGCCGACCTAACCGTGAACATGATCAAGGTTCACATTACTAGCCTGGCGCTGACCGGCGATGCCGTTGACGTCGTGGTTTCCCATGCCCAAGCGCACGCCGACTTCCCGCAGCCCGCTGGATGTCCGGCGTTGGCCGGAACGGTGAGCGGGAATGCCACGATCATCAATGAGCAGACCAATCCGTCGCAACTACCCGTGGTAGTAGGCTTCGTGAGCATTCCGCCGCAGGGTGGACATGACCATCAGGACCTGGACCAGCTATCTACCTCGTTGGTGAGCGGCGGAACCTCAGTGAGCGACAGTGCAGGTACGGTTCTGAACTCCGGCAGCAACTCGTCGAGCTTCGCGAAGGCGGCAAATGTTTGCGCGCTGCCGGTGGGCGGCGTGTGTACAGTGTTCGCCAGTGCGATCACTTCGCAAGCCAACAGCGCTTCCGGTGGCGGGAAGTCCTCATCCGACCCGCAGGGCACTAGTCTGATTGGCCTCTCAGTCGGAGGCATGTCGGTGAGCGACAATCCTCCGCCCAACACGACTATCCTGTTGCCCGGGATCGGCTCGGTCACCCTCAACGAACAGACCTGCGATGGCGGCGTTGCACCGTGTTCTGGCACCACCAGCAGCGGTATACGCGTGCGCGCGATCCATGTGATCGTTAACAACCCAAATGCTTTGGGCCTTCCCCAAGGCGCGGATGTCATAGTGGGCGAGGCGCACGCCGACTCGTCTCACCCGTGATAACGCCTAAGTGGGTGGCAAAAGAATGCTGGCCATTCACATCGTGACTGCGGCGTGGGAACAGAGGATATCGCTTCTGTAGGTCGCGGCGGAGTAGCGTAATGCGAGTGCCCTGCCCTCCAGAGCTGAGGACGGGGCACCCGCTACCGGCTACTGAGGCAGCAAGTGGAGAAGCTTCGCCCCGTGGAGGGGAAAAGCCTCAGGCCTGAAGGCCTGAGCTACAGGGCAGGGCTTCGAGGATTATGGCGATGCCCTGGCCGCAGCCGATGGACCGATGGCCCGGTCGCGCATCTTATTCTTATCTCTTGACCGCGACATGAGGAAAGAGAATATCACTCCTGCAATTCGCTGTGGTGTAGCGTAATGCGGACACCCCACTGAGACCGATACTCGCCCCTCTCCTTTGCCCTGGCATCGGGTTACCGTAAACTGCTGGCTTCGCTGGTAGCGCGGATGGGCGACTCCGGCGATAAACACACGTGGCTCAACCGCAGAAAAACAGGTGGCTGAACCGCACAGTTCTGGGCGTCGGACTCACCAGCCTCTTCAGCGACTGGAGCCATGAGACGGCCACGGCCATCCTCCCCGCGTTCCTGGCCGCGATCGGCGCCGGGCCAGGCTGGCTTGGAGCGATCGAGGGCATCGCCGACGGCCTCTCCAGCGTGGCAAAACTCACTGCCGGGCATTTCACCGACCGATGGAAGCGCCGCAAGCCTTTGGCGGTCTTCGGCTATGCCGTCACCGCGCTGGCGACGGCTTCCTTCGCCGCCGCCACACAGGCGTATCAGGTGCTCTTCGGCCGCGCGGCGGCGTGGCTGGGCCGGGGCGTGCGCACGCCCGCACGCAAGGCACTACTCGCGGCAGACGTCCCTCCAGCCGCTTACGGGCGCGCATTCGGCTTCGAGCGCTTGATGGATACGCTTGGCGCGATTGCCGGGCCGCTGACAGCGTTGTGGCTCCTGAATCTGACGAGCCACTCCTACCGGCAGGTTTTCCTGTGGACACTTCTCCCCGGCATGATCGCCGTCGCTTCCATGTGGTTCCTGGTGCGCGAGCGGCCCTTCGCCGCCCGCCCGCAGCAATCCTTCCTCGGCGCCTTGCGCGCGCTACCCGCTTCCTTTCGACGATTTCTCGCCGGCGTGGGCGTATTTGGAGCGGGAGATTTCTCGCACACCCTGTTGATACTCTACGCCGCGCGGCAGCTCGGGCCCGCGTACGGCTCAGCGCGCGCCGCCAGCCTCGCGGTAGCGCTCTACACGCTGCACAACGTGTTCTACGCGAGCTCCGCGTATGCCAGCGGCTGGCTGAGCGATCGCGTCCGCCAGCGCAAGTTCGTCCTCGCGGCAGGCTATGGCTTCGCCGGCGTGACTGCCCTGCTGCTCTGCCTCGACACAACGAAGCTCTGGCTTCTCGGCACGATCTTCGCTCTGGCGGGGCTCTACATCGGCACGGAAGAAGCCCTCGAAGATTCCCTCGCCGCGGAGTTGGTCCCAAAGGAACAGCACGGCATGGCGTTCGGGACGCTTGCGGCCGTCAACGCGGTCGGAGATTTTCTTTCAAGCCTGCTGGTCGGCTTCCTGTGGAGTTCCTTTTCCCTGCAAGCAGCATTTGGCTATTCGGCGGTGCTCTTCTTCGCGGGCGCACTGCTAATCCTGCGACTGCGCCCTCGGGAATAGTTGGGTCTTGCGCCGCGGCGCACCGCGTGCTACCGTTCGGCGAACATAAGGCGAAACTGAGAGGTGCCTTTCATGTCCCATTCGCTCGCCGTCAGGCGCGCGGCCGGCTCTGCGCTGGCGGCGCGACTCTCCGAATTGCTCGATTCCTTCGCGGCCGACGATACTTCGGGCCATTATTGGGGCGATTATTCGGATGAAATCTTCACGGCCGTCCGCCATTTTCCTGCCCGCGAAGCAGAGTGGGCCGACGTGCCGTCCTGGGTCCATGCGGATTTGGCGGCCGCGTACGCCGGAAAAGGCATCCGGCAGCTCTACACGCACCAGGCCGCCGCCGCCGAAGCCGTTCACGCAGGGAAAAACGTTGTCGTAGTGACGCCAACCGCCTCGGGAAAAACGCTGTGTTACAACCTGCCGGTCCTGAACGCCATCCTGGAAAATGCGGACGCGCGCGCGCTGTATCTGTTCCCCACGAAGGCTCTGGCGCAAGATCAATTGGCCGAGCTTCACGACCTCTGCCGGCGGCTCGCAGACCGCTTCGGCGTATTCACTTACGATGGCGACACTCCCAGCGACGCGCGGAAGGCGATTCGCCAGCAAGGCCACATCGTCCTGACCAATCCGGACATGCTGCACACCGGCATCCTGCCGCATCACACGCGCTGGACGCGCCTGTTTGAAAACCTGCGCTACATCGTTCTCGACGAACTGCACAGCTACCGCGGCGTCTTCGGCAGCCACCTCGCGAACGTGCTGCGGCGGCTTCGCCGCATTGCGCGATTTTACGGACGCGAGCCGCAATTCATCTGCTGCTCGGCCACGATTGCCAATCCTGGCGATCTGGCCTCGCGGCTGATCGAAGCGGAGGTGGAAGTCGTCTCCTCGAATGGCGCGCCCGCCGCGGAAAAAACGTTCGCCTTCTACAACCCGCCGGTGGTGAATCGCGCCCTCGGCATTCGCCGCAGCTACATCAACGAGTCTTCACGCGTGGCGCAGGAATTTCTGAAACGCAACCTGCAAACCATTGTTTTCGCCAACAGCCGCCTGCACACGGAACTCTTGCTGACTTATCTCAAACAGGCCAATCCACATTCGCCGGCGCAACCGGAGACGATTCGCGGCTATCGCGGCGGCTACCTCCCCGGTGAACGACGCGAGATCGAGCGCGGCCTCCGCGAGGGCCGCATTCGCGGTGTGGTCTCGACCAGCGCGCTCGAGCTCGGCATCGACGTCGGCTCGCTCGACGCCGCCGTGCTCGCCGGCTATCCCGGCACGATCGCTTCTACCTGGCAGCGCGCCGGCCGCGCCGGCCGCCGCACGGGCGGCTCCTGCGCCGTGTTGGTCGCTTCCTCTTCGCCGCTCGATCAATTCATCGTCCGCCACCCGGACTATTTCTTCGGCAATTCGCCCGAACACGCGTTCATCCAGCCGGACAATCTCGAGATTCTCGTCAATCATTTGAAATGCGCCGCGTTCGAGCTTCCCATCCGCCCGGACGAGCGCTTCGGTGAAATCGACCTGGCGGAGGCGTGCGCGCGGCTTGCCGAAGCGGGCTACCTCCACCACGCCGGCGGCCACTGGCACTGGACCCACGAGGCGTATCCCGCCGACACGATCAGCCTGCGCTCGGTTTCGAGCGACAACTTCGTCATCATTGACATCACCGGCGAAACGCAAGTGATTGGCGAAGTGGATTTCCCCAGCGCGCTCGCGACGGTTCATCCCAAGGCCATCTATCTGCACGAAGGGCAGCAATACCACGTGGAAAAACTCGATTTCCAGGAGCGGAAGGCTTACGTCAAGCAAGTGGACGTGGATTACTACACCGATGCCGTCCGATATACACAGGTGCGCGTGCTGGAAATCGCGGACGAAGCGCAGGCGTCCGAAAGCGTTGCGTCCCGGCCTGCGCTCCGCGCCCATGGCGACGTGCTCGTGCGCTCTCAGGTTGTCGGCTTCAAGAAAATCAAGTTCTTCACCAACGAGAATGTCGGAGCCGGCAAGCTCGAGCTGCCGGAAAACGAGATGCACACGACGGCGTATTGGATCACTCTCGAGCGGCCTTTGCTTGAATCGATGCCCTTCAGCATCAGCGAGCGGCAAAGCGGCATGTTCGGGTTATTGCATGCACTCGAATCGATTGCCACGCTCCTGCTGATGTGCGACGCCCGCGACCTCGGCACGGCCATCGGCGAGCGCCCTCCGTCGGCCCAAGCTAATGCGCAGTCGGACGTGGTCGTCGCCACCAATTTCGACAGCGCGACGCCGAGAGAAACCCGCGAGTTCTTTGAGCCGAATTTGTATCTGTACGACGCTTATCCGGGCGGAATCGGCTTTTCGGAGCCGCTCTTCCGCGCGCACGACCTGCTGGTCCGGCAGACGCGCGATTTGATCGCGGCGTGCTCCTGCGAGCAGGGCTGCCCTTCCTGTGTGGGTCCGACCGGAGATTTGGTGCCGCGCGCGAAGGAAGCTGCGCTCGCCATCCTGGATCGTTTGGTCAGTTAAATGGCGGATTCGACGGACAAATGGTCGCGCGTTGCGGCGCTGCGCCCCGCCCGGCTGGTGGCGCATCGCGCTCCCAGGCTCGGCGCGCCCGAAGAGTCGGATTTCCTCGCCCAGCTCATCGGCGCAGGCATTGGCAAGAACCAATATGGCGAGCATCTCTCCGCGCGCAACTGGTTTCCCTCGCCTGAATTCTCGGAAGCTTCGCCTGTCGCGCTCGCGCTGCTCTCCCATGGACGCGAGGAAGCGCTTTCCCGCCGCACGCGGAGCGCACTCGAGGATCCTTCGCGCTGGCTCTTCCTCGATACGGAAACTACCGGGCTCGCCGGCGGGACGGGCACGTACGCCTTCCTGGTCGGCATCGCGTGGTGGGATGCAGGCGGCTTACAGGTCGAGCAGTTCTTCATGCGCGACTTCAGCGAAGAGCATTCGTTGCTCCACCAACTTTCCTCGCATATCGCCCAGCGTCCCGTGCTCATCACCTTCAATGGGAAATCGTTCGATTGGCCGCTGCTCGAAAATCGGTTCACGCTGACGCGCGCCATCCCCGTCCCGCGCCTCGCCGCGCACCTCGATCTGCTGCATCCCGCTCGCGCACTCTGGAAGCTGCGCCTTGGCTCCGTGCGCCTGGTCGAGCTCGAACGTCAGGTCCTCGACGCCCCGCGTATCGGTTGGCATCGCGAGGACGACGTCGAGGCGGCCCTCATCCCTCAGCTCTACTTCGATTATCTTCGCGGCGGTCCAGCCGAGCCGCTCGCCGGCGTCGTTCGGCACAATCAAATGGATTTACGCGGGCTGGCGGCGCTCTTCGGCAAAATTTCCACTTTGCTCGCGAATGGGCAGCCGCGTCCCGAAACTCCGGAAGAAGCGCTCGATCTGTTCAGCCTGTCACGTTTCTTACATCGCCGGGGCGAGCGGGTCCGAGCTCAGGCGGCCTGCGAGCAAGCGCTGGCAAGCGGGCTTCCCGCGGCGTTTCGCCCACCGGCGAGCCGCGAGCTTGCAATCCTGGCGATGCGCCAGAAAGATTACGCTCGCGCCGCAACCCTCTGGGAAGACCTCATCGCGCACCCCGAGGACGTGCTGCGCGCTTGCGAGCAGCTTGCCATCCATTACGAGCATCGCGTCCGCGACGCCGCCCGCGCGGCAGATTACACGCGCCTTGGCCTTAAGAAGCTGCGCCTCCTGCGGGCACGGCCCGAAAACGTTTTTGCCGCCGGTCGTCTGACCCGCCTGGAGAACAAATTCCAGCGTCGTCTGGTCCGCCTCGAGCATCGAATGAAGAATGAATCCGACGCTGTGGCGGCACCGCTCCTCAGGCATCCCTCGGACGCTCCCAGCACTAGAACCATTTCTCGCCGATTATGAGTTGCTTTGAAATGTGGACAAATTTGGAAGGAGAAACCGGATGGAAGCTTCAGCAACAAAACCTCAAACTAAGTCCATGAACACACCGGCAACGTCCGAACAAACCTACCTCCGAACCGAGCTGGAGCGCCGCCGGGAGCGGCTTCATACGGCTGTCCACAGCACCGATGCCGACGCCTCCCTCTCACGTCTGCTCGGCGAAGTGGACGCAGCACTTGCCCGAATGGACCAGGGCGCCTACGGCATTTGCGATTCGTGCCAAG
>QHYP01000127.1:0-587 GCA_003224195.1 Acidobacteriota bacterium | reverse complement strand
GGAAACGGATCGATTGTTGCGAGACCCGCTGCTCCACGTATGCTTGGAGTGCCTGTCGCAGGAGGAGCAGCGCGCCCTGGAGAGCGACCTCGAGCTTGCCGCGCGCATTCAGCGCGCTCTGCTTCCCCCTGCGAATCTGTCGCCCGCCGGCTGGCATGTGCGCTATCACTACGCCCCGGCCGGCGCCGTCAGCGGCGATTATTGTGACTTGCTCGAATCGAAGGACGGACTTTTGTTCCTACTCGGCGACGTCTCCGGAAAAGGCGTCGCCGCTTCGATGTTGATGAGCCATCTGCACGCGACGTTTCGAAGTCTCGCCGACGCAAAAATCCCGCTGCAGGAACTGGTCGAAGCGGCAAATCGTCTCTTCTGCGAGAGCACGCTCGCGGGGCAGTACGCAACGCTCATCGTGGGTCGCGCCGGGTCTGACGGCACAGTCGAGTACGTCAGCGCCGGCCACGTCCCGCTGCTGCATGTGCACGCCGCCGGCGCCACCGAGCACGAAGCGACAGGCGTGCCGCTCGGCATGTTTTGCAATTCACGCTTCGCGGTGCGCCGCTTGTCGCTGCTGCCGGGAGACAGCTTGC
>QHYP01000126.1 GCA_003224195.1 Acidobacteriota bacterium | reverse complement strand
GATCGCCGGTGAGAGAGTCCTTCAATTGCTGCAAGGCGGCAGGCGAAGCGAGGTGAACGGTAACGGACTGAGAAAAAGTGTCGGGACGCTTGTAGGCGCCGTTAAGGAGGTGGGCGTCGCCCCAAACTTCGGAATCGAAGGCGCTGCCGCCGGCGTCAAAGATGCCCACCACTTGCCATCGTGCGCTACCGAGCCAAATTGTGCTTCCCAGTGTCAAGCCCGTATAGGTCGCCTTGGCGTTTTTGCCGACCACGATTTCGGACAGACCAGGCCGGAACATGCGGCCTTCCATGATTTTGACATTATTGCGAATGGCAAGGACGTTAGGCGAGACACCACGAAGCTCAACGTTGGCATCCGTGCCGGTGGAACGCAACGGAATCGGCGCCATCAAGACAGCTTCCGGCGTCAGCAACGGGCCGTCGGCCCCGCGAGCGATGCCCGGAGCATCCTGGATAATTTTCACCGAATCGAGAGAGACTCCACTGGTCATTTCGGACGTGGCCCCCGCGCGGGTAATGAGCGCGTTGTCCGCGGAGCCGGAAGAAACCAGAGTGGCCCGGAAGCCGCGAGCGAGGGACAGCATGGCAATGAAAACGCCAACAGTGCCCGCGATACCCAAGACGGCGACCACCGCCGAAGCCCACCGCACCCGGATACTACGGAAGTTATAGGCAATGGGAACTGAAATGAAAAGGGGGGATAGCAGTCCGACAATGATCCCCAATGCCAGTACCGCCGCAACGCCGAGCAAAAACAGGCCGATCACCGTGAAGAACATGTCAAACCCTCCGGAGAGCATTCACGACGCGCAGCCGCATAGCGCCGATTCCCGGCAACAGGCCACTCACACCCCCGACAAAAAGAGCAAAACCAAGCCCGAGAGTCAGAAGCGACTTCGAAAGGATAAGAGGAGGCAGCAGACCGGTGAGTGCCAAGCCGATAACAGGGATAGCCAGGTAGGCGAGAACCAAACCCAGGAAGCCGCCAAGGAGGGCGATGATGACAGACTCCGCCAGAACGAAGAAAAGAACAGCGCGCCCGGAAAAGCCGATGGCTTTAAGGACGGCCAGTTCGGAGGTGCGCTCCCGGACGGAGATAGCCATGGTGTTGCCGGTGACGAGGAGAAGCGTGAAGAACACGACGCTGCCGATGGTGAGGATCAGGAGTTCGATGTTTCCGAACTGCTTGACGAAATATGCGGCGAAGGCGGATTCCGTCTCGGTCTTGGTCTCAAACGAGGAGTTGGCAAACTTTTCGTCAATGGCCTTGGCGACGCGGACGGCGTCATCGGGGCTATCGAGCTTGACCACGTACCATCCTGCCGTGCTTTTGACGGCGTCGGGTGCGTTCTCGTCAAAGTATTTCCACTGCAGCCAAAACTGGCTCTCGTCGCCACCCGCGCGTTCGCTGTGATAAATGCCGTCGAGATTGAACTGCCAAGAGCTGCCGCCATAGAGAGTAGTTTTGATGGGGATGCGATCGCCGATTTTCCAATGGAAGCGTTCGGCCGTGCGGGCGCCGGCAATAGCGCCCTGGCGGTCCTTCAGGAAATTGTTCCACTGGTCGTCAGGGACCACAAGCTCAGTCATCACCCGGCGTTGATATTCGGGGTCGATGACAAACTGCGGAAAGAAGTTCTTTTCATCCTGATAGACACCGCCGAACCAGTGATTGTGCGTGACGGCTTTGACGCCGGGAATGGCAAGGATTTTGTCGCGGTAGGAGATGGGCATTAATTGCATCAGGCCGATGCGGCTGACGACGATCAGGCGGTCCGCGCCGGCGATTTCCGTGCCGCGACTGAAGGCGCTCTTGACAACGGCAAGGAAGGTGAAGAGGAGCAACGCGACCGCGAAGGAGCCGATGGTCAAGAGGAAGCGAACCTTCTTGCGGAACAGGTTGGCAAAGATCAGCCCGCGGAATTTCATGCCACACCTCCCGCGGGAACGCGGCGGCGCTGGCCCGCTTCGACAAGCGCGCCTTTTTCGAGGTGGAGCGTGGTGTCCGCGCGCTGGGCGACTACGGGATCGTGCGTCACCATCAGGACGGTTTTGCGATATTCCCGGACGAGACGCTCGATGAGAGCCATGATCTCATCCGCGCTCTTGCGGTCGAGATCGCCGGTCGGCTCGTCGCAGAGCAAGAACGTGGGATCGGAGACGACGGCGCGCGCAATCGCGACGCGCTGTTCCTGGCCGCCGGAAAGCTGGCGCGGGTAATGGCGCATGCGGTCGGCGAGACCGACCAGGCCGAGGGCAGTTTCGACGTGCTTGCGCCGCTCCGCTCCAGAGAGCTTCGTCAAGAGCAGCGGCAACTCGACATTTTGATAGGCCGTCAGAACGGGAATGAGGTTGTACATCTGGAAGATGAAGCCGACATGGCGCGCGCGCCACTCCGTCAATTTGCCGCGCGACATGTGCGTGATTTCGTCGCCGGAGACGACGATGCTTCCCGCGGAGGGAACGTCCAAACCGCCCAGGAGATTCAGCAGCGTCGTTTTGCCCGAGCCGCTCGGCCCCATGAAGGCCACGAATTCGCCCTGATCGACGTCCAAATTCAGTCCCTGAAGGACGTGAATCTCCTCGCTGCCGCGTTTGTACTTTTTGTCCAGACCGCGAACCTGGATCAAGCTCGCTGTAGCGCCGTGCCCGTCCACTTGCACCATGTCGTCTCCCCCTACTGTCTGATCTGAACAGATTGGCCGTCGCGGAGAGCCTCCGGCCCGTGAACGACCAAAGAATCTCCCGGCGAAACGCCGGCCATCACCTCGACATCGCTGCCGCGCTGCGCGCCGAGGTTGACGGCGCGGCGCTCCAATTTCCCATCGCGCACCAAAAAGACAATCGAATTGCCACCATCCTGGCGAACGGCACTTTGCGGAATCAAAGCTTTCGCTGCGCTTCCCTTCCCTTTTTGCGCGACCGGCTCGTTACCGAGAAAAGCGACCTTGACGCCCATGTCCGGCAGAATTTTCGGATCGAGCTTGTCGAATGAAATGCGGACTTTCACCGTAGCCTTCTGGCGGTCAGCCGTGGGGATCACGGTGCGCACTTTGCAGGGAATCTGCCATTCAGGATAGGCGTCCAGAGTCGCGACAACCTTTTGGCCGGGCACCACGCGCGCGATGTACGCCTCGTTTACGTCCACTTCGATTTCGTTCGAGTTCATGTCCACGATCGTGGCGATGCCCGTGCGCGTGAAACCGCCACCAGCGGAAATCGGAGAAACCATCTCGCCCACTTGAGCGTCCTTGGACACGACGATTCCCGCAAACGGCGCGCGAATCACGGTATTGTCCACGTTCTGCTGCGCCTCCTGGATGCGCGCTTCGGCGGCGGCCACTTGCTGTTTGCTGAGGGCAATCTTCGCCTTCAGGCTGTCCGTGGCCGTCCGCGCGTTGTCCAGAGCTTCCTGGGTTTGCACACCGGCGGCCTGCAATGCCTGCGCGCGGTGCAGAGTGATTTCGGCGTTTTTGAGCTGCACTTCGTAATCGGTGATGGTAGCCTGAGCGGCGTCGCGATCCGCTTTCGCGGCGTCGAGCGCGCGCTTGGCGTCCGAATCATCCAATGTAGCCAGAACCTGGCCCTCGCGTACGCGCACGCCCTCATCGAAGAGAACACTGGTTACGCGGCCAGTGATCTTGGCGGCGACGGTGGCGCGGCGGCGCGGCGTGACGTAGCCGCTGGCATTGAGCAGCGCGTCGGCACGAAGATCTCCTGCCGGCCTTGCCGCGGCCACTTCGACGACAGGCTTCTGTCCACGAAGCGCCAACACGCCGCCCACGGCAAGCACAAAGAGCCCGAGGCCAGCGGCGAAGAGCCCCATACGCCTGCCAGCCTTGCCGGTAGTACGCGACCGCTCCTCGATTTTGAGCGAGGCGAGATCGTGCTGGCGCGCTTGTGCAGGTGCACTCATCGAAGACAAACGTCCCGAGAAAAACTCCCTTTGAGCCTGCGGCTCCGCAACGAGCACGCTCGATATTAATCCGCGGAACCCTCCATCCCGACTACGCAGGGCTTGGGCCGAATATTTCACTCGCTTTCGGAAGTACCGATTGTGCCATTCTTTGGCAACAATTTGCGAGTGCAGAGGCGGACGGAGGCCTGGAGACACGCCCCCTGAATAGCTTAACTGGAGCACCAACCGAAAGTTACTTTTTCGCCGTGAAGAAGAATGAAAGAGCGAATCAAGAGATCATCGGGTTGCGCTTCTCGGGATCGATTTCGAGCTCCTTCATGGCCTTTTGCACAACTGATTTCTGGACCTGGCCTTCGCGGCACAATTCGGCCAGAGTGGCCAGCGCAATAAAGCGCGCATCCACCTCAAAGAAATCGCGCAGGCCGGCGCGGCCATCGCTGCGGCCAAAGCCGTCCGTGCCGAGCGAGAGAAGCGCTCGCGGCATCCATTTGCTAACGAGATTCGGCAGCGCCTTCAGATAATCCGATGCGGCAACCAGCACTCCAGGTACGTCGGCGAGACATTCGGTGACGTAAGGAAGCCGGGGCTTTTCGCCCGCGTGCAGCCTGTTCCAGCGGTCCGCGTCGAGGGCGTCGCGGTAGAGACCTTTGTAGCTCGTCACACTCCATACGTCGGCGGCGACACCGAATTTCGACTCGAGGAGTTCCTGCGCCTGGAGGGCCTCGCGCAGAATGGCGCCGCTGCCGAAAAGCTGCGCGCGAAGCTTCGATTTCTTGTTCTCCGAGGCGCGGAAGCGATACATGCCATTCAAAATGCCGTCTTTCACATCGCCCGGCATGGCGGGCATGGCGTACGGCTCGTTCATGACGGTCAGGTAGTAAAAGATGCTTTCTCCATCTCTGTACATGCGCCGGATGCCGTCTTGAATGATGACCGCTATCTCATAGGCGAACGCCGGATCGTAGGCCAGGAGGTTCGGCACGGGCAAGGCCAGCACATGGCTGTTACCGTCCTGGTGCTGGAGGCCTTCGCCGGCGAGCGTGGTGCGCCCGGCCGTGCCGCCGAGCATAAATCCCCGGCAGCGCATGTCCGCAGCGGCCCAGATGAAGTCCGCGATGCGCTGGAAACCGAACATCGAATAGAAAATGAAGAATGGAATCGTGTTGATGCCATGCGTGGCGTAGGCGGAGCCAGCGGCGATAAAGGAGCCCATGGAGCCCGCTTCGGTGATTCCCTCTTCGAGAATCTGGCCGTCCTTTGCTTCCTTGTAATAGAGCAGAGTGTTGACATCCACGGGCTCGTATTTCTGCCCGACACTGGAGTAGATGCCCACGGCGCGGAAGAGAGATTCCATGCCGAAGGTGCGCGCCTCGTCCGGCACAATGGGCACGACGAGCTTGCCGATCTCCGGATCCTTCAGCATCTTTCGCAGCATGGCGACGAAAGCCATGGTGGTCGAGACCTCGCGGCCCTCGCTGCCGCTCAGGAATTCCGCGAAGAGATCGTCGTGGTCCGCGCGAATGGGCTTCGAGCGCGCGCACCGCTTAGGTACATAGCCGCCCAGCGCCTCGCGACGCACGCGAAGGTATTGAATTTCCTCGCTATCCTCCGCCGGCCGGTAGAAAGGCACCTCGAGGCAGTCCTCATCGCTCAGCGGAATGCCGAATCGCGAGCGGAATTCCAGCAGCTCTTCCTCGTTCAGCTTCTTCTGCTGGTGCGTTACGTTCTTGCCTTCGCCCGCTTCGCCAAGTCCGTAGCCCTTGATGGTCCGCGCAAGAATAACGGTCGGCGAGCCCGTGTGCTCGACAGCGACCTTGTACGCGGCATAGACCTTCTTCGGATCATGGCCACCCAGGCGGAGACGCTGCAGCGCCTGATCGGGAAGCGGCTCGACTAGTTTGAGGAGTCTCGGGTCAGTGCCAAAAAAGCTCTGCCGAACATACGACCCCGAAGAAACCACGAGCTTTTGATATTCACCGTCCACCAACTCACCCATGCGCTTGACGAGGAGGCGTTCCGTGTCGCGCTCGAGAATCGGGTCCCACTCGCTTCCCCAGAGAACCTTGATGACGTTCCAGCCGGCGCCGCGGAAGGCCGACTCCAGCTCCTGGATGATTTGGCCGTTGCCGCGAACCGGCCCATCCAGGCGTTGCAGGTTGCAGTTGATGACGAAGATCAAGTTGTCGAGTTTTTCGCGCGCGGCGAGCGTGATGGCTCCCAGCGACTCCGGCTCATCAGTTTCGCCGTCGCCGATAAACGCCCAAACCTTCGCGTCGGTGATTGGCTTGAGGCCGCGGTCTTCGAGATACCGATTGAAGCGCGCCTGATAGATGGCCATCAGCGGGCTGAGACCCATGGAAACCGAAGGAAACTCCCAGAAGTCCGGCATCAGCCAGGGATGCGGATAGGAGGAGAGGCCGCCGCCGGGCTTCAATTCGCGGCGAAAGTTTTCGAGCTGCTGCAGAGTGAGGCGCCCTTCGAGAAAGGCCCGAGCGTAAATGCCGGGCGCCGCGTGGCCCTGAAAATAGATCGTGTCACCTTCGAGGCTCTCACTTCGCGCGCGGAAGAAGTGATTGAAACCGACCTCGTACAGAGTGGCAGCGGAAGCGAAGGTGGAGATGTGGCCGCCGATGTTGTGCTCGATACGGTTGGCGCGTTCCAGCGCACCAGGCTTTTGATCCGCCGCTCGAGCTCTTGATCGCCCGGGAACAAGGGTTGGAGGCGCCACGGAATGGTGTTGGCATAAGGCGTATTGGCGGTGAAAGGCAGGGTGACGCCGGCGACCGTCGCGTGGGCGCGCAGGCGCTCCAGAATGTGCATGGCCACTTCAGGGCCGCTCGATTCGAGGACCGAATCGAGGGATTCGAGCCACTCTTGAACCTCGACCTCCTCCATTTTATTGGTGACCGCCCCGATAGAATCGGGGTGAACGCCGCGGTCAACGTGCGGAGGATGGGTAGACGTCTCGCTGTCCATGAGTTCGCTGTGCCCCTCTTGGCGAGTCCCGCGGGGAATTTCCCGACTGGCCACTTCGGTTCAACTCCTTCAACAAAATAGAATACACCGCAACGACGTTTTGCGCACAGCGTAGGACCATCTGGGAGTTGGGGTCGTAACGAGAATACGGCTGCCGGATGCGCCGACGTATCCGCCAATTGGGCATAGGTGGCGGACCTGGAGTCCTCGGTGCAACCTAATTTGCGCCGCCGAATGACAGAGGGCCCCGGAACAGGATTGAGCCTTGAAACAGGGGCCCAGCGGACGTATCATCCCCGCACGAGTCAAGTCGAAGCAGGAAGCTGCCTACGGGGTTCGGTGGCCAGTATGGAGGGGGCTCTGCGATGAGCAGCGTTACCATTGGGATTGGCGGAGCGGCCGGCGACGGCTTGGACAAAACGGGCGACACTCTAGCCAAAACCGCGTCACGGTTGGGCCTGTACGTTCACGCCTATAACAGCTATCAATCGATCATACGCGGGGGACACATCTGGCTCCGCGTGCGCTTGGGACAGGAGAAGGTCGCTTCACACGGGGATCATCTAAACGCCCTCATCGCCCTGAACCAAGACGCGATTGAGCGTCACGCAGGAGAGGTGGACCCCGGCGGGGTCGTGCTCTTCAACGCCGACAAGCTGCGATGCAATGTTCCGCTGGCCGAAACCATCCTGGCCGCGCCCCTGCCCGTCGGAGAGCTGACAAAACCTTTCGGCGCCATCCAGCCCATCATGCAGAATACGGTGGCCCTCGGGGCCCTGCTTTTCCTCCTGGACTTGGACTTCCAGGTAACGGCCGAAGTTTTCGCCGATACCTTTGGGCACAAGGGAAAGGCCGTTGTGGACCAGAACGTGAACCTGGCGCGCGCCGGCTACGACTATGCCCGGGAGCGCTTTGTGCCGCTTGGGTGCCAGTGGAATTTCACTCGCAAGCGCCGGCCGTTCATCACGGGAAACGAGGCCTTCTGCCTGGGCGCCGTCGCTGCCGGCTGCAAATTCTATTCGGCTTACCCCATGACTCCGGCATCGGCCATTCTACACTGGATGGCCGCACACGGCGAGCGCTGCGGCATCGTGGTCAAGCAGTGCGAGGATGAGCTAGCGGTTGCCAATATCGCGATCGGAGCGGGCTTTGCCGGAGTGCGAGCGATGTGCGGCACTTCGGGAGGCGGCTTCGCGCTGATGACCGAAGCGATCGGCCAGGCGGGCATGATCGAAGCGCCCGTGGTGATCATTGAAGTACAGCGCGGCGGCCCTTCCACGGGAATCCCCACGAAGACCGAGCAAGCCGACCTGAATCAAGTCTTCGGAGCTTCTCAGGGCGACTTCCCCCGCGTCATCATCGCGCCGTGCGACACGCGGGACTGTTTTCACTCGGCGGTTGAGGCCTTCAACCTGGCGGAGAAATATCAACTGCCGGTCATCATCATTTCCGATTTGCTCCTTTCGGAGCACCCCGAGACCATCGAACCCGAGGATCTTCCGGCTGCGGTGCCGATCGATAGGGGCGAGTTCGTAACGGAATGGAAACCGGAAAACGGGAAGTACAAACGCTATGCGTTTACGCCATCGGGAATCTCCCCGCGGGCGATTCCGGGAACCGCGAACACACTTTATGTGGCGGCCAGCGACGAACACGATGAGGAGGGCATTTTAATCAGCGACGTTTTCACGAATTCCGCAGTGCGCCGCAAAATTGCGGAAAAACGGATGAAAAAGCTCGGGCTTGCCCTGCGCGACGTTCCGGCGCCGAAGCTGGAGGGTCCGCTTGATGCCGAAGTGACGCTTATCGGCTGGGGTTCAACGAGGGGTGTTATTCGTGAAGCTGTCGAGCAACTGGCGGCGGCCGGCATCCGCGCCAATCAACTTCATTTCAAATATATCCTTCCTTTCCACAGTCGCGAGGCCAATGAGATTCTGCGGAAGTGCAAACGCACGATTTGCGTCGAAGTGAATGCGACCGGGCAGTTCGCGCGTCACCTGCGAGCGGAGAGCGGATACAGCGTCCACGATCACATCCTGAAATACGACGGCGAACCGTTCGAGCCGCGGCAGATCGCCGACCAAGTGCGGGCAATTCTTGAAGGGCGGACGCGCTCGCTTGACGTTACTTCGGCGGAGGCGCGGGAGATCGCCTATCACTACATCCGCAGCCATTTGAACGAAGACGTCCGTCCAGGACAGATCGAAAAGAT
>QHYP01000125.1 GCA_003224195.1 Acidobacteriota bacterium | reverse complement strand
CTGCTTGGCACAGTAGGAGAGTGCCCGGACATCTTTCGGTAAGCAGGATCCACCAAAGACGAATCCGGGCGTCAGATAAGCCGCGGAAATATTAAGTCTTGTATCGGCTAAAAAAATCTTCGTCACGGCGCGCGCATCCACGCCCAGTTCATTGCATAGCGATCCTATCTCGTTCGCGAAGGTCACTTTCAAAGCATGGAAGACGTTGCAGACGTATTTAACCATCTCGGCAATTCCCAAGGTGGTCTCAAAGACCTGACCCGGCATGCCTCGGTAGAGCTCGCGCAGCGGGACGAGCTGATCGGCATCATCGGCTCCTAGAACAGTCATTGGTGGATTCAAAAAATCGACGACCGCGCACCCTTCGCGCGTAAATTCCGGATTGGCGCAGACGGCAAAATCGACCCCTAGGCGCTTTCCGCTGGCCGCCTCAATACTGGGAATGACCAAAGACTTTGCGGTTCCCGGCAGGACAGTGCTGCGGAGCACGATCCAATGGAATCCTGTCTTCGATTGTAGCGCTCTCCCCACGTCTTCACAGCAGCGCTGGACGGTGCTTACGTCCAAGCGGCCATTGGGCAGGCTTGGCGTGCCCACGCAAATGAACGAAATCTCCGATTGACTAACGGCCGCCATAGGATCCGTCGTCGCGTGCAATCGGCAGGCTTCGCGGCCCTCCCTCACGAGCTGATCCAATCCCGGCTCCAGCACCGGCGCCCGGCCCGATTCCACCATCTCCACCTTCGCCGGATTCACATCCACTCCCACCACTCGATGACCCTTATGCGCTAGGCAGGCTGCAGTCACGGCGCCGACGTAGCCCAGTCCGAACACGCTAACCGTCTTCATAATCAGTTCTTCCCTCGCAGCGGTTGAGATTGTTGGTCAAGAAGGACTACGTCCGAATGCGATACACTTCTGAAATCTTTCATCCTGAGCATGCAGTTACTGCGTAATCTGCGCAGAGAGTAAAGTTGTTCGAGTTGAGCAATGAGACGATCGTAGCTGAAGTGCGTTCGCATTCGCGCTTGTCCGGTCCGGGAAAGCCTTCTCGCTAAGTCTGCATCCCGTAAGACGCGGAGGATGGCATCGGCGATGGCCGGCGCATTCCGCGGCGGAACAAGCAACCCATCCACGCCGTCTACGATGATTTCAGGAGTTCCGCCAACGCGAGTGGCCACCACCGGGAGCCCGGCCGCCATCGATTCCAGCACGGAATTGGGCATTGCTTCGGCCTCTGAGGGCAGCACCGAAAGATCGCA
>QHYP01000124.1:2120-14490 GCA_003224195.1 Acidobacteriota bacterium | reverse complement strand
TGTGTACCAGTCCAGGTCTGCCAGATAGCGCCGACTGGAAATAATGACCGGGGTTCGCGCCAACCAACCGGCCGGAACTCCCAGCAGATTTGCCCACAAGTCGTGCGCGTGGATGACATGAAACTGTCCCCGCCGGAGAAAAAGGGCCAAACGCATCAGCTGGTACACGCCATTGAATGAAAGAAGCGTCTTCTTTTTGCGGAACTCGACTACAGGAATACCTGCTTGTTGCAAAATCTCCAGCAACGGACCTTCCGCGCGCAGGCAGCCCACGGTTACATGATGGGACATCGAGCGCAGGCGAAGGGCAGCTTGCACCGTCTGGGTTTCCGTGCCACCAACGTTCAGCGTATCGACCAGATACAGGACACGTGTCCCGCCGTGGTCAGAGGACCGCTTTAGCACCGAAAGAGCGCCCTGGAATTCAGGTAGCCTATGTGGTGACGACAGGTCACTCTTAGCAACTGCGGCTCGCTCTGTGCTCAATGTGCCAGGCATATGGCTGCGTCAATGCGATGGAGTATTGTCAGCGCGCCACTTGTACGGTGGCCGGGGAGGGGGGACTAAAGACCGGCGGTTGAACGCACTCACGTTCGGCGGCGGAGCGGCACCAATAAGCGGCTGTGGACTGTACTTGGGTTGCTGGTTCAAGAAAATTGCGGTGCCAGAGCTCGAAAATAAGAAGATGCCAAATCTCCCAAGAGCGGTCGCGCAGGCCTTGGCGATGTTCGAACAGTCTGCGACGTAGCGCTTGCTCGTTGAAATATCCTCGCTGGATGGTTTTGGGTTCCAGAAGGATGTCCAGTAAGGCTGGCGAGGGTTGCTGGCGGAACCAGTGGACTAAGGGCATGGAGAAACCTTGCTTTCGGCGGTAGAGCACTTGTCTCGGGACGCCCAACCGCTCGGCCATCCTTTTCAGGATGTACTTGAGCTCGCCGCCCCGCATTTTCCACCGAGGAGACAACTGCGCAGCCCATTCGGCGAAAACATGGTCGAGGAAAGGAGCCCGAACCTCCAGCGAACACGCCATGCTCATCCGATCTACTTTGGTCAAAATATCCGCCGGTAAGTACGTTTTGGCGTCGAGGTATTGGACTTTGCTCAGCGGATCAGAGTCAGGGCTGTGTTCCAGATAGCGTCGGAAGCCCTCGTAGGGTGAAGTCTCTCGGTCGGCCCAAGCCAAGAAATCTTTAGAGAAGAGGGAGCGCTCTCGAACCAGGGCCGGCAGTATCGAAATTCCATCCAAGTAACGGTCGCCGAGAGACAGCGAGAGATTATACAAAAACCTGCGGCCTGGCCATTCGGTCGGCACCCACGGATGAATGGATTCACGGTACCAACGACCTGTCCCGGCAGGAAACAAGCGAAGTCTTCGACGCCGAAGATGGGATCTGTAACGGTCGTAACCAGCGAACAGCTCATCCCCGCCATCTCCCGCCAAAGCCACTGTGACATGCTGACGAGCCAGGCGGCACACATGATACGTTGGCACGATTGAAGAATCGCCAAACGGTTCTTCCAGCGAATGCGTCAGCAAGTGCACCGTTTCCTCGATCTGGGGCTCGACGATCAGTTCGTGGTGCTCGGTGCCGAACCGTCGCGCGACTAGGCGAGCATGTTCGGCTTCGTTGAAATCCTCGTTGGAGAAGCCAATCGAAAATGTTTTGACTGGGCGCGAACTGGCGCGGGCCATGAGCGCAACCACAGCGGAGGAGTCAACCCCTCCGCTGAGCAGTGCTCCGAGCGGGACATCGCTGAGCAACCGAATCCGAACGGCCTCGGCAAGTCGGTGCTCCAGTTCTTCCAAACATTCTTCCTCGGATCGAGGCGAATAGATTCCGTAGGATGGGAGGTCCCAATACTGGCTGATGTGGATTTGACCGGAGCTGAATTCGAGTAGGTGTCCAGGGGGCAACTTGTGGATCCCCCTGAAAGCGGTGCGCGGGTCCGGCACATAACCGAAATAGAAATAACTTAGCAGCGCATGAGAATCAACGTCGGAAAGTTCCGGCGCGCCGGCCAACAACGCCTTGATTTCGGAGCCAAACAGCAGTCGCTCGCCGCTCAACGCGTAATGCAGCGGCTTCTTTCCGAAGCGGTCTCTTGCCAGCAACAGACGTTCTCGGCGTTCATCCCAGAGTGCGAACGCGAACATCCCGCGCAGCTTCTGCACGCACTTGGACCCATACTCCTCGTACAGGTGAACGATCACCTCGGTGTCAGTGCTGGTGTAGAAGCGGTGGCCACGAGCTTCCAGTGCCGGGCGCAGCTCTGGGAAGTTGTAGATCTCCCCATTGAAGACGACCCAGAGAGTTCCGTCCTCGTTGTGGATGGGTTGATGTCCCGTAGACAGATCGATGATACTCAGTCGGCGCATGCCCAGCGCGGCACGGCCCTTAGCGTAGATTCCTTCGTCGTCCGGTCCGCGGTGCACGATGGTCTGGCACATTTGATGGACGTCTGCACCGCGGGCCAAATAGCTATGCTCGGTACCGATGATGCCTGCTATTCCACACATGGGTTTCTGTGCTTGAGTTGTCCTTCGATCAGAGCTGCAAGCGATTTCAAATTGTCAATGCTGTCCCAGGGTTTTTGGTAATCGCTTCTTCGGTGGTTTTCCTGATCGGTGGGTTGGCATGCCGAAAGGATGCCGGACCGGCGTAGGCCCGATGCTGCTGGGGAATGGAGATCACCCACGCACCGTCCACTTCGACGGCCACCGAGCGCTGGAGAAGGGTCATCGACAAGACGAGGCGGTGACGGCCTTTGAAATCCACCAAGATCCCCTCGAGCCCGCAGAGCGGCCCGCATTCGACTCTTACCCTTTGCCCGATTTGCAGGAACGGCCAAGGCTGTCGAGGCAGCCCAGATTGAACGGCGGTCTGGATAGCGGCGATTTCCGCGTCGTCAACCGGCACCGGGCTCCTGCCGATTCCGACAACCTGAATTACTCCCGGCGTCATAAGTATGGGGAGCCGAACTAGTGGATTGAACCGGCAAAACACGTAGCCCGGAAATAGGGGCAGTTCGAGTTCCTTGATGCGATCGGACCAGCGGCGCCGACACTCGTAGAGGGGTAGCAAAATTTCGTAGCCCTTGTGAGCCAGCTGTTTTGCCACGAAACTCTCATATCGGCACCTGGTCTGCAGAGCGAACCAGGGGTAACTAACCGCAGTGGGTGCGAGATTCATCTTTAAGAATGCCTTTCAAACGCTACTAGTTAATCCCTAAGCTCAATGTGAGGCGAAGTCTGAACAAGCTACCGCCATCAGAGTCCCAAATGTCTGGTTCAGGCTGCGGGACGTGCTAGCAAATCCCGCGGTGAACCGTGCATCTCGATGACGAAATGGGCAGACGGTTCATCATTTTCTGTCCATCCCGTATCCGGCATAATATGAGTAGGCGCCGTAGGTTGCCTCTTCGTCGGCGCCGTTCAGCACTACGCCCAGCAGATTCTTTCCCCGGAATTCCTGCAACGTTGTCTGGACCAAGTCATAGGCTGTCAATTTCGCACGAACAACTACGATCACCCCGTCACACAGACCTGCCAGCACTCCGGCGTCTCCGACCGGGTGAACAGGAGGCGCGTCCACGATGACCCAATCGAATACCGGGGCCATTCGATCGATCAATACTTTCATCCGATTATCTGCAAGCAATTCTGCTGGGTTTAAGACGGATCTCCCGGCAGGGATGAAAAAGAGGTCATCCTTCGAGTCGGCCTGGATAATGGAGAATTCATCGGCTTCCCCGCGAAGGTATTCGGTCAGACCTGGTGCCGAGGGAGCCCCCATGCGCACATGGAGCCTCGACGCGCGCAGGTCCCCGTCGATCAGCAAGGCTCGCCGTTCGTGTTGACGCGCGATCGCTAAAGCAAGATTAAGGGACACGAACGTTTTTCCTTCCCCGGGCACCGCGCTTGTGACCAGCAGCGTGCGGACGGGCTGTTTATCTCGCAGCCGGTAGAGACGTGAGCGCAAAGTGCGGAACTGCTCGGCACAGACCGCGAGAGACTGCTTGCAGAAAACGGCATAGTCTGGGTTTAGCTTCCATCCGGGCGTTGCGCAGCGCCGCCGCAGCTCATCGAGCCGGAGATGGTGGGAATTTGGGGACTCGATTCCCGGTCCCACAGGGGAAACCATTCCTAGGGCCGACCACTCTCCTCCATCGCGGTGAGCGCCTTCCGCCAAAAGAGAATCGCTTGGTTTCGCCTCATTGGCCGACTGGATTGGCGCTCTCTCTTGTTCGGCCCTCTTCAGAGCTTCGTGAATGCGGCTCATTCTTTCCCTTCCCTGGGTTCCGCAGTGATCGAGGCGTGCTGACGGAACTGCTCCAATACTACCGATGAAGTCTTCGAGCGGCGACTCAGCCGCAAGAGTATTTTCCGGGCACGCGGTACTGGTTGGTTGCGTGGTCGGTTCGAGGCTGCCCAATTCAAATTCCCGCGCCACTTCATCGACAAGGTGGGTTGGGACGGGCCTCTGTTGGTCGGCGAAGGAGTTGATCAGCGCATGCTCGCAGAGTACGTTGATTACGCGAGGGATTCCGCGGGCGTAGTTATACACGCTCTCGACAGCTCCCGGAGCAAAGATTGGTTCGCCGTTTGCTCCCGCGATGCGCAGCCGCTCCGCGATATAGCCATGAGTTTCCTGCAACGATAGCGGCCCCGTCCTGGCGCGCACCGTAATCCTCTGCCGAAATTGCCGTAATTGAGCGTGTTTGAGCTTTTCTTCGAGTTCCGGCTGGCCGGATAACACTATCTGGAGTAATTTCTCGGTCGATGTCTCCAGGTTGCTGAGGAGACGGATTTCTTCGAGCAATTGCTGGGACAGATTCTGCGCCTCATCTACGATTAGCACCGCCGTCTCTCCTGCGCGGTAACGATCCAGCAGCCACCGGTTGAGCCCCAGCAGGACGTGGCTTTTTGAGGGCGATTGGCAGGAAATTCCGAAATCGGCCGTCAAACAATCAAAGAACTCGGTGACGCTTAGCCGCGTGTTGAAGATGAAGGCCGTGACCGCTTGCTCGTGACGCAGCCAATCCAGCAGCCTGTTGAGCAGCGTGGTCTTCCCCGTTCCAACCTCGCCCGTCAGCAGAATGATGCCTTTCCGGCCCCGAATCCCGTAGGCCAGGCTGGCCAGCGCTTCCTGAGTGCTTGGCGTCAAGAACAAATACCGGGGATCCGGATTGACGTTGAACGGGCTTTCTCGCAAACCGAAGAACTTTTCGTACATTTTCGTCGCCTTCACGATGACGCGGCGTGCAAGCTGAATTCGTTTCGCTTCGCTGGAGCGCCCCTGCCGGTTCTATTTTTGATCCTTGTGGCGGCCGGTGCCATCGAGGAGATTACGGCTAGGGTCGGCACCCCGAGATAAGTTTCAACATCCCGTCTAGTCCGCAGGGACTTATCGTGTAACTCTAAAAAGTGCGCCATCGCCACTCCAAATGCCAGCCCGACACCAAGCCCACCCAAACCGAAAAGCGGCGGATTCGGGAAGGATGGCCGTTCCGGCAAACTGGGCGGATCTAGCACCCGGAATTGTTCGCCTTGCTGGTGGCGTTCCAGGTCGGTGGCCATTTGGGACTCGTTCCGCTTCTTGAGAAGTTCGTTGTAGAAATCGAGCGCGGTTTGATAGTCCCGCGTCAAGGATTTGAATTCCTGCTGGACCGCTGGGCTAAGCTGGAGCCGGTCTTGATAGACCTTGATCTGCCTCTGAAGCTGCTCCTGCTCGTGTCTTTTCTGCCTAATGGTCACTTCGGTCTGGTGAAGCTGCGCTCGAAGCTGTTGGATTTGTGGCGACTCCATCACGGGGGCTTTTTCGTTTCGTTTATTCAGCTGCTCCTGATCCTGCGTGGATGCATCTTGGGCTATCTTCAGCTTTAATTCTGCGATGTCTTTCTTGAGCGACACGATGTCTGGATGCTTTTCCGTGTAATGCCCCTTAAGCGAAGATAGCTGCTTCTGTAAGTTGCTGAGCTGTTGCTCGAGTGTTTGCGGATTCTCGCCGTCCGGCGACGATTTCCAGGCCGCGAGCTGCTGGCTCAGCAACGATTCCGCAAAGGCTTTTTCTTGTTGGGCTTGGTTGAGACTCTGGGTGGCTGCTTCCAGTTGCGGGGTCATGCCTGTCAGCAGGGTGAGATTGGTCTTCTCGTCCTCGGGAAGCTCCCCCATGTAACGACTTTGGAAGGCGGCCAGTTTAGCGTCCTGGTCGTTGAGTTTGGCTTTGGCATCCTCCAGTTGCTTGGCCAAGAATTGCGTCGTTTCCTCTGCGTGTTGCTGGTGCAGGCGCAAATTTTGCGCCATGAACATCGAGGTAATTTCAGTGCAGATTTGCTGGGCAAGCCAAGCCTCTCTCATGGTGACGTCCACGTTGAATCCGGGCAGCTCTGCCGACCGTGTACCCGCCATCGGGCTCAGCGGGGTCACCTTGATGGACTTCCGCAGCTGCTCAACCAAGTCCTCCATCGGCACTGGCTCGATGTCTGTCTTGTGCATGAGCCGCTTGACTAGTGCCTTCATCGTCCCCTGCTCCGCATATGTCTTGTACAGGCCGAACTGTTCGATGAGATGTTGCAGGCGGGTGCGACTCAGAATCTGCTCCTGCATGCTGGCGAGGCGCTGGCTTAGGTCTTCGCTGACCACTGGCTTCACGTAGTTGTCCGGTACTGTGGGCTGTTCAATCAGGATTGATGTATGTGATGTGTATTTCTTGGGNCAAGGACAGCGCATATCCCGCCACTGCGCCCAGGATCGCAGGAATGATGACGAACCAACGTCGCCGACGCAGAGCCGCCAGCCAATCCTCGAGAGTCAACTCTCGTTGCAACGTCATTCCTTCCTCGCTTTCGCCAAACCTTCTGCTCTGCGTATGCATACCGTCACTCAATAAGGAGTGACATCGAACTCCGATTGATAGCCGGCGAAACCGGTCTGCACAGAAAAACTCTGCCCCAGTTTGTCCCCGCACAGGAGCCGATATCTAAACCCTGAGACTGCCGCTGATGGCTCCTTAGCTGATTGTCAGGGCGGCTCAACAACCGCCGAAGTTCACGCCGCCAAACCTAGTACTCATAGAACTGACTGGGGGGAAGTCGCTACGTCCAGTCTCAACTTGGGTGCAAAGCCGAAAACAAATCCACTGCCGGGCGCGCCGCTCTGTTTGCTCCCCACGGTATCCCGCAATCGTTCACTCTTCGCAAAGGCTCTCCTCAAGGTTCTGCCGTCTGATGTGCAGCCTAGTGAACTGAATCCGCCCTGGCAATCCGGTACGTCTCGCAAATCAAGAGGCGAAAACTCCCTAGTGAAATATGGGGGGAATCCCTGCAATTCTGACTCAGGGACATAATGACCGCTTGCGCCGAGCCAAACGTCATCCATCTTCTTCACGGCAAAGGACATATTTGGCTTAGAAGCACGGGTTATGTTTTGGCCTGTTTATTTCGTCTGAGAAATGAATCTGGCGACCCAGTTTGTACTGTCCTACAAGATCCACGCGCGGAAACCAGTGCAACGAAGGATCAACGGCTTCGCACCAAGATCTACCAGCACAGGCACCAGCTCAATGAAACGGCGGTTTGGCTCCTGTGCATCATCTACGTCCCAAGGGGTGTGGTCGAGGTTGGTAAAAGAAGCCGACGGCAACCCGATTGCGGTCCACGTCGAATGCCAAAGGTAGGTTACCGCTGGTTCTCTGCCGGAGATATGTGTATCCGGCATGAAACAGGAAGCCGTACCCGAGTGGGCACTCGAGTGCGATCCCCCCGTTTTGACTCCGAATGTTGCCGCGACCGAAGACGTCGGAAAAGGATGTCGATTGGCCATTCCCGCCACTCAAAACCGCGTCCAGTCCATGCCAGAGCCGGCGGCGGATCTCCAAACCCTCAGAGGTATTGCTCACCAACGCGACTAGACCGGCTCCGTCGGTTAGTTGACGTAACAGAAATATCCGCACCACCATTTTCCTCGAGCGAACGGTGAAATTTGCTCCCCCGCCTACGTCTCGGCGGAAAGTAGAAACCGGTGTGGGTGGGGTCGTCGGTGTTGGGGGAGGGTTTGCCGTCGAAGTGCTCAGAGACGTGTCGCGCGAAGACGCAAACTGTGGACCTATGAACAACTCGAATGAAACGTTCGGCTCACCGAGGTTGGAGCTGAGTGTCAGATAGCCGCTATGAACGACCGCACGGGATGTCTGGCCGAAGCGCAGATCCTGATAGACATAGCGCAGCCCTAGGGTGGTCGTCTGGCTCGTCCGATAGCGATAGCCAGCTCCACCGCCGTATCCTTGAGTGTTCACCAAATTTCCAAGCGTGGTCTGATGACCCTCGAATTCGCGCAGAGAATGGGTGCCAAAGACCTCAAAGGATGAGCGGCGGCTCAAAAGTAGGTTTGCGCCCAGCTGCGCCTCATTCGTCAGCTCCCGGATCAGCGGCACAAGGACGTTTGCATTCAAACCGCCGGGCACAACGGGGGCGTATGCCGTGTTTCCGTTCGAGCTTTGCTGTAGGGTCCACCTCTGATAAGAAAAGGAATCTTTGGCATTCAAAATCAAATGAGGAGTGAGCTTATATGTTCCCGTGAACTCCGTGGCTTGATTGAATAGATCATAGCCTTGGAACTGCCGGTAGAGCTCAAATGTCGGCCGGTAGTCCAGGAACATATTTCCTCTGGGGCGCGAAACGCGAAAACGGAGAAGCCCCCCACCCTCAAGAAGCGATGCCCCCGCCCGATTCTGATTGCTATTCAAGATGTTATCGTCGTATGTGGCGAACGAATAGAGTCCGAGAAGAATGGCATTGGGAGGCAGCCGTTCGTTGGAGTACTGCAGGCCCGTCTGTTCTCCAAGATCCTGCCTGTTCGAGTCCTGGGCAAGCATCGCGCAAGCATCGAAGAGGAAAAAACACAAGAAACCCGCAGCTGTGGCTGTACAAATCCGACAGAACTTCGAGGACGTGACCCGCTTCACGGCACAACCACCGTATCGCCGGCTTGCAGCTCGATGTTCTGCGCGAACTTATGGCCCTGAACGACTTCCCGATAGTTGAACGGAATCGTTTGCGTTCCGCCCTCGGCGGTGCGGCGCATGATGTGGATCTTCTTCACTTTCGCAAAGTCCCGGAACCCCCCCGCAATGGCCAGGGCGTCCATCACGCGAGTTGTGTGCGTCAACGGAAAAGAACCCGGGTGTTGGACTTCGCCCATGACCGTGAACTGCCTGCTGTTCATCTGCTCGACGGCCACAACAACCTGCGGATTATTGATGAAGTCCGATAGCCTTTGTGTGATAACGACTTGCAACCGGGCAGGAGTAAGTCCGCTCGCCTGAATGTCACCCAAAAGAGGCAACGTAATCTTTCCGTCAGACCGAACTGGCATCTTCCCCCCTATGTCGGGCTCCTTCCAGACGTGGACCGACAGGACATCGTCTGGGCCAATGACGTAATCGGGATCGAGCCCTGCAGGCACTGCGGCGCCTCTAGAGACACTGTGATCCGCACCGTAGGCGTTCGCAGTGGAAACTTGATCGCCGCTGGTGGCCGGTTGCTTTTTCCCATCTTGCGCCCAAGCTAGGGTGCAACCGACGAACGACAAGAGAATCACCTGAGACGCCAAATTGAAACGCCTGAGCAACTTTGAGGTCATGCTTCTTCCTCCTATGACGACTGGCAGTCGGCTGGGGAAAGCGTGGCTCCTCTGCGGGGCACGACGACCCTTTTCGCGGGGATTCCGGCGCCTTTAATCTTGTAGAGAAGTGCGCGGTAGCTGAGGTTTAGCGCTCGGGCTGCCTTCTTTCGATTCCCCTCATTGGCTTCGAGAACCTGCAAAATTATTTTTCGTTCCGCTTCCCGCGCGGCATGCTGAGCGATTTTCCGCAGTGGGACGAAACCATCTGCGCTATTGGCCACCAGCGGCTCGCCGGGGGGACGGTCCATCCATTCGCTCAGCGTTGCCGTCTCGCAGCCAAGAACAAGGAAGCCGTTGATCAGGTTTTCCAACTCCCGGATATTTCCGGGCCAGTCATACTCCTGTAGACGATGCAGGCATTGAGCCGGCAGTGGCCGAGCAGGGCGGTCGTATTTCGCGGCGTAGTGCTGGAGGAAATATTCCGCAAGCACAGGAATATCTTCCCTGCGTTCCCGCAAGGGCGGCAAGTGAATGCTCATGGCGTTGAGGCGGTAAAATAGATCGGGCCGGAATTGGCCCCTCTCCATCTCTCGCTTGACTGAGCGATGGGTTGCGCACAGGACGCGCATTCCCCCGCTCATCTCCTGCGTTACCCCGGGTGCCCCGATCCGTAAGACCCGCCCGTCATGGAGCAGGTGGAGAAGTTTGGCTTGCAGCTCTGGGTGCAGATCCGCGATTTCGTCCAGGAAGAGTGTCCCGCCCTCGGCTGCATCCGTGCGTCCCGGATTTGGATTCGTGGTCCCCTCGAAAAGCTCCATTTCGCAGCCAAGCAGCGCACTTTCGAACACCGAAGCGGGAACAGCAGGACAGAGCACCTTGACGAAACGACCCTCGCGCCGAGGGGACAAAACGTGGATCAGTTTTGCAACGATTTCTTTCCCCGTCCCGCTTTCTCCTTGGATAAGAACTGGAATATTGGCTTGGGAGACTCTTTCGATCCTGTCGCGTACGGACCGCATTGCCGCGGACCGGCCAAAAATGACGTCGTCGGGCGGGAGCAGGGCAAGAGCCTCGCCTGCGATTTGTGTGCCAGTGTGACTCACTTGCACAGCTACCTCCTCCAGCCTTGCTGCTCTATATCCCTTTTGGCCTACTAAACTCCCGTCGTGCCAGCTGGAGAGAGCATCGAAGGTTCTGGATGTTCCTATCGCTGAACTTCTCAGACGAATCGTCTCCTCGTGACTCTCCTGAACTCATAGGTGTGGCATGATTCAAGCTAGAGAAGTCGTGTGCACCCCGCAATCAGGTAAGTCATTGAATCCTGTGCCAGAGAATTGCGCATACTGGTGTGCGGTCAAGACTTGAAATAGGCGCATGGTGAGACCTTGCGGAGCCCTCAAAAGCCCTTTTCCGCGGGCCGAGCAACGGTTGCAGATTCCCACTGTTCCGAAATGAAGGTGATTACCGGATTGTGCCAGGAACTGGATTTGGATTTAGGTGGAATGTCTCCCGGGCCTGCCGAGACCTCTGCTGGTTTCGTTGGCTTTGGGCTTTTGGCTCCGGCCTCGAATCTGTTGAGAAAAAAAGGCAACGCCATATGGCGCGTCAACTCACTGTGAATTCACCATGAGCAAGAAGAAACGGAACCGGCATGGAAGCGAGCGCAAATTCCTCAGTCACCAACTCTGAGGATTCCATCGGAGATGAGTCTTGCGAACAAGCCGGCACCGTTACTGGAGGTTCCGGGAGAGTTGAGGTGAAGAGGCTCTTCCATCAGGAGTTCATCACTAACACAAATATCGGCCCCGCAGCGCGGATCTCTCTGGAACGACACACTGAGAAAGGTGCTCGCCCGTGATAAGCGTTCTCATCGCTCTTGAACACGCCATCTTCCGTCGGGGAGTCAAGAACATCCTGGCGGAGACTCTGGAGGGCGCAACGTTTGCGGAGGCACGCACGGCACAAGAGGCGCTGGACTTCGCCAGAAAACATGGCTGGGAGCTCATCCTCTTGGACATCAACATGCCCGGAGGTAGCGGCTTGGACCCCGTGAGCGAATTGAAGCGGTTGTGTCCGCAGGCTGCCATTTTGGTGCTGGGCACGCATCCCGAAGAGCAATTCGCGCGACGAAGCTTGAAGTCCGGCGCCGCGGGATTCCTGACGAAGGAGAGTGTTCCTGAAGAACTAACGAAAGCTGCGCGCAGAGTGCTCGCCGGAGGCCTGTACCTGAGTGCGGCCTTGGCGGAGGCGCTCGCCGGGGATTTGTCGAGTGGAACGGAGCGGCCACCGCATGAAATTCTCTCCGACCGCGAATTTCAAGTAATGCGCATGCTGGCTTCTGGGAAGACGCTGACAGAGATCGCCAAGGATCTCTCGCTCAGCGTAAAAACCGTGAGCACCTACCGCTCCCGGCTCCTGTCGAAGACAGGTTTGAAAAACAATTCGGAACTCATCCGATACGCATTCCAGCATCAGCTCGTGAAATGAAATCGCCCGCGTGGGACGCGAACCAGCGAGCGGTCGCCGCTGGTCCCCGCTAGAAGCAGCGAGCTTTGCCGACTGCAATCCAGCAGGGCGTGCATGTCGGCGTTTGGAGGCTGCCCCCTCGACCCCGAGGCCCCCTCTGAGTCTAGATATGCGCTTCTCTCCTGAGCACGCGGGCCAAGGCCGTTCCGCTGGCGCAACCGCATCGGGTACCCTGAGTGCGGGGTTTCCCCGCCTAAGGAAATAAGGACTTTCCCCTATTGC
>QHYP01000124.1:0-2018 GCA_003224195.1 Acidobacteriota bacterium | reverse complement strand
GATAATCGGGGAGGAATCCTACGCCCGCGATACCATGCGAGTATTGCTGGGAAGCATGGGCTGCCAATGCGTGCTGGCTTCGAGCGTTCAAGTTGGGCTAGCTGCTCTCGAGGAAGAGAATCCGGACGCCGCGATAGTGGACGTGCACCAGACGCGCTCCTCGACCGCTCAGGTGGTTTCCGGGCTTGACAAAATCGGTTCGAGTCTGCGCGGGCGCCTGCTGCTCATCACTGGGGAGCGCATCGACCCGCAAGTCAGTGATCTGATTAACCGCTATTCGCTTCCCCGTGTTCCTCGGGACCGTCTGCTCCAGGAACTCTGGGGCTGCCTGGAATCTTTGCTCCGTCCGAGTTCGCTGCTTCGGCGAATTACGCAGGCGGCTCATCTCGTCTTTGACAGCTTCCTCCAGCCGTTGCCCGACGGTATTCGAATTTCACAGCTTCCGGCCCGACGATTAGTTTATGAAGCTGGGAGTCTGATGGCCGATCTCTGGATCGAGCCGAAGACCGATTCCCGTCGCACTGCCCTTGTGGGCCAGATTGTGGACTCTGCTAAGCCGGAGCGACGTTTTGATCGCATTCCCATCGTGCTCCATGGGCAGAAGGGGCCGATAGCCCTTGCTACGACCAACGAATTTGGCGAGTTCCACCTCGACTTCGACTTTGAACCGAGCCTTACCCTCGAAATGGAAACCAGCGGATACCAGTGGGTATCCGTCGCCCTGCCCCCTTTGGTACAGGCCGCTAGTGGAGCGTCGGCCGGTTCGTAATTCCCGCCACTAGGAGCCCATTCGATGATCGCGCTTGCTTCGGAGGCATGAAGGGGGGCAGCCGATGAAACATAAAATGTTAGGCATCTTCTTGCTGTTCTTCGCTGCCTGGACGGTCCCCGCCGCAGCCGACACCCGATTCATCGTCCGCGATCCCGCGGGCCTCACGGCTCTTCAGCAGATCTGTCTGACCCTCGGCTGCAACGTGTCGGGCGGCCTGGATGGCGGCCTGGGCAAGCTTTTCCTGGTCACCCCGCCTGCCCTGATCGATCCCAACACCTTTCTGCAAACCCTTCGCGCCCAGCCGGGAATTACCAATGCCGAGCTCGACGCTCTGCTCAAGGTGATGCAGACCGCCGCTTCGACCCCGCCGAGCGGTCTGTCCGACGCCACCCCGGTGAACTACTTCGGCGTTTCCGTCTGGCATGGCTACCTCGCCCAGCCCGCTAGCACGATTATCCGTTTGCCCGACGCGCAATCGGCTTTCGGCGTTTCCGGCGCGGGCATCGTCGCCGTCATTGACACTGGAGTTGATCCCACCCATCCCGTGCTGCAAGCTGTCCTCATCCCTGGCCAGGATTTCACCCGCAACCAGCCGAATGGTTCAGAGATGACCGACTACACGGGGTGGCCCCCACTGGCCAACTCGACCAACACAGCGCAGGTGAACCAGTCCACCGTTGCCGTGTTGGACCAATCCACGGTCGCGGTGCTCGATGGAACGCCATACGCGGCCTTTGGCCACGGCACGATGGTTGCCGGCATCGTTCATCTCGTCGCGCCCACGGCCCAAATCATGCCCCTGAAAGCTTTCGGCGCCGACGGCAGCGGCTACTTGTCCAACGTCATCCGCGCCGTCTACTACGCCGTCCAAAATGGCGCCAGCGTCATCAACATGAGCTTCAGCGTGGCCACCTACTCCCAGGAAATGGTCAGCGCCATCAAGTTCGCTGCCCGCCACCAAGTGATTTGCGTCGCTTCCGCGGGCAATGACGGCAAAGATGAATATGTCTATCCCGCCGCTCTCGGCAACGTCATGGGCGTGGCCTCCACCACAAACAACGACACGCTCTCCTCGTTCTCCAACTACGGCGACGATGTCGTTTGGGTGGCCGCTCCCGGCGAAGGCATCATCACCACCTATCCCTTCGGCACCTACGCCGCCGGTTGGGGGACTTCCTTCAGTACGCCGATGGTTTCCGGCGCCGCCGCGCTGCTGCTCAGCGTCAACTCCCATTGCAACGAAGCC
>QHYP01000400.1:2022-2379 GCA_003224195.1 Acidobacteriota bacterium | reverse complement strand
GTCGTGGATGTGTCCTTAAAAGTGGCGACGACCGGTCAAACTGTTCAAGTGGTGGAATCAAGCTACGAGCGCCTGGAAACGTCGAACGCCACCATCAGCGACATCATGGATCCTACCCAAGTGCGGGATCTGCCGCTCAACGGGCGCAACCCGCTCAGCCTGCTCACTCTCGAGCCCGGCGTTGTGCAGCGCACCACGAATGGCGCTGGCTCGGGCACGCACGTCTTTGGCTCGCGTGATCGTGCCCACAACGTCACCATCGACGGCATCGATGCCAACGAATCCACCGTCCCTAACCCGCAGGGCAACATTCAGCGCCTTAATCCCGACAACGTACAGGAGTTTCGCACGGTTACG
>QHYP01000400.1:0-1996 GCA_003224195.1 Acidobacteriota bacterium | reverse complement strand
TTGGGGGCCACTGCGGAAGAGGGTCGCAACAGCGGCGCCAACGTCATTGTCGCCACTCGTGGAGGCACGAACAGCCTGCACGGTACAGTCTTCTATTACAACCGAAACACCGTTTACAACGCGAATGAGTGGTTCAACAATCTCAGCGGCCAGCCCAGACCCGACCTCAAGCTCAACCAGTATGGCTTCGACGTTGGTGGGCCCCTTGTCAAGAATAAGACCTTCTTCTTCGGCAGCTTCCAGAACAATCTAATCAAGCAAACCGAGCCGATTGCCGCCACCGGTGTGGGCGTTTTCAGCGCACCTGGGGTTTATACGGCACTGGCGCGATCGGGGATGTTCCGCTTCGTGCGAGGGTGCATCAATCTGGTGAACGGGACGTGCAGCACCGCGGACCCAAACAACATTACACGCAATTCGCCAAGGCTGGTGGACGCAAGCGGCAACCTGCTTCCCGGAGTGGCCGTGTGCAACGGCACGACCACTGGAAACTGTGTGGACAGTTACAATATCTTCGCCAACGACCCGAGTGGCGTGGGTGCGGACGCGTCGGTGATCGCGCTGATCAACCAGACACCTCTGCCGAACAGACGGGCTGAACACCGCCGGATTCATCTGGAATCCGCCATCCAAGTTCACCGGCCCCCATTACATGGCCCGCGTGGACCATACCTTCGGCCCCAACGACAATGTGTTCGTTCGCTGGCTGCAAAACACTTATGACACCAAGGAAGGTGACTTCCTGAACAGTCGTCCTCAGGTGTTTCCGGGCTTCCCGCCGCTGGGCGAAGTGAACCGACTCGGAAAGAACCTCGCGGTCAGCTATCGTCACACCTTCTCACCCTCGCTCGTAAATGAGTTCACGACCGGGTTTAACCGCTTCGCTTTTCAATTCACCTTCGGCGAGTCGAATCCGAACTTTCCGAATCCCCAAAAAGTTCCCATCTGGGCGGACGATTGCGTTCTGGGATCGCTCCTGAACGTTGATACACCGTACTGCCTCTCACCTCACACCCAACGCGCGATCACGACGCCGCAGTTCGTAGACAACCTCACCTGGATCCATGGCGCACACACGCTTCACACCGGTATCAACTTCCGGTTCTACATACACAATGATAGCCGGGGCTTCTTCGGCGGCAACGTCGTTCAGCCTATCATTCGCTTCAATCGCAGGAACCGCTTGGGAAATTTTAATAATATCCCCACGACGGGCAACGGCCTCACTTGCTCCACGTGCGCAAGTTCGACAGATGTCAACCGTCTGCAACAGGCCATTGACGAATTGGCAGGAATCTCTAGTCGCATCCAACAAGCCTTCTTGGCCAACTTTGCCAGCGATACGTACGGCAGCACCAATTTCGCCACGGTCTACACCCGTGCGCATCAGTACGATTCCTACGTGCAGGATGAATGGAAACTGCGGCCCAACTTGACTCTTAACCTAGGCCTGCGCTGGGAATACAATCCTGCGCCTTATGACGCGAAGCAATCTCTTGTCCCCAACGTGTTTCCCGACGGTTCACAAGGCACCGTAACGTATGTGAAAGCGGACCGCTGGTTCAAGAACGACAACCTCGGCTCGGTGGGTCCGCGCATGGCGTTCGCGTGGTCACCCAACAATAAGACATCGGTGCGGGCCGGCTACTCCTGGCTGTTCGACACTCTTTCCACATTCCAGGTGACCGCAATGGCCGGCAAGATGCCCGGCTTCTTACTCAACTGCATAACCAGCATACCAACTAATCCCTCCCCCACAAACCCAGCCACCACGACGAATGGTTGCGTCGTACCTCCAGCGCTGGTCAGCAACCCCGCAGCCCGGATTTCCTCGGGGTTTCCGGTCACTGTACCCACTCCGACGATTACGCCGTCGGCAGCGTTGTCCCCAATCACTCAGCCGAGCACGCAAGCTCCCGCCGCGGGAGCATTGGATCCAAACATCAAGAATCCGTCGGTGCACGAGTGGGATGTAACCATTCAACGTGAGTTTCCG
>QHYP01000123.1:9966-10419 GCA_003224195.1 Acidobacteriota bacterium | reverse complement strand
GTGCGCTCGAGATGCTCAACGGTCCAGTCTTCCACGAGCCGGCGAATGGGGCTGGAGCCGAGAAACGTCGCCGCTTCGATGGCAATCCCGGCGCGCTGTGAAATCTCTACGATCGGTTGGATGTCGTTTTCGTAGGTCCGGGCGGCGCAGTTTGGGCGGATCTTCATCCGCGCCGTGGCAATCTCGCGCGCCAGAGCTTGCGTGTGCTCGGCCGCGCGAGGGCCGGCGCCCGGCAAGCCAATATTCACGGAATCGATTCCCAGAGCTTCCATCAGGTGAAGGATTTCGATTTTTTCTTCAATGCTCGGGTCGTGGACGGATGGATTCTGCAAACCGTCGCGAAGAGTCTCGTCGTCGAGGAGGACGCGAGTGCCCGGAGGGATAGCCGGCGGAGAGGCGGCGTTCCAATCGTAAATCCATTCGTTCTGGGACATGGCGGCTGTCTCCTTGTGC
>QHYP01000123.1:0-9914 GCA_003224195.1 Acidobacteriota bacterium | reverse complement strand
TCGCAGCGATAGATTTCCGTTTTCGGACCGATCAGCGCTTCAACCCCCTTCGGATAGTCGTACCAGCGCTTCAAGTGGCCGCCGCAGAGTTTACCCTTCTCGTCCTTTTCGTCGCAGGCGCGCTGCTTCGGCTTGCGGGTTTTGATCTTCGGGCTGCTCTGTGCGGCCGCCGGCGCTCCCGGGGTGTCATCCGCCATCTGCACTCCTCCCAAGGCATAAGAATCGAGAACCTAGATGCCGTTCCAACTTTTGCAGCCTAAAGCGGTGCCACAAAATTCCGTCACAGCCCGGACCGAATGCGGCGCTCAGGTTGGTTCCAAATAGTTGGAACGGCCGTGATCCCGAAAGACACTCTTCAGCGCGCCGCGCAATGAGCGCAGGCGGACGCCAAGGCTTCGGGCAAATTCCAGATTGAGAAAGGCATCGGCGGCGCGCCCGAGCTCGGCGTTGTAGCGATACCACCAGGGCTTGGCGCGTCCGGGCAAACGGTCCACGTCCACATATTGAAGCCGCACCATTTCGAGCAGGCCGAAGCGCGAGTGCGTCCGGCCCCAGCCGCTTGCGCCGACGCCGCCGTGGGGCGCTTCGGCAATCGCGAAACAGCTCATCACATCATTCACCATTACGGCGCCAGCGCGGAGACGCGTGGCAAGCTGCCTGCCGCGCGCGCTATCGCGTGTCCAGACGCTTGCCGCCAGAGCAAACGGAGAGTCATTGGCACGCGACACGGCTTCTCCGGCGTCGCGCACGGTCTGGACAGCGAGAATCGGAGCAAACGTCTCCTCCTGCATGAGACGCATCGAGTCGTCCACCTCAGCAAGAACGGTAGGCTCATAAAAGCAAGGGCCCAGATCAGGGCGCGGCCGGCCGCCGCAGACCAGCCGCGCTCCGCGCTCGACGGCATCTTCGACCAGCGCCTGGACGCGCCGCACCTGCTCGGGACGAATCAGCGGGCCAACGTCGGTCGAGGGATCGCTGCCCGGCCCAAGGCGCAGAGCGCGCGCTTTTTCGGCGCAGCGCTGGATGAAGGCTTCGCTGACTGCTTGTTCGACGAAGATGCGCTCGACCGAGAGGCAAACCTGGCCGCAATTGGTGAAGCCGCCCCAAACGGCGCCGCTTGAGGCAACGTCGAGGTCCGCATCGGCAAGCACGAGCATGGCGTCTTTGCCGCCAAGCTCCAGCACGGAGGGAATCAGGCGTTCCGCGCAGGCCGAAGCGACGTGGCGGCCCGTAGCGACGCTGCCGGTGAAAATAACTTTGTCCGGGCCCGCTTCGATCAATGAGCTGCCGATATCGCTGCCTCCTTGCACGACGGTGAACAGATCGAGCGGGAAACCTGCCTCGGAAAAGAGCGAGGCGATCACCGCGCCGCAGGCAGGGGTGTACTCGCTCGTCTTGCAAACGACGGCGTTGCCCGCCACCAGCGCCGGAATGCTCTGGCCGAAGGGGAGAGCCAAGGGATAGTTCCAGGAGGTGATGACGCCGATCACGCCCATCGGCGCAAAGTGGAGTTTGCCGGATTTTGCTTTCGCGGCCGTGCTGTGATGCGGCACGCGTTCCGGCCGGAGAAGTTTTTCGGCGTTGCGCGCGTAGTAGCTCGCGGTGTCGAGCGAGACAAAGAGATCGGCGAATAGCGCCTCGACGCGGGGCTTGCCTGTTTCCCGGACAATCAATCCGGCTAATTCCTCGCGGCGCGCAAGAATGCATTCCTGTAATGCCCGCAAATAACCACAGCGCTCCGAAACGGGCACCTGGGACCAGGCCTGCTGGGCCATCCGGGCACGCTTCAGGATATCCGGCAGGAAAGCGGGGGGCGTGGACTCGAAATGGGCGACGATCTCGCCCGAGGCGGGGTTGATCGAGGGAAGAGTGTCGCGACTAATTGCCGTCGTCGCCATAGGCGCGATTCTAACCGATATTGTCCCTCAGGAGCCGGCGATTCTCCAGGGCTCGGCGTATTCGACGGCCAGCATCCAGAGCCCCTGCGGCGGCACGGTCGGGCCGGACTTCGAGCGATCGCGCAAGTCGAACAGCCGATCGATATCCCCGACCGGTAGTTTTCCACGGCCGACATCGAGCAGGGTGCCAATCATCTTGCGCACCATGTGGCGGAGGAAGGATTTTCCGCGGACCGTGAAATGCAGCTCTTCGCCGGTGGCGTCGCGGGCCAACTGCGCGGAAAAAATTTCCCGCACGGCGGAGCGCTCGCGATCATCCTCTTCGGAACCCGTGGAAGCGGCAAAGGAGGCGAAATCGTGCGCGCCGACGAAGCGCGCCGCCGCCGCGGCCATGGCGGCCTCATCGAGCGGAAAGGGGTAATGCAGGACGTAGCGCCAGAGGGCCGGCGGCACAACGCGCCCGCGGTAGAGGCGGTATCGGTACGTTTTCGCGAGAGCGCACCAGCGGGCGTGGAAGTCCGGGCCGACTTCTTCCGCTCCCACAATGCGAATCGTGGGAGGGAGGAGCGCATTGCAGGCGCGCTGAAGCTCGGCTGCACCTAGCGCGGAATGCGTGCGAAAGTTCGCGACCTGGCCGAGGGCGTGCACACCGGCGTCCGTGCGGCCCGCGCCGTGAACCACGATAGCTTCCTGCGCGATCCGACGAAGAATCTCGGTGAGCGCGCCTTGAATCGTGGGTTTTCCGGGCTGGAGCTGCCAGCCGTAATAGTCCGCGCCGTCGTAGGCTACGGTGAATTTGAAATTGCGCATGCCGAGGTAACGCGCAACGCTCAGGAGACTGTGCGCACGAAATGGCTGCCTGGCTTCAGGGCAACGCCGCCTTCGCGGCAGAGGGGGCAGTCCTCTGGCTCGTAGCTGGCAATCGGCAGATCGAGAAGCGCCTGTGCGTTTACTTCAAATTCGATGCGGCCGCCGCTGCGGTCAATCAGGGCGCCCGCAGCGACAACGTTGGCGCCCGCTTCTTCGACGACGCGCATGGTTTCGAGCGTGGAGCCGCCGGTTGTCCAGACATCCTCGACGACCAAGACGCGCTGGCCCCGGTGAAGAGAAAAGCCGCGGCGCAAGGTCATCGCGCCGCTCGCGTCACGTTCGACGAACATCGCCGGGACGCCGCCGCCGGGGGATTGCTTCGGCTCAGGAAGGGCCCGCGCGACTTCCTGGCCGATAATCAAACCTCCCATGGCTGGTGAGACGACAGCTTCGACGTGGCACTCCGCAAAGAGAGCGGCGAGGGCCTTTCCGAGGCGCTCCGCAAAGCGGGGATACTGCAGGACCAGGGCGCACTGGACGTAAGTGCCGCTGTGCAGGCCGCTGGACAATTCAAAATGGCCGTGGCGGATGGCACCCGCCAACTCGAAGAGCTTCACGAGTTCGTCCTGTGAGGTCATCTCTGTTGGTGACCCCGACCAGGTCGGGGTCAAAGCCGACAGCTAACCCTTGAGCGCGGCTAAGCGTCGAATCGTGAGCAGACTAGCCGCGGCCCGCTGCGTTGTCAAGGAACGACGGCCTTGCTAGACTCATGGCGCTTCAACTCGTTTCACCTGTTCGTGATGGCCGGCCAAAAGCGAAGAGGCGCGGGCAAATCCTTCTATTTAGCTCCAGTGCAGTAGAACGGTGCACGCTGCTATGCGCAAGGACGCGGCGCAAGCCATTTCTATTGGTGACCCCGACCTGGTCGGGGTCAACGAAAGCTCCCCGCGCAGCGTCATTGGCGGCCACCGAGTGGCCGATGCTTTCGATGAAACAAATACCCTGCCGCGGACGTTTTACAGGATTGAGTGTCGTTTTGTGCCCAGACGGGAAAAATCTTTGGAGGGTGAGGATCACACTATGAGGAAGCAGGTTGCACGTTCGCTGTTCGCCGCATGGCTGGCTGGAATTCTGGCCGCCGGACCAATTTCACCGGTTTTTGCGCAACAAGCTACACCCACGCCTCAGGCCAGCGAGCAAAAGCCTGCCGCGCCCCCCGCCGCGGCGTCGCTGCAGCTTTCCAAACACAATTTCTCGAAGGCGCCGCGCGCATTCCCCACCCTCGCCAGACCCTATCGGCCCATCAAGATCGAAGAGCCCAACCTGGTGAACTCGCCGCGGCTCGAACAATTGATTCATGACCGCAAGCTCGAGGTCAGTCTGCAAGACGCTATCGAATTGGCACTTGAGAACAACATGGACATCATCGTCCAGCGATACAACCCGTGGATCGCGGATACGGACATCCTGCGCACATTGGGAGGAGGCGCGGGCCGCGGGCTTTCCGGGACCGGCACAGCGTCGGTGCTAGGCAATATACCGTCGCTCAACTTCGATCCGGTGCTCACCTCGACGATTACGTACGATGACCGCAACACTCCGGTGAACAACCCGTTTATTTCCGGAACGGGTACGGCATCTTTGACGAGCTTGACCACACACACGGCGCAGTACAACACGCAGTATTCGCAGGGTTTTCACACGGGAACGGGCCTTTTCGCATCGTGGAACAACACGCGAAGTTCGTCCACTTCCACGTTCAACATTTTCAATCCATCGGTGCAGTCCACGCTTTTCGCCGGTATTTCCCAGCAGCTTCTGAACGGATTCGGGCTGCTGCCGAACACGCGCAATATCCTAATCGCCAAGAACAGCCGGAAAATCACGGACCTGCAGTTTGCGCAGCAGGCCATCACGACGATTACGAACACAAGCAATACGTACTGGGAATTGGTCTTCGCACGGGAAAACGTCAAGGTGCAACAGCGCGCCGTGGACGTGGCGCAAAAGCTCTACGAGGACAACAAGAAGCAGGTGGAAATCGGCACGATGGCGCCGCTGGACGTGACGCGCGCGGAATCCGAGCTGGCGACGGACCGCCAGAACCTGATCGTGGCGCAAACGGCGCAACTGCAACAGCAGCAGGTGCTGAAAAACGCCATCAGCAAGAACCCGCTGGATCCGAAACTCTTCGACGTGGAAATCGTCCCGACGGATATGCCCAGGCAGCCGGAAGCGATTGAAGCCCCGTCGTTCGAGGACGCGGTCAAGGAAGCTTACGCCAAGCGCCCAGACATCCAGCAGCAGATCCTGAACCTGAAAAATGGCGACATCGAAGTGCGCGCTACGCGGAACGCTTTGCTGCCCACCGCGACACTGATCGGCGAATATGGCAGCGTCGGGCTTGCCGGCAACCAGCCCATTTTCGGCACTCCTGTGATAACAAGGGGGGCACCGATTGTCGATGCGACCGGCGCTGCGGTGACGCCGAATGAGTTCGTAGGTGTCACCACCCGGCCGGTCATAGGAACGAGCAGGGCCGGCTTAGGAACGGCTGTGGACCAGGTTTTCCACAACAATTTTCCGGACTATACCGTGCAGTTGAGCGTCACGGTGCCGATCCGCAACCGCCAGGCGCAGGCGGACAATCAGCGCGCCATCCTGACGCGGCGACAGCTCGAGGCGCAGATGCAGCAGCTCAGGAATCTGGCACTGCTCGACGTGCGCACTACCTATATTGCCTTGCAACAGGACCGGGCGCGCGTGGAGGCGGCGGCAAAAGCGCGCGAATTGCAGCAGCAAACCTTCGATGCCGAACAAAAGAAGTATCAGCTCGGCGCATCCACGGTGTATCAGGTAATCTTGACGCAGCGCGACCTGATTAACGCGCAGGGCAACGAACTGCGCGCGCTGTCCGATCTCGTTGAAGCCAAGACCAACTACGAGCGGGCCCTCGGCAGGACGCTGGAGGTCAACCGCGTAAACATCGCCAATGCGAAATCGGGCGAAATCGAACGCGATACGCTCATCCCGGGCACCCTGCATGGCGAGGTGGTGGGAACCCCAAAGACCTACTAACTCGCTGGAAGATTCGACTCGATTCCTTCGCCGGCCCGGGTTCTGCCCGGGCCGCTGCATTTTCGGAAGGGCGGTCCACGCCTTGTCCCGAACAAACCTTTCGCATAAGATGAATTTATGATACGAAGCTCGGGCGCTCGATCGAACCGCAGGCGCCGGAATGCCACGCGACATGCCTGAACAAGAAAAAGGTGTAACGCAGACTGTAAGTCCCGCCGATTCCACAGCCGCCACTCGCAAGCCGTCCGCGAAAGAACGCGAGTGGGAGAAGAAAACTCTCCAACCGACGCTCGAGAAAAGTCCCGAGCGGCTTCCCGATTTCACGACGGTTTCCGGCCACTCCATTCGCCGCCTGTACACGGAAGCAGACCTCACGGGCTGGGACAAAGAGCGCGAGTTGGGTCATCCCGGCGAGCCGCCGTACACGCGCGGGATTCACGCCACCATGTACCGCGGGCGGCTGTGGACGATGCGCCAGTTCGCGGGCTTTGGCACGGCCGAGGACACCAATCAGCGCTTCCGGTACCTGCTCGCGCGAGGGCAAACCGGCCTATCGGTGGCCTTTGACCTTCCCACGCTGATGGGCTACGACTCCGACCATCCACTGTCGGAAGGCGAGGTCGGCAAGTGCGGCGTGGCCATCAGTTCGCTCGCCGATATGGAAGTGCTCTTCGACAAAATTCCCCTAGGCAATGTCACCACCTCGATGACGATCAACTCGCCCGCGGCTGTGGTCTGGGCCATGTATCTGGCTGTCGCCGAAAAGCAGGGCGCGGACTGGAAAACAATTTCCGGGACGATTCAGAACGACATCCTGAAGGAATACATCGCACAGAAGGAGTACATCTACCCGCCCGAACCTTCGATGCGGCTGGTGATCGACACGTTCGAGTTCGGCGTCAAGCACACGCCGAAATTCAATTCGATCTCGATCAGCGGCTACCACATTCGCGAAGCCGGCTCGACGGCGATTCAGGAGCTGGCGTTCACTCTGCGGGACGGGATGGAGTACGTCGAGTGGGGCCTGCGCCGCGGGATGGACGTGAACGATTTCTTCGAGGAGATCGCCAAGTACCGCGCGGCGCGACGCATCTGGCAAAAGGCCGTGCGCGAGCGCTACAAGTCGCAGAACCCACGTTCCTGGGCGCTACGGTTCCACTCGCAGACGGCCGGTTGCTCGTTGACCGCGCAGCAGCCGTACAACAACGTGGTGCGCACCGCGATTCAGGCGCTGGCGGCCGTGCTCGGCGGCACGCAGTCGCTGCACACCAATTCGCTCGACGAAGCCTGGGCGCTGCCGACGGAGTTTGCGGCCACCATCGCGCTGCGCACGCAGCAGATCCTGGCGCACGAAACGGGAGTGACGAATACCGTGGATCCCCTTGGCGGCTCGTATTTCGTCGAGGCGCTGACAAACGAGGTGGAGCGCGGCGCGTGGGAATACGTCGAGCGGATCGACGCGATGGGCGGGATGGTGCCGGCGATCGAACGCGGCTACCCCCAGCGGGAAATCGCCGAGGCGTCCTACCGGTATCAGCTTGCCTTGGACCACAAGGAAAAAATTATCGTCGGCGTAAACGAATACGCAGCAGACGAGAAGCCGCTCGAAATTTTGCAGATTGACGAAACCGTGGCGCATCGCCAGGCGGGCCGCCTGCGCAAGTTGCGCGCCGAGCGATCCAAAGAAGAGGTCGCGCGCCGGCTGAACGCGCTGCGCAGAGCGGCGGAAGGCAAAGAAAATCTCATGCCGCCGATCTACGAGGCGGTGAAAGCTTATGCCACGCTCGGCGAAATCTGCGACGCCATGCGGGACGTGTTCGGAACCTACGAAGAAGTGGCCATCACTTAGATTCCGCGCGAACCGGCTCCCTCTGCAAAATCTGCTCTATGCCTGAGAAGAAGATTCGCGTGCTGATAGCGAAGCCGGGGCTGGACGGACACGACCGCGGCGCGAAGGTAATCGCGCGCGCGCTGCGCGACGCCGGGATGGAGGTCATCTATACGGGCCTGCGGCAAACGCCGGAAATGATCGCCTCCGCCGCCGTACAGGAAGACGTGGACGTTATAGGCCTTTCGATCCTCTCCGGCGCGCACAATACGATCTGTCCCCAGTTGATGAGCCTGCTACGCGAGAAGGGCATGAGCGACGTAACGGTGCTGGTTGGAGGAATCATTCCGGCGGCGGACATTCCCGCGCTCAAGCAGGCCGGCATCGCGGAAATATTTCTACCAGGCACGTCCACGCAGGAGATCGTGGAGTTCATCCACAAACGCGTGGCCGCGCGAGGCTAAGTCCAGAATGCTCATCGCCCATCCTTCACGGATTTCGTGTGGCGATTGCGTTGGCGCATATCCCGCTCTATCTGTTTGATTCGTTCCCTTTCTGCCCGCAGCGCGGCGAGATCCACCTTTCGCGCCAGAAACTCTTGCTCGCGCGTCAACGCGATCTGCTCGCGCAACCGAGGTGGCCGCACAGAGCGCCGCTTCAAACGGGATCTTCAGGATTGGAAAGCGAAATGGGTGGGCGTGAACTCAGCTCAACATTGTGCGTGACCGCGAAGGGGTCATTTTCATGTGTGACCGCCAAGCGGTCAACAACGCGACAGAGGCACACCCACCCCCGAGAACTTTGACAAGCGTTCGCACAGGCGCCTCCGGCGTTGATCTTCGGTGCCCAGTGGCACCGCCCCTACAAGGTTTATCCGACATGCTGCCGCCGGCTCAAATGAACTGGACTCCTAAGCCGCCCTCTTCCGCTCCGCATGCTCGCGCGACGAGCGAATAGCCCTTATACTGTTGCTCGCGGCGCCGCAGAGAGCGCTTCGCGGCACGCCGCCAGCTTGCTTGCCGCAGGTAAGCCCGGCGCGTTGACCGCTTCGCGGTCACCCATAGAGAGGTCAGCGAGTGTCTGGATCGGCCCTCAAATCCACCCTCAACCTGAAGTCGCCCGACTATCCCAAGAACACCCGCCGGATCGTCGATTTCCTGACGGAAATCAAAAATGAAGAGGAACGCATCCGCCAGGGCGGCGGGCCAAAAGCGATCGAAGCGCAGCACGCCAAAGGCCGGCTGACGGCGCGCGAGCGCATCGCCAAACTCATCGAGCCGACTACCAGCCTTTTTGAGCTGGGCATCTACGCCGCTTATGAGATGTATGAAGAATGGGGCGGCGCCCCGGCCGCAGGCGCAGTGACCGGGCTCGGCCGCGTGTGCGGGCGGCTGTTTATGATCATCGCGAACGATGCGACGGTAAAGGCCGGCGCCTTCTTCCCGATGACGGCGAAAAAGGTCATCCGCGCGCAGAACATCGCCATCGAGAACCGCATCCCAACCATTTATCTGGTGGATTCGGCGGGAGTATTCCTGCCGCTGCAAGAAGACGTCTTTCCCGATACGGATGATTTTGGCCGCGTCTTCCGCAACAACGCGGTGATGAGCGCGATGGGCATCCCACAGATAACGGCCATTATGGGCATGTGCGTGGCCGGCGGCGCGTATTTGCCGGTCATGTGCGACCACATTCTCATGACCGAGGGGTCGGGGCTCTTTCTCGCGGGGCCGGCGCTCGTGCAGGCTGCCATTGGCCAGAAAAGTTCCGCGGAGGATCTCGGCGGAGCGAAGATGCACGCACAGATCAGCGGCACGGTGGATTTCCGCGAGAAAGACGACGAGTCGTGCCTCGAGCGCATTCGGGCTCTCGTGGACAAGATGGGCGCGCCGGACGCTACGCCCTTCAGCCACGCGACGCCGCGCGATCCGCGCTACGCTGGCGAAGAAATTTACGGCATCTTCTCCGCCGAAGCGGCGAAGCAATACGACATGCGCGAAATCATCGCGCGCATTGTGGACGCAAGCGAATTCGAGGAATACCGCGCCGAATACGGCGAAACCCTGCTCTGTGGCTATGCGCGCATTGGCGGCTGGGCCGCCGGTATCGTCGCGAACCAGAAAAAGAACGTGCAAACGCTTGCTCCCGGTTCGGACGAGAAGCGCATCGAGTTCGGCGGAGTGATCTATACGGAGTCCGCAGAGAAGGCGGCGCGCTTCATCCTCGACTGCAACCAGAATCGCATCCCGCTTGTTTTCCTGCACGACGTGAACGGTTTCATGGTCGGCAAAGACGCCGAA
>QHYP01000122.1 GCA_003224195.1 Acidobacteriota bacterium | reverse complement strand
CAGACTTCTCTTACTGAATGGCTCCTGCCGGTGCCGATGTTGTAGGCATGGAATCCTGGCAACTCCATCTTCTGCAAGGCAAGTATGTGCGCCTCCGCAATGTCCAGAACGTGCACGTAATCGCGCAGGCAGGTTCCGTCGGGCGTTGGATAATTCGTCCCGTAGATTTCAAAATATTCCCTCCTGCCCGAAGCGGTTTGTAGCAGCAAGGGAATGATGTGCGTTTCGGGATCGTGTCGTTCGCCCCAAAGTCGCTCGCCCCCACAGGCATTAAAGTAGCGGAATACAACCACGCTCCAGCCATAGGACGCGGCGTACCATTTCAAAATTTGCTCAAAGATGAGCTTGCTTTCGCCGTACGCGTTCACTGGCTCTTTAACGTGGTCTTCAGGGGTCGGAACTTCTTCTGGCGATCCGTACACGGCAGCCGAAGAGGAAAAAACGAACTTGCGGATGCCGTGTCTCCGAAGAGTTTCCAGCATCACCACGCCGGAAGCGACGTTGGCATCGAAAAAAGGGCCAGGATTGATCACCGACTGGGAAATCAGCGCCTTTGCGGCAAAGTGGAACACCACATCAAACTTCTTGTAGGCGAGCAAGCTTTCGAGCGCGTCGCGGTCGCCCACATCCAATCGGTGGACGACCGCTGGCTGGGGAACGGCGTCGGCGTGCCCGGCCGATAAGTCATCCACCACTTCGACCGAGAATCCTCTCGACAAAAGTTGGGCACAGCAGACGGAGCCTACGTACCCAGCGCCACCCGTTACCAGGATGGGATTCATTTAGAAAGCCCCTTCCCTCCTAAGAATCTTCACCGGTGTCGCGAAGAGGATCTTGAGATCCATGCTCAAGCTCCACTGTTCGATGTAATGGAGGTCCATTCGGACCCGGTCTTCATAACAGACGTTTTGACGGCCGCGGACCTGCCAATAACCTGTCAGGCCAGGTTTCAGCGAGAGCAGGAGTTGTTTGTAGGGGCCGTACTTGTCAAGTTCGGCCGCGGTGATCATGCGGGGACCGACCAGGCTCATTTGCCCTCGCAGCACGTTAAACAGTTGGGGCAGCTCATCCAAACTGAGCTTCCTCAGAAAAGCTCCCACTCTTGTGATCCGCGGATCGTCCTTGAGTTTGAAATTACGCTCAAATTCAGCCTTTAGAGCTGGATTCGCGGCCAGGATAGAATCCGCATCTCGTATCATGGTGCGGAATTTGAAAGCGTCGAACTCACCGGCGGCGCCGACAACGCGCCGGCGGTAAATGACGGGCCAACCATCGTCGAGAACAACAAGGAGACCGATGACGATGAAAACTGGAAAGAGAACAGCCGTCAGAATCCCAGCACCAAGGAGGTCGATGCACCGCTTGACGGAGCGCTGCAGGCGCGGGTTCCTCCCGTTGCTGCGACGTTTAATACCGGGACAGCTTTCAAATTCGCGTTCGGAAGTAAACATCAAAGCGTACCCCAAACTCCGTGGCAATGATTGAGTCCAGAAAATTAGCGGGGGGGTGGAAAATCCTTCTCCCGGTGAGAGTTCAGGCTATTTACGGTATGCAGGCAGCTACCTTCTTGAACGCAAGAACATTCCCTGCCGTCTTCGTAGATTCGATGCCGAACCATAGTAAACAAAGCATGCGTGATACTGAGTTGGAAGTCCTCGATGATCTGCATGTTGTCCGACGGAATGATGATGCAGAGATCGCACAGCCCGGGCATCTTTCCGCCTTTGAACCCGGTCAACCCGATGTTGAAAGCACCCGATTCGCGCGCCACTTGGAGAGCCAGCAACACGTTGGGTGAGGATCCGCTGCCGCTTATCCCAAAGGCAACATCGCCGGGTTGAACGAAGTTGCGCAGCTGCTCCGCAAACACCTGCTCGTAAGAAGTGTCATTCGCCCAGGCAGTGATGAGCGGTACGTTGTCGGTCAGCGACAAAACCCGGAACCGTTTATGGTGGTTGGCGGGCACAGTGGTTCCCTTGCCGAGATCGCAAGCAAAGTGCGAAGCCAAAGCGGCACTCCCACCGTTTCCAAACAAAAATACTCTTCGCTCTTGCTCGTACGCTCGATGAAGTTCATCGGCAACTTGTTCGATCTTGGCATAAGGGAGTTCTGCCACAACTCGACTGTAATTCTCAAAATAGCTGCGAGAGTCGGTGATAGGGGAATTCACTTGCGGGCGGCGCGTAATAGTGAGGACCAGCTTCGGGTTTAGCATTTGGCGGATCTCCTTCAGAGTGGGATCGTCGAGGCTCAGCGTTCTTTCCTTCCTTCACAAAGCGAGAAGGTGTGGTCACAGGCTAGCGGCATGACGCACGCCTGTGAAATCTGCGATTCAAGCAGGTTCTGCAGGATGGGATGCACCAAGATCGCGGACAACCTCTCTGCCCGATTTCACCGATTGTCTGGCCCTTTATCCAAGAGCATCTCAGGCGGTATTTGACGGAGCGTTGGCTTCCAGGTGAGAGTTTGGCGACCGCTTAGATATCTGAGCAATCCAAGAAGCAGGGCGAAATTCATGGAGCAGAAATACAAAGGCAAGGAGAACAGCCGTGCTGGCCTTCCGTTCTTCTTCAGCCAATATCCCAGGCCAGCCATCGAGTAAAAAACACACTGCGCCGCGAGCAACACAGCATATTCGGGCTGTGTGGCCAGCAAAATACTGCAGAAGAACGCAATCGACAGGAATATCGGCGCGAACCAGCGCAGGACTCTATGTGAGAAGAAGCAGAATGTCACCAAACCTTTCAGTGGGTTGAGGCATTCGAGGTTGCCAAACAATGTTTGGTAATTGCCTGCACCAATGCGGACTCGACGCGCAAATTGGGCCGAGAAGGTTGGTGCAATTCCCTCAATCGCAACTGCCTCCGGATCATAGACGACACGATAGCCCTCAAATCGGACTTCAAGCGGAATTTGGAAGTCCTCAACAATCGACTGCTTTCTCGGGTGAAAAAGAGAACGACGGACAGCGTACACCGCGCCGTTCGCCCCTAACGAGCAATTCAATCGGCTTTCCAGAAGTTTCAAGGCCGATTCATACCGCCAATAAAGAGATTCTGCTCCTGGGTCAGCGCCTGGAGTGACAACCCGAATCTCCTCCCCACTGACGGCGCCCACCCGCGGATCGGCGAAGTGGCGCACGAGATTGCGAACGCAATTCTTTTCAAGCATCGTATTGGCGTCTGTAAACACCAAGATTTCTGCTGAGGTGTGCCCTGCCAAGTCGCACAACACCGCCAATTTTCCGCGCCGGGTCTGGAAGGGGAAAACACGAAGCCGATTCAATTTGGTCTGACTTAGAACCTCGCCGGTGGAATCGGTAGGCGCATCAAGTCCGAGCAAAAACTCCAGTCGATCGGACGGATAATCGATTTCGAGGAGATTCTTCACCTTCGCTCGGATGACGGATTCTTCGTTGTATACGGACATCAGCAGGGCCACTTGAGGAACGTGATCCGTCTGGAGGAGGCAGCGGCGGTTGTGCCGCCGAATCAAATACCAAAAATCTGATGTTGCCTGGGAGAGTGCAGAAAAGACGAAAAGCAACAATGGATAGCCAACATAGTGATAGGCTAACAGACCCACACAGATCCAAAACATCAATTCTAAATTAGGTGCTCTCACAAGGTTCAGTTCGCGGCAGCTCTACGCAGTGAAGAAGTGAAATCGCCAGCAGGTGCAGGTGATGGTGATATGGCTTGCATTGTCCGAGCAACTTGTTGAACCCCGACGCCAATTGCCACCAGATAAAAGAGGTAGTATTCGTAGGCGAGGTGCGCGAACAGCGCCCCGAACGCAAATGACAACAGGCTGGCTAGTGTCGCACGCGCCATCAGATTCAACTCCGCACCTTCCGGGTTGTTGAACGACGCTTTGCCTATTCTTTTGATGTTACGCAAGGCGGTGACCAGCAGCCCAAGAAATAGGAACAGCGCCGGCACACCCCCTTCCGAAGAGATCTCTGTGAATGTGTTATGTGTCCCTACCCATGCCTGAGGCTGACCAAGGTCGGTTCCGTTGGCGACAACGAAATTCCCCAGGCCCAAGCCAAAAACAGGGTGCTCGAGAGTGTACCCGAGCGACCGGGTCAACACAGTCAGACGGTCCTCTTCGGACTCCCGTGCCGATGCCGCTATGTCGTTCGCGGAGGCGCGGGACCCGTCCCACACAGTTCCTAGCCGCTCCCAAAACACTTGGGGTGCTAGGCTAATCGCAACAACCAGGGCCAGGGCAATCCCCACCCCAATGATCCTGCCGCGCGAACTGCCGCGAAGGACCAGAAGCGCAGTCAACGCTGTAGAAAACACCACGTCCAAGAAACCGCTGCGGGAGGCGGTCAGCACCAGCATCCACGTCATCGAGATAAGCGTCGCGGCCAGCACACTTGTTTTAAGAACGGAGCGCCGGGCAACAAAGATCGCTGCCACGTAAGGGATCGTCATAGCTTCAGCAATGCCCAGGAAGTTCCATCCGAGTATCCCAAGGTTGAGGCCTAGCATGCGATCCCCCACCCAGATAGCTCTGGAAGACAGGAGGATCGATAGGCTCGTCACCACAAGTTCGCTCAGGATGATAGCCCAAAGCAGCTTTCGAATTCGCTCCAAGGTCACGAGTGCCTGTGTCAGCAGGAAGAATATCAAAAGCGTCTTCGACCACACATCGGTCAGCATTTGGACGCTCCCGCGCCTCCATAAAGCAAATGGCACCCCTGCGATATACCAAGCGGTGAGCAGAAGGACGATTTGGAGTTCCCGCGACCATAGCAGACGAGCATGGCCCAAGAGAAGAGCGCCAAGGTATGTCAGGCCTGCGCAAACGCCGAAAACGAGCGTCAGATGAAGAGGAGCGAGAGGCGGGAAGATGTCCTCCGGCCGTGCAAAAACGACAAAGGTGAAAAGCCAAAGGAAGAAAACGGTCAATTTGGCACTCTGCTCACGAAATTGCGGAGGGACGAAGTTCTGCTGCCAATTCGCTTTATTCACTGAGAGTGATTCTGCTTCGTTCATGCATTCACCTGAGCTGAGCAACGTCTTCACTAGGCGACGACCGCCAGGGTTCGAGGCCGCGTCATCTGCTCCAGAATTTCTTCAAGCTTATCCACAACCACGTCCCAACTGTACCGGCTGGCTACTTCCTTAAGGGCAAGCGTTCCAATCGAATTTCGTAGGGATACGTTACGGAGAAGCTCAATCACTGCTTGAGCGAATTCTTCGGGCTGCTCCGCGATGCGAATTTCACGGCCATCACAAAAAGGTAGACCTTCGGCGCCGACGGGAGTAGATACCACAGCCTTCCCCATCGCCATGGCTTCGGGGATTTTGATCCGGGTTCCTCCGCCCACGCGCAATGGAACCACCACCACTGCCGCCCGGGAAAGATGGGGGCGAACATCAGGAACCCATCCGGTGATTTCCACGCCGGGCTCCCTCGCGGCAAGGGCCCGTAAGTGCAAGGAAGGATTGCGGCCGACAACAGAGAGGCTGGCATCCGGCACTGCCTGACGGATCCGTGGATACGCCTCACGCAGCAGCCACAGGATTCCATCTTCGTTCGGATCCCAATCCATCGATCCCACGAAGACCAAGCGGCCTGGTTGCGGTCGATCATCGAGTGGACGGAAGAAATCTGTATCGACGCCCGTCGGAAGCGTGGACACGTTCTTGATCCCAAATTCGTGACCCAAGGTTTGCTGATCCTGCCCTGATACTGTAATGATGCGGTCAAAGGAGCGGCACACTTTGGCTTCGATCGTTCGCGTCTTCCTCCACTCAGCGCCCAAGACGACCTTTCGCAGGGGATGTTTTTCCACTTCCCATTTTCGTTTCCTCAGCAAGAATTCAACGTTGTGCTCGAACACCATCCGTGGCCTGATCGTAGACTCCAGCAAGGGAGCAGCGGTGTGCAAAAAATCGCAAAACATCAAGTCAAAGTGCTTGCGAGCTGCCAATTCTTCTACCGTCGAACGAAAGCGCGGGCGATAGCACTTGGCCAGGAAGTACGGTAGAGCACTGCATTGATTCGTCAGAACCTCCTGGTAGAACCTTACTGACCGCTTCGTGGCTTCTCGCCAGAACACGGGTGTATAGCTTTCGAACGTGCTCCTCATTTCGGATATGGCCACGGCATCGAGGATCGGGTCGGCAAAAGAAACGGCATGAATCTCAGCTCTCCTCGCCAAACGCGCAAGGATGTTCAGCGATCGTATCTTCCCGCCTGTGTCTGGCGGAAAAAGTGGGCGAGGTAACGTCAGCAGGATCTTCATTGCCATCGTGCTAACAGCCGCGAGGAAACAAGCGCAACTCCGGCAAACGACAAATCTGTCAGGCGTGAAGGACCGCTCCTTCGTTCCGAACCACCTGGGATTCAAGCAAGCGGTTGTCACGGTCCAGGAATACGCGGTTCCAAAGCTCGAAATTCAGGAGTCGCCAGCAACCTTCGGTGGCGTGCGAGTCGCCGCGGCGATGCGCCTGGAGGAGATGTTGCACGAAGCCAGTTTTGATGACTCGCCGTTCCGCCATTCGCCCGTCCGTAAGGACTGCTGACAGCTTATCGACCAGCTGATTCCGCAACCAGGGTCGAATAGGGGTGGGAAAGCCTTTCTTGCTGCGTCGAAGGACTTCGGGAGGCAGTCGGTGCGCCATGGCTCGACGGAGCAAATACTTCCCGGAAAAGGCGCGCACTTTATAACGTGCGGGAATGCGCGCGGCAAACTCGACAAGTTTGTGGTCCAGAAACGGAACGCGGCTCTCGATCGAAGTGGCCATGCT
>QHYP01000121.1 GCA_003224195.1 Acidobacteriota bacterium | reverse complement strand
TCCCGCGTCTCAGCTATGGTATTCTCCGGCCGCAATTCGGAACGTCAGCCTCGGGGCAATGCAGGAGTGAAACATGCGTTTCGTGCGTCATGGTTTCGCAGGCTTCTTCTTGATCACCCTCGCAGCGCTCGCGTTTTTGCCGCAGCGTGGTCCGGCTCAACAGCAAACGCCGCCGGACTATTCGCAAAGTTTCGACAAGACGGACGCGATGATTCCCGCACGCGATGGCGTCAAGCTGCATGCGGAAATCTACGCGCCGAAAAACGCCGCTGAGCCTCTTCCGATTATCCTCGAGCGCACGCCTTACGGCACGGTCAACGACGCCAAGGGCTATAGCCGCAAGCTCGGACGCTATCTGGAGATGATTCCCGACGGTTACATTTTCGTCTTTCAGGACATTCGCGGCCGCTATGGCTCCGAAGGGAAATTCGTCATGCAGCGGCCGGCGCGCAATCCCAAGGACCCGAAGGCCATCGACGAGGGCACCGACACGTACGACACCATCGACTGGCTGGTGAAAAACGTGCCGCACAACAACCGGCGCGTCGGCCTGCTCGGAATTTCGTACGGCGGCTGGCTCACGGTGATGGGCATGCTCGAGCCGCATCCGGCGCTGAAAGCCGCGTCCGAACAGGCCTCGCCCGCCGACATGTTTCTCGGCGACGATTTCCACCACAACGGCGCGTTTCGCTTGAGCTACGGCTTTGAATACGCCGCGATGATGGAGACTTCGAAGGAGAACTACAGCTTCAACTTTGATCGCTTCGACACGTATGACTGGTATCTGCGGCTCGGCGCGCTATCGAACGTCAACGCCAAATACCTGCATGACACGCTGCCCACGTGGAGTGATTTCGTTGCGCACCCGAATTACGACAGCTTCTGGAAGCAGCAGGCCATGCCGTATATCCTCAAGCGTCCCACGGTGCCGAACCTCAACGTGGCTGGCTGGTGGGACCAGGAAGACTTCTACGGCCCGATGAAAATCTACGAAATCCTCGAGAAGGAAGATCCCGACCACCTCAATTATCTGGTGGCGGGCCCGTGGAACCATGGCGGCTGGGCCGGCGGATTGGGAAGCTCGCTCGGCCCGATTCCGTTCGGCAGCAACACGGGAGAATATTTCCGCCGCAATATCGAGGCGCGCTGGTTCTCTTACTGGCTCAAGAACAAGGGTGAGCTGCCTCTAAAAGAAGCTTTGCTCTTCCAGACCGGGAGCGACAAGTGGGTGCAGTTCGATTCCTGGCCGCCGAAGCAGGCGCAGCCGAAGAAGCTATATTTCCGCGAAAACGGCAAGCTCGCGTTCGACGCTTCGCAAACCGAAAGCGCGACGGCCTTCGACAGCTACGTCAGTGATCCTTTACACCCGGTTCCGTACCGCCACCGCCCCGTTGAGATGACCTATCCGAACGAGTATCCCGGCGGCTGGTTCACCTGGCTCGTTCAGGATCAGCGCTTCGTGGATCGTCGCCCGGACGTGCTGAGCTGGCAGACCGACGAGCTGCGGGAAGATGTGACACTCGCCGGAAGCGTCACCGCCCACCTGTTCGCCTCCACCACCGGCAGCGACGCCGACTGGATCGTGAAGCTTATTGACGTTTATCCCGAAAAATATCCCAGCGATTGGAAGCTTGCCGGCTACGAGCTGATGATCGCGGATGAAGTTTTCCGCGGGCGCTTCCGCAAATCGTTCGAAAAGCCCGAGCCCATCGTTCCCGGACAGGTAACGCCTTTCATCGTCGATCTCCATACCGCGAATCACGTCTTCCAGAAGAGCCACCGCATCATGGTGCAGGTGCAGAGCACGTGGTTTCCCATCATCGACCGCAATCCGCAGAAGTTCGTGCCCAACATTTTCGAAGCCAAAGAATCCGACTATCAAAAAGCCACAGAGCGGATTTTTCGTTCGAAGCGGTTTCCCTCGAACGTACAGATTTCGGTGCTGGCGTCGGAATCTTCCGGAAAATAAATCCGCGGAAGGAGAATTTATGTCCACCATGACTCGCCGTAACGCAGGAAAGCTTCTGGCAGCCGCTGCGGGGAGCACACTCGTGCTGCGGTTAGCCAGGGGCGCGACGTTCATCAATTCCGTGATTCGGGGCGTGCAGATCGGGGCGCAGAGCTATTCCTTCCGGGATTTGCCGCTCGATGCCTGTATTGACGCGTATCGCTCGGTGGGATTGGGCGAGTGTGAGTTGTGGGAAGAAACGCTGATTCCGCCCGAGATAGCGCGCGAGCACGGTGGGCGCAGAAAATGGCATTCCAACGTGCCCCTGGAATCGCTTCGAGAAGTGCGGGAGAAGTTCGAGGGCGCCGGGGTCGAGGTGTATGCGTTCAACGCCTCCATGCGGAAAGACATGAATGATGCGGAGCTTGAGCGCGGATTCCAGATGGCGCGTGAACTGGGCGCGAAGTGTATTACTGCGTCGGCCAACGTGAGCATGGCGCCGCGCGTGGATGCGCTCGCGCAGAAACACAAGATGGTAGTTGGGTTCCATGGCCACGACAACACCGCGGATCCGGATGAGTTTTCGACCGCGGAGACTTTCGAGCGCGCCATGAAGGGCGCTTCAAAATACATAGATGTGAATCTGGACATCGGACACTTCGTCGCGGCCGGCGGCGACCCGGTGGACTTCCTACGGCGGTACCATGAGCGCATCGTCACGCTGCACCTCAAGGACAGAAAGAAAAATCATGGCCCGGACGTGCCCTGGGGAGAAGGAGACGTGCCGATTGTCGCCGTTCTGCGGATGCTGCGCGACGAACACTGGAAGATCCCTGCGAACATCGAATACGAATATGGCAAGCCCGGCATGGATACGGTCACCGAAGTGAAAAAGTGCTTTGAATACTGCTGGAAGGCGCTGGAAAGCTAAGCGAACGTGTGGCCGGGATTCGCGGGAATTTGTCGCAAAATTGGGAATTTCCTGGCCGTAAACGGCGACCTTGTGAATAAACCTCCCAGAAATTATATAGTCTCTTTAAGTAACATCCAGATATTGGAAGTAAACGTCTGCAGGATTTCCACGTGTCCACGAAGAACGAACTTTCTGCATTAAACTATCGTAACTTCTAGAAACATTTGGCTTGCTGTTACGTCAATACGGGAAAGGGGAATGGGTGTATGGGTTCTGAGGTTCTCCCGATGCTGGGTTCGGGTAAAGTTGTACGATCCAGCCCGCCACTGATTGGCGCGATTCGATACATCCGCTTCGGCGCATTTATCCTGGACCAGCACCGCGAGGAGATTTTCAAGAACGGCGCGCGCCTTAAGCTTCAGGGCAAAGCGTTTCAGGTATTGCTCGCGCTACTTGAACGTCCCGGCGAGGTCGTCACGCGCGAAGAACTTCGCATAAAGCTCTGGCCGTTGGACACTCACGTCAATTTCGATGCCAACGTCAACACCACGGTAAACAAGCTGCGTCAAGCGCTGGGTGATTCACGCGAGGCCCCTCTGTACATCGAGACGGTTCCTCGCAAGGGCTACAGCTTCATCGCTACGGTCGAGCCTTCGGAAGCTCCGACCATCGTCCGTGCTGTGCGCCCCGATCCTTCGCCTGCAATCGCGGGCTCTGGCGCGGCCGCGATGGGGAATTCGCAGCAGCCGTCTCAGCTCGCCGGGGCGGAGCAACTCTCTCCCTCTTCGCAAGACAACAACGCACTTGCTTCCGGGCTCGCCGCGCTCGCGGCAAAGCGCCTTCCTCTGTGGATCAGCGTTGGCGTCGCCGTCCTGATCGCCATCGGCATGCTCCTCGGCGCCAGTGTCGCCATGTACTGGATGACCCACGCCGCTGGCTTCACCCCGCTGCATTAAACCGCTCAGATCGGCTCGGAAGAACTCCGAACACTCGGAACACGGGGAACTCGAGCGGTTGGCACGCCAAATTCGCAAAACCGGTCACAAGCTCTGACGGTTCCCGCGCGTTCTCCTGCCCGCCCGGGAATCCCGCGGCTATTAAAGACACTTTGGGCCGGCCCGGAGGCGGGATGGCCCCGGGTCGGCCCAAAGCTCGCATAGGGCTCAGGAAAGGCCCGATCAGCTGGGCTTCTTTTCGTCCTTCTTTTCTTCTTTCTTTCCTTTCTTGCCCTTCTTTCCCTTCATTTCCTTCTTTTCCTTGGTTTCCTTCTTGCCCTTCTTCTTCTTGGTTTCCTTCTTCTCTTCCTTCTTGGTCTCGTCCTTCTTTGACGCTTCCTGCGCATACGCCGCGCTCGAAACCGCAAAGAAGGCGACCAACATCAGAGCGCCAAGCAGCTTTTTCATATTCTCTCCTGTGCAAACAGTCTGGGGTCGGGGTTGTGCCGGGAAGCTCGAGACCTCACTCCCGTGCGAGAGAATGGGATGCTCGGACATGGAGCACGGATTTGCTTCTTGCCACGCGCACTCCGGCACCGGGGAGGGAGCCTAGCACGCATGCCCACTGCGCGCAACTATCAGGCACCGAGGAGGAGCTCTTCTCTTCACTGGTGTAACTCGCTGCGTGTTTTCACGGGGATCGTCGCCCGGCAAGTCGGGCGCACGAGCTAGTGTTTCGGCTGCGGTTCGCCGGAGCGGAACTCCGTCCAAGGGCCGGCTTTCATGTCGCGCAAATAAGGCGCCTGCCAGTCGTACTCCGGGTGTGCTGCGAGGAAGGGTTTCGCGAGAAAATCTCCGCCGCAGGGATGGCCCGCCCGCGCAATCAGACGCATCTCTTTGGTCATCGCGGAGTCCGTCGTTTTGCCTTGAACGGCGCCGCCGGGATAAAACGCTCCCCAGGCCCACACCTGCACGCCGCGCTGCGAGAGATCCGAGTGACCGCAGAGCGTTCGCTCGTCCGGCTGTTCCTTTTGCGCGAAGCTGTCGGCATGGTCGCTCAGCATTTGTTGGGCGAGCGCCACGTCGATCTGTCCCTTGTTTTCGTTCAGCAATTCATCCCAGCGGACGCGCCGGGCATTCGGCGAAGTTTCGAGGTCGTTCGGATCGAATTGCGGCGTGTCCAGTTTCAGCACTTTCGGATCGCGCGCCCAATTCGAGCCGGCGAAAACGCCGTCTTTCGTGCGCCACAGTTTGTAGGCGTTCAACCCCAGCTCGAGCTGCGCGATTTCGCCCGTCTTGCGGTCGCCGAGGAGCCAGTCGTTGGCGTAGCCGCCATTGTTCCCGTCGAGCATGATCCGCGTGTATTCGTCAATCGAGCTGGCATATTGCAGTGCTTTGCGCGCGCGCACGAACTCGGCCTTGCCCTCGGGATTCCAGCCTTCAAACTGCGTAATCGTCGTCTCCGTCACCATCAGCCCCTCCGAGTTGATGCCGAAGTCGTCGTCGCTGGCAATCACGCCGGGGAAGCCGTCCATCAGGATGCGGTGGCCATGGGCCGGAGTAATGTCGAACATGATCCGCCAGCGTTCGCCGTTCAGGTAGCTTGTCCAGTTGTTGTGCGCGATAACGATCTGATGATCCTTGGTCCAGCTTCCGGTAGCGACGAACGCGCTGCAATTGCCGGGGCTCTTCAGGTCCGGCGCCGGCCCCGATCCCATCGGCGCTTGCGCCACCGGGTGCGCCTTGTTGTACCAGGGAACGTAATAATCCGGCAGCTCTTCGAAGGCATTGAACGCCACGATATCGTACACGTCGAGCTTGGAGCCCGTGCGCGCGCGCAGACCGTCCACGATCCCCTGAAGCTCTTGCTGGTATTCGGCGTCGATTTTGGGCCAGAGCATGTCGTGCGCCGCTTTGCGGAAGAACTCCCAATCGCGCTCGGTGGAATGCGTCATCTGGGCGCGGACCGCGGCGAACGCATCTTCAATCTCCGGCGCCAGGAGATAGCCGTGCTGGTAGCCAAGCGCACCGGGCTCGCCTTCCAGATGGACATAGAGCCATCCTCCCCGGTCGAACCGGTAGGAGCCTTTCAGCCGGGGATCATTCGCGGCCGCGCGCTCGCGCGCCTCGGCCATCGCGGCGCTCATAACCTTCTGCGACGCGTCTGCCGTGCTACGGCTGCCTGTGCCCCGCCACAGCGCCGCCGCGCCAAGCACAACCACGAGAACCGCTGCCGCCCGCCTTCCCGAATCAAGACCGTTTGCAGGCATATTGCCTCCTACTTCGCTGCACTTTCCATCCGCGTGAAAATAATACCTTTCGTTGCCCCGAGTCTAAACCCGTTGCGTGCCGCGGGCAATGGAACAGCCCCGGCGGCTCCATGAAGAGCCCAGAAACGACCGGCGCGTATTTTGATACAGTAA
>QHYP01000120.1:7507-10341 GCA_003224195.1 Acidobacteriota bacterium | reverse complement strand
AAAGTGAACGGCCCGAAATTCCAGATGTCTTCTTTGTTGGGGATCGCTTGCCGGATCAACCCACCGAGAAGCCCCGCTGCCGAAGCCGCGGGCATGGCAAGCCACTCGTGCGCCAGGAGCGCGGGCAATGTGACAATCGCGCCGCCCAGCGGGCCCACCACGCGGCCTCCCAGAAGGCCGAGTAAAAAAGCTCCCTCCAGGGAGAGGTCCGCAAAACGATACGGATATCCGACGAGCCGCAGAGTGATACCGACGAGCAGCGGTGGCGCCATGGAGAGCATCAGCTTGAGCTTCTGATCGGGATCGCGGTTCTCGGTGAAAAGCACGTTGCGAAACGCCGTCCAGCGCACCAGCAGCGCGGCGAACGAGGAGGCCACGCCGACCTTGAGCATCAGGGTGAAGAGCAAATCCTGGACCGAGCCTATCGTTCTCATGGACCTGAACCGCGGCCGCTTCGGTTAACGCTAGCCAATCCTCCGCGCAATGTAAAGTGTCGGCACCGAATCACTATCCGGCAAGCCGACTTTTCATTAAGTGAGTCGGGCGGGTAACATTGAACTTCCCGGAACCGGACTTCTGGCCCGTTTCGCAGAACCGGCAGCCAAGTGCCGAGCAAGCGCACCCAACTGGCAGAATAACTTCCGAGTACGCCGTCACTCGGGCAAAACTAGTGTCTCTACCGTCTGCGGATGTCCGGATCCGGCGTTACGCGTAGGATTAGCCGCTGGCCGCCCCTATGTGACCTGCCAGCCGCCCGAGCGATTCAGATCTGCCCCATTCCGCCATCCACATTGATCTCCACGCCGGTGATGTACGACGCATCTTGCGAAGCCAAAAACGCCACGGCAGCTGCCACTTCCTCGGGCTGTCCAAACCGCTTCATCGGAACCTTCGTAACTATTTCCTTGGCGAATTCATCGACGGCTTCCTTCGACAGCCCGGTCCTTCCAAAGATCGGCGTAACAATCGGCCCCGGCGCAACTGTGTTCACGCGGATGCCGCGCCCCGCCAGTTCCGCCGCCGCCGTTCTCGCCAGAGATCGCAGCGCAGCTTTCGTTGCCGAATACGCACTCGTGCCCGACGTGCCTTTGCGGTCTGCCACGCTGGTGTTCAAGATGATGGACGCGCCGTCATTCAGGAGTGGTAGCGCTTTTTGGATCGTGAAGTAGGCTCCCTTGATGTTGATGTCAAACTGCTCGTCGTATACGCTTTCCGACGTCTCGGCAAGTGGCGCGAACTTCGCGACTCCCGCGTTCACGAACAACACGTCTATCCTGCCCAGCTTCTGCGAAACCTCCGCATACAGCTTGTCTACGTCCGTGAGCTTGGCCACGTCCGCCTGCACTGCCACCACGCCGTTTCCGATCGTTCTCACTGCCTCATCCAGCGTTTTCTTGCTTCGCCCCGAGATGGCTACTCTTGCGCCTTCTTCCTGCAAGCGCTTGGCCGTCGCCAGCCCGATGCCGCTGTTACCGCCAGTCACTACTGCCACTTTTCCTTCGAGTCTCTTCATGTCAGTCTCCCTATCTTTGCCAGACTTTCTGCTTGGCCCTCTCCCCGGGGGTATCCATGCCGACCCTCCGGGCGCCAGCAAGATTTGGATATTTAGATGAACATCGAAGGAATCGGTTATAATGTTCCTGGAATTCCTTTGCGGAAAGATAGGGCCCTCTTTGGCGGTAAGGGCAATGACTTCGCTACACTTTGGATGAACGTATGGACCGTTCTCAGGTTGAGAAAATATCGAAAGCCTTGGGCGACGAGACCCGCCTCAGGATCTTTGAGGCCATCTCGGCAACCAACCACATGAACTGTGGCGAGATCGTGTCGATGCGCGGCGTGACCCCAGCAACCGTCTCTCACCATCTCAAGATTCTGAGCGAAGCCGGGCTGATCGCCTGCCGCCGCGAAGGGCAGTTCGTCTATAGCCAGGCCGTCCCCGAAACCATCGCAGCCTATGCGCGGGCGCTCGCGAAAATCGCGCGCGGCAAGAACGCGGCACGCCGTCGCTGACTCGCACTGACCTTCGCAAGCGCTTCGAATCCCCTGGCCCTGCCGTTCGCGCGCGGCACATTCCGGACGAGTGGCCGGCAACACGGAAACTATCCGGAAAACGGGGTTCTGGGAAGTTGCGGAGTCTCGTGGCCGTATAACAGGCTTCTGGGAGAATTGACCCGCCCCCAAACGTCGGGGCGCGCCGTATGCTTTTCGCCTGGCTGCTATACTAAATAATTCCGATGAGGGCAAAACGCGGTTCCGCGAATCACTTGAAGAAGAGGCGCAGCGGTGCGCGTATTGTGGCGCGCGCAGAGCTGCCTACGCGGTTTGGGCGATTCACGATCTACGGATTCGAGGGCCGCGGGCCGCACGAGGAGGCCATCGCTCTGGTCCGCGGACAGCTTAACGGAGGCATTCCGCTGGTGCGCGTGCACTCGCAATGTTTGACCGGGGACGTGCTGACATCTATGCGTTGCGACTGCCGGGCGCAACTTGAACTTTCTCTGGAAAAGATCGGGCGGGCGCGTTCCGGGGTCTTGCTCTATCTGCCACAAGAAGGCCGCGGCATCGGGCTGATGAACAAGCTGCGCGCCTACGAGTTGCAAGACCGAGGCATGGACACCGTGGAAGCCAACGAATCGCTGGGGTTCGCGGCCGACACACGCGAGTACCGATTTTCCGCGGAAGTCCTGAAGAAACTGGGCGCATCAAAGATCCGGCTGCTCTCCAACAATCCGGAAAAAGTGAAACAGCTCGAGAATGCGGGCATCCGCGTCATCGAGCGGATTCCCTGCCAGCCGCGCGTCTCGAAGATTTCACGCTCCTATTTGAAAACG
>QHYP01000120.1:667-7465 GCA_003224195.1 Acidobacteriota bacterium | reverse complement strand
AATATCTCCCCGAGTGAAATCGCCGCTAGTGTCCTGTAACAGTGGTTCGTGACGTAAAAGGGGACGCGCTAAAGCGCGCCCCTACAACGGCTTCTGGCGGCAAATTTTGTCGGCGAGCTTCAGAGACAGGACGCTAGAGTTATCCCCCGCCGACAAAGTGGACGATCTCGAAGGAGTCGTCGGGCTGGATCCGCGAGTCCATCCATCGCGCGCGCGGAAGAATCTCTTGATTGCGCTCGATCGCAACAAGACCGGAGTCGAGCCGGAGTTCGCGCAGAAGGTCGAGTACGGTCGCGCCGGAAGCCATTTCGCGGCGCTCCCCGTTTACGGTGATGACCAGCGAATCGCTCATCGCGCCTCCGCGTTGAAGGGAGTTTTCGGCCTGGCGCGCAATTGATAGCGCAATTGCGCGCTCGCGGCTCCTTGCGTGGCGTGGATGACGAGGGCGGCATCGGGCTTGGCCAGACGCGGCATGATGAAGTCGAGCGTGGCATTGCCATCGGGGCCCGTCGTCGCCGAGAATTCCGTGGGCGCGGCTGCTCCTTCGATCCGCGCGGTCACACGAGCGCCCGAGACGGCCGCGGCCATTCCTTTGATGTGGACCGCAAGCTCCAGGTGGGCTCGATTCGCCGTCAGCCAATTGCGGGGGTTCAAGAGATCCAACTGTAATTCCCAGGCCTGCCGCTCGTCATGGATCGGCGCCCTGACTTTGACCGGTGTCACAGGGTCGGGAGGAGGCGCCAACTGCAATGCTCCCGAGCGAATCTCCTCGACGATGCCGCGGTGTTGCGTCTCCACGCGCTGGCGCAGAACTGTTTCGTGTTGGGGCGTGAGGGGGGTCAAGTCGTAGTAACTGTTGGTGCGCCGGTGGACCACCTGGCCATGGCAATACACGGTCGTATCAATGAAAGGATGGTTCGGGCCGCGGTCTTCGGTCTGGACGTGATAACCGGTCTCGTTGTACGTGACGTTACTGTTGTGACCGAATGCCATGCCGGAGACTCACACGGAATTTTTCAGGCGATTCGCCACATTTGGCGCCGCCGCACGCATTTGACCGCTTGGCGAGCAGAAGTTATTATACCTCTTCGCCCATGAACGCCTCGCCTTTGCAGGCTTACGCTCCACTGGTTTTATACCTCCTTCTGGCGATGATTTTGGCCGGCGCGCTGGCGGCAGCGTCGGTCCTGGTCGGGTGGCGGCGGCCCAACCGCGCCAAGCAGCTTCCCTACGAGTGCGGAATCGAGCCCACGGGCGACGCGCGGGAACCTTTCTCCGTGAAGTTCTACTTGATTGCGATGGTTTTCATATTGTTCGATGTAGAGGCGATTTTTCTGTATCCCTGGGCGTACGTTTTTCGGCAGTTGCACTGGTTCGGGTTCGTAGAGATGGTGATTTATATCGCCATCCTGTTGGTCGGTTACATCTATCTGTGGAAGAAGGGCGCCCTCGACTGGAATCGCTGAGTGGCCCTACCCGGGAAAACTAACGTGACGGTGCAGGCGGATCCCAACGCTAATCTTGTAGCTCAACGGTTGCGCGAGTGGAATGCGCGCGCGGTCGAGAGCGTCAGCGAATTTTGCGGAGAAATCACGATCGCTGTGCCGCGCGAGCTGATTCGCGGCGCTGCCGACCGCTGCCGGCAGGACGCAACCCTTCACTTCAACCTCCTCTCCGACATTGTTTGCGTGGACCGGTTCCCGCTCGAGCCGCGCTTCGAGCTGAATTACCACCTGACGAGCATCCCGCGCCGCGACAAAGTTCGCCTGCGCGTTTGCCTGTCCGGGGACGATCCCGTCGTCGATTCGGTCATTGCGGTATGGCCAGGGGCGAACTGGATGGAGCGCGAGGTCTTCGATCTTTTCGGCGTGCGCTTCCATGGCCACCCGGAGCTGCGGCGCATCCTGCTCCCCGAAGACTGGGAAGGCCATCCTTTGCGCAAGGATTATCCCACGGAGGGATTTCGTTAGTTCATTTGTGGTGAGCGAAGGCAAACCATGACCACGGTCGAGACAGCCACAGGCCCGGCCAAGACCATGGTCCTCAACATGGGACCGCAGCACCCGTCCACGCACGGCGTGCTTCGCGTGCTCCTCGAGCTGGATGGAGAAACCGTGGTGAAGGCCACTCCTGACGTCGGTTATCTCCACACGGGCATCGAGAAGTCGTGCGAAGCGAAGACCTATTCCCAGGCGATCACGCTGACGGACCGCATCGACTATCTCGCCCCGCTCTCGAACAACCTGGGCTTTTGTCTTGCGGTGGAAAAGCTATTGGGCTTAGAGGCGCCGAAGCGCGCGCAATACATCCGCGTACTTTTGACCGAGCTGACGCGCATCCAGTCGCACCTGGTATGGCTCGGCACGCACGCGATCGACCTCGGCGCCATGTCCGTCTTCCTGTACTGCTTCCGCGAGCGCGAGGAGATTCTGAACATTTTCGAGCTGGTCTCCGGCCAACGGATGATGACCAGCTATTTCCGCATCGGCGGGCTGGCGCTGGAGCCGCCGGCGGGTTGGCTGAAGTCGGTCGGGCGCGTGATCCAAATGTTGCCGAGCCGCATCGACGAATACGAGGCGCTGCTTACGGAAAACCGCATCTGGATCGCGCGCACCAAAGGCGTAGGCTACATCTCCGCCACCGACGCAATCGCGATGAGCATGACCGGTCCGACGCTCCGCGCCGCGGGTATCCCCTACGATAATCGCAAGGTTTTCCCGTATTCGAGCTACGAAGAATTCGACTTCAACGTGCCGACGCGCACGGATTCCGATTGCTACGGACGTTATTTGATCCGCATCGCGGAAATGCGCGAGAGCCTGAAAATCATTCGTCAGGCGATGGACAAAATTCCAGCCGATGGACCCATCAAAGCCGACGCGCCCGGCATCGTGCCACCACAGCGGGAAAAGATGAAAACGGAAATGGAGGCGTTGATCTACCATTTCAAGATCTTCACGGAAGGCTTTTCGCCGCCGCCGGGCGAGACGTACGTCACAATCGAATCGCCGCGCGGGGAACTCGGCGTATTCATCGCCAGCGACGGCACGCCGAAGCCGCTGCGAGCGCATTTCCGGGCACCTTCGTACATCAATCTACAGGCCTTGCCGAGGCTCATCGAGGGAAGGCTGATCGCGGACGTGATCGCCTGCATCGGCACGATCGACATTGTTCTGGGAGAAGTCGACCGCTAGTAAGTGCGCGCGGATAGCGAATTCATGGAACTTTCACCACAGCTCGCGAGGAAATTCGAGACGCTTCAGAACAGTTATCCAGCGAAACGCTCCGCACTCATCCCGATGCTGATGTACGCGCAGGACGAGCACGGCTTCGTGAGCGACGAGATGATCGAGGAGATCGCCCGCCGGCTCGATCTCAACACGGTGCAGGTGACCGAGACGCTGGTGTACTACTCGATGCTGCGGCGCAAGCCTTTGGGCAAATATCACGTGCAGATCTGCACGAACGTCTCCTGCATGCTCCAGGGAGGCTACGGGCTGCTCGAGCACGCCAAGAGGCGGCTCGAAATCGGGCACAAGGAAGTAACGCAGGACGGAGTTTTCTCGCTGGAAGAAGTCGAATGCCTGGGAGCGTGCACGGGCGCGCCATGCATGCAGGTGAATTACGATTACTTCGAGAACCTGACTACCGAGGCCTTTGACCGCATCATCGAATACCTGGACTTGGGCCGCAACCCGGAGCCGGTGCAAGTGATCAGCGGCGCGCTGCACCCGCGCCATCCGGCGGAAACGCCGCTCATCAGCAAGCTCTGGGGCATCCGGGACTCGCACAAGATAGACGTGTACGTGCAACATGAGGGCTATGCTGGGCTGAAGAAAGCCGTCACGGAGATGACGCCCGATGCGATCATCGAAGAGGTGAAGACGTCCAACCTACGCGGGCGCGGAGGCGCCGGCTTCCCCACCGGAATGAAATGGTCCTTCGTGCCGAAGGATTCGCCGAAGCCGAAGTACGTCATCTGCAACGCCGACGAATCCGAACCCGGCACATGCAAAGACCGGCCGCTGATGGAGATGGACCCGCACCAGCTCATCGAAGGCATTATCATCGCCGGGCGGGCGATTAACGCCCATCAAGGTTTCATTTATATTCGCGGGGAATACCGCTACGTGCTGAACATCGTCGAACGGGCGATCGAGGAAGCATATTCGCGCGGGTATCTTGGCCAAAATATTCTTGGTTCCGGATTCGATTTCGATCTGCTGATCCATACCGGGGCGGGCGCGTACGAGTGCGGCGAAGAATCCGCGTTGATGGAATCACTGGAAGGCAAGCGCGGCTACCCACGCATCAAGCCGCCGTTTCCGGCCATCGTCGGACTGTATGGGTGTCCGACGATCATCAACAACGTTGAGACGCTCAGCGCAGTGCCCGCGATCATCCGCGAAGGCGGCGAAGCCTACGCCAATCGCGGCACGCGCAAGAACGGCGGGACGCGGCTGGTCTGCGTTTCGGGCAACATCAGCAAGCCGGGCATCTACGAAGTTCCCCTCGGCTTCAACATGAAACGCTTCATCGAAGAGGTGGCCGGCGGTGTGCAAGACGGCAGGAAACTCAAGGCGGTCATTCCCGGCGGCAGCTCTTGCCCGCTGCTGAAAGCCGACGAGATCGACATTCCCATGGACTACGACTCCGTGGCAAAAGCAGGCTCGATGCTCGGCTCCGGCGGCATGGTCATTGTGGATGAAGACGTCTGCATGGTGGACCTCGCGCGGCGCATCATGCAGTTTTACGCGCATGAATCCTGCGGCTGGTGCATCCCGTGCCGCGAAGGCACAGCGTGGCTGCGTAAGATGCTGGAGCGTTTCCATGCGGGCGCGGGACGTCCAGAGGACATCCCCCTGATGGGCGAGCTGGCGAAAAACATGCTCGGCAAAACCTTTTGCCCGCTGGGAGACGCGGCGGCGATGCCGACAATCAGCATCGTCGAGAAGTGGCGGCACGAATTCGAGGAGCATTTGCACGGACACTGCGCTTACAAATCCGCGGAAGCGTTGGTCCGCTCGCGGTAACGGCTCATGGCAGAGCAAAAAGTCGTCAAGTTGAAAATCAACGACCGGAGCGTGGAAGTCGCGCCGGGCACGCTGCTGATCGAAGCGGCGCGGCGAATCGGGACCGAGGTTCCGTCGTTCTGCTATTACCCCGGGCTCTCGCTCCAGGCGGCGTGCCGCATGTGCCTGGTGGAAGTGGAAAAGGCGCCGAAGCTCCAAACAGCCTGCACGCTCGTCGCAACCGAGGGAATGATGGTGCGCACGGACACGGAGCAAGTGCGGCAAGCGCGCAAGGCCATGCTCGAATTTCTCCTGACGAACCACCCGCTCGACTGTCCGGTGTGCGACAAGGGCGGCGAGTGCGAATTGCAGGACATGGTTTTCCGCTACGGCGCGGATTCGAGCCGCTTCGTCGAGGAAAAAATGCACCACTCCGAAGAGAAGTGGTCGGAGCTGGTGTATTACGACCCGCCGCGCTGCATCCTCTGTTTCCGCTGTGTGCGCGTGTGCGACGAGGGCATGGACGTGAAGGCGCTGGGCGTGGGCCAGCGCGGCGCGCTCAGCGTGATCATTCCCAACCGCGAAGATCATCTCGAGTGCGAAGAATGCGGCATGTGCATAGATATCTGCCCGGTCGGCGCGCTTACGAGCGGCACCTACCGCTACAAGACGCGGCCGTGGGAGATGCAATACGTTTCGACGGTGTGCACGCACTGCTCGAACGGCTGCAAGACAACGCTCAGCGTGCGCAACCACGAAATTCTGCGCGCGAATAACCGCGATCTCTCCGGCATCAACCAGGATTTTCTCTGCGTGAAAGGGCGCTTTGGCTTCGATTTCACGAAGCATCCCGAGCGCCTGCGCACACCGCTGGTCCGCAAAGGCGACAAACTGCTGCCGGTTTCCTGGGAAGAGGCCGCGCAAACCGCGGCGAAAAGGCTCAAGCAGGCGCTCGACGCCGGAGGGCCGGATTCCATCGGATTCATCGGCTCGAACCGCACGAGCAACGAGGAAAGCTACCTCCTGCAGCGCTTCGCCCGCGGCGCGTTCGGCACAAATAACATCGACCATCATCGCACCGCCGACTATGCGGGGCTGATCACCTCGCTGGGCGAAAAAGCCGCGGATTCCATGCTGACGATGGATGGGCTCTATCGCTCGAAGGCTGTGCTGCTCATCGGCAACGACCCGACGGAGCAAAGTCCCCTGGTGGCCTGGCAAATTCGCACGGGCATACGGCACCACGGCGCGAAACTGTTCATCGTCAATGCGCGCGAGATCAAGCTGAAGCGCCAGTCAAAGCAATTCCTGAAGATCGAGGCAGGTCAGGAAGCCGCCGCAATGCGCTGGCTGGCCAACGGGCAGGAGACGCTTCCGACTGAACTTACTGAGCAGTTCATGCAACTCAAGGCGCAACTCGAAGCGGAACAGGAGGTCGCGGTTCTTTTCGGCGCCGAAATCAATGGAGCTGCCGTCGCGGATCTTGTCGTCTTCGGCTCGAAGCTGCCGGGCCGGGTGCGCTACATGGCGCTCGGTGATTACGCGAATTCGCGGGGAGCGGCAGACATGGGCCTGCTTCCCGATCGTTTGCCGGGCTACGCGCATCTCGATGACGCGCGCGCTGGTGAAGGATTCGGGAGACTCTGGGGCGCGCCGGTTCCAACGAAGCCCGGCCTGCTTGGTCCGCAGATGCTCGAAGCGGCGATGCTGGGCCAACTCAAAGCTCTCTATGTCGTGGGCGCAAATCCTTTCAAGTCATTTGTTGCGCCCGGCAAGACGCCAAGTC
>QHYP01000120.1:0-650 GCA_003224195.1 Acidobacteriota bacterium | reverse complement strand
GATTGTTCACGAGCTTTTCTTGACGGAGACCGCTCAGCAGGCGGATATCGTCTTCCCCACCGCTTCCGCGTATGAAAAAGACGGCACGGTTACGAACACGGCGGGCGAAGTACAGCTTCTGCGCAAAGCTGCGGAAGTGATGGGCGCGCGCACGGATTTCGATCTGCTGCGCATCCTCTCGCATCAGCTCGAAAAGCTCGGCGCGGGCAAGGCGTTCCACTACCGGACGCCCGCAGACGTGTTTGAGGAGATTCGGAAGGCCGTTCCCGGCTACGACGTTTCTCAAGCCGGCTTGCTCACTGGAGGCGCAGAACTCACCCGCATGAGCGCGCCGCACAACGGCCATGCGCCCTCCTACGTACCTGCCGGCCTGATTTCATCGGCGCGAGACACGCTCTTCACCAGCGGCACGCTGGGGCGCTACTGCGCGATGATGGAGTCTCTCCCGGAGGCCGGAGTGAAACCGTGAGCGCGTTTTTCGCCCAGCACGCGTTCTGGATTGTGACGATCCTCAAGATCATCGTCCTGCTGTTTGTAATCCTGCCGCTCGACGCCTATCTGACCTGGTTCGAGCGCAAAGTGGTCGCGCACATTCAGTCGCGCTGGGGACCTTATCGCGTGGGGCCGCACGGCCTGCTCCAGCCGCTGGC
>QHYP01000119.1:12175-12743 GCA_003224195.1 Acidobacteriota bacterium | reverse complement strand
GTCCGACTCGGCGCACGGCTACGTCGCCTGGGGAGGTCCGCCACCGATTGGACCGCTTGACGGCAGCGTCGTTCCCTGCACCGCCGCCGGCTCGCTGCCATTTCTTCCGCGCGACGCCATCCGCGTACTGCAAAACTTGCGCGTGAAATTCGAGGAAAAGGCTTGGAAACGCTACGGATTCGTGGATGCGTTCAATCCGCTGACGGACTGGTACGATCCGGATGTAATCGGCCTTGATCTGGGAATCTCGTTGGTCATGGCGGAGAACGCCCGCAGCGGATTCGTCTGGGAAACGTTCATGAAAAATGAAGAAGCGCGACGCGGCATGGAGCGCGCCGGCTTCCACGCGGTGCAGTCACAGACTCGTCCAACGGCGATCGAGCACGTGAGGGCCATGTGGAATGAGGAGGAAGTGCAAGTTGGCTGATTCCTGGACGCGGCGCGAACTTTTCCGCAAGCTTGGAAAAGCCGCCGGAGCCTCTTCGCTCGTTTGCCTTGCGCGGATTCTAGCGGGCTGCGGCGGGAGCTCGACGAGCGCGCCTCCGGGAGACGGCTATCCGGGAACGGA
>QHYP01000119.1:4760-12159 GCA_003224195.1 Acidobacteriota bacterium | reverse complement strand
TCAACTCATGGAGGACATCGAAAAAGCAGGGTTCCTATTCTTCTGGGAACAGGCCGACCCGAATACGGGTCAGGTGAAAGATCGCGCGCTGGCCGCGGGCAACGATACGCGGACGGTTTCCAGCATCGCGGCGACAGGCTTCGGGTTGACAGCGCTGTGCATTGGCGATCAGCGCGGCTATCAGCCGAGCGCGGACATTTCGGCTCGCGTCCTTGCAACGCTCAATTTCCTGCTGAACACGATGCAGCCACTTGGAATGAACGGCTTCTTCTACCACTTCGTGGACATGACCACGGGAGCGCGCGCGTTCAATTCCGAAGTGTCCTCGATTGACACCTCCATCTTGCTTTGCGGCGTGTTGATGTGTCGGCAGCATTTTTCGCAAGACCCACAAATTCCCGGACTGGCGACGCAGATCTACGAGCGCGTGAACTGGCCGTGGATGCTCAACGGCGGAACGACGTTTTCACAAGGCTGGACGCCCGAGAGCAACTTTCTCCAGACCCGCTGGGATACTTATTCCGAGCTGATGATGCTCTATCTGCTGGCAATGGCGTCGCCCAACGCGGCGTTTGCGATTCCGGCGTCGAGTTGGCAGGCGCTTCTCCTACCAAGGACTAACTTACATTTCCTCGCCGAATACACCTCTCTTCACACACCAGTATTCACATGCCTGGTTCGATTTCCGGAACAAGAAAGACGCCTTCGCCGATTACTTTCAGAATTCCATCAAGGCGACAACGGCGCATCGGCTGTTCTGCCTGTCGCTCGCGCCGCAATTTTCGGATTACAGCGACAACCTCTGGGGCATCAGCTCTTCAGACTCCAAGAATGGCTATGTGGCCTGGGGTGGGCCGCCGACGATCGGCCCCATTGACGGAAGCATCGTGCCATGCGCCACGGCGGGCTCGCTGCCATTTCTCTTCACACAGGCGATTCAGGTGCTGCGGTGGATCCGCGGGCATTACCCGCAGGCGTGGCAGCGCTACGGCTACGTGGATGCCTTCAACCCACTGAGCGGCTGGTATGACGCGGACGTCATCGGGATTGACGTGGGGATTTCGATTCTCATGGCGGAGAATCAGCGGACAGGCTTCGTGTGGAGCACGTTTATGAAGGATCCTGACGCACAGAATGGGATGAGCCTTGCCGGATTCCAGCCTGCTTAGATTCTTACCACGTCGTCCGCCGCGTGAGGCTTCGCTCTATTTGGCGATTTGAACCAGAGCCAGCGCTTGCGGCGCGAGTGTAAGAGTTAACTTGCCGTCGCGGATCGCGCGCGATTCAGCCGCGGGTAAAGCCGCGGCTTTCCGCAGCGTCTGAAGCTGCTCAAGCGTCGGGAATTGTGGCCGGCCCATCTTTTCATACGCGGGCAGCGGCGAGCCGTGGTCGTGATCGAGAATCGTGACGCGCACGGTTTTCGCGCCCGGCAATCCCTGGAAGCGCAGTGTCACGGTTTTCGGCGCCCCGGGCTCTTCGGGCTGGAAGAGATTCCAGACGGCCACAACGAGCGAGCCGTCTGCGCGCCGCGTGACCAGCGCGGAATCGGAACTCACGTCCAGCCGTGTGCTTCCCAGTTGGTGAAGCAGCGCAAACGCGTTGAATGACGTCTTTGGAATGTTACCGGCCGCCAGCAGCCCGAACCCCCCGTAGAATGGCTGCTTCACCACTCCCTGTTCTTCGAACACGTCCGAAAACGTCCAGTAACTCATCATTTCCGTCAGCCCATCACACTGGCGAATCGTATCCGCCATCCACGGGGCCATGAACGGCGCGTCCGTCACCGCGGGCTCGTTCATGTAGCTGGCATTGAATTCGCTCCAGATGAGCGGCATCTTGGGAAACGCCGACGCCGCAATCTGGTCGTGGACTTTCTTCACCGCGCGGCAGACCATTTGCGTGCGCGGAATGTTTTCGTGCGTTCCAAAGACGTCTTCCGCGCGGTCATTGCCGTACACATGCGTGGAGACAAAGTCTACCGGAACGTTTTTCTCCTTGCAGTGCGCGAGGAAGCGATCCGCCCAGGCCGCTTGGGCGGTCGAGGGTCCGCCGACGCGTAGACGCGGGCCGACGCGCTTAATGGCCCGGGCAGCGCGATCGTAAAGCTCGTAATAGGTGGACTCCTTCGGATCACCGGCCCAGAAATCAATGTTGGGCTCGTTCCAGACCTCGAAATACCATTTCGCGACCTCGTCTTCGCCGTAGCGCTGCACGAGATGCCGCGCGAAATTCTCGATAAGCTGCTCCCACTTGTCCCAATCCTTCGGTGGCGTAACGTCCGGTTTGTACCAAAACGGATGCGACGCGACGGGATCAGAGGCCAGCTTGCGCGGCATGAAGCTCAGCTCGACAAATGGGCGCGCGTGGTTTTCGAGCAAGCCGTCGTAAATCTGGTCCACGTAAGAAAAATTGAGGATAGGCTTACCGCTGGGGTCCTCGTCGTAGAGACCTAGCTCGTCGTGAAAGATGGCGTGGAAGCGCACGTACTCGAAACCGGTGATGCGCTTCGCCTCGCGCAAATCGTGGCGGTAGCCCTCGCGCAGACTGAGAATGGCACGTCCCGAGCCGAACATTTTTTCCCAGAAATGCGGAAACGGATGCGACGGGGCATTGGCGTCCACCACGATCGTTTCGGCGCTGGATGGAGCGGACTGCGCTCCTGCCGGGAACGGTTGCGTCCATGCCGCCCATGTGGAAATGACGGCAACAAAAAGCAGCGAAGCAGAGCCCAGGGAAAGCCGGCGAGTGGTCATGGAGCACTTCTCCGGGAAGGACAGAGTGTTCGAGGGTGGCGGGCCCTCGACATTCCGCCGCCCTCTAGGGAGTGAGTCACTGCCTCGTTAGAAAGAGAACCTCGCCTGGAACTCAATCACACGGCCGGACAGCCCACCCGGCGACCGGCCAAATAAGGCACTCTCGACTTTGGTATTGTCCGTACCAAACGTGAATGGCTGCAAGTTGAGCTTGTTGATTATGTTGAAGAAATTCCCGCGCAGCTCGACATTCGCGTTCTCACCGAGGAGCCCAAGATGAGGTAGTCCGAACTTTTTGACGAAGCTCATGTCAATGTTGAAGTAGCGGGGGCCGCGGAACGAATTGCGGCCGATTCCGGGCGCGCCCGGAGGAGGACAAATGGAGAAGAAGGGCGTTCCGCCGATCGGCCCGTTGGCCGCATTGCAGTTTGATGAATTCACAATTCCCGGGAAATTGAAATCCGGAGTGATAAACGCATCGTTTGAAGTGTCGCGCCCCGGCTGAGTCAGCAACGCCTTCGGGCGAGTCGGGTTGATCGTTTGCGCGCTGGTTATCGCAACGGAGTTGATTTGGCCTGTCACCGGCGTCCATGGAAAGCCCGTGTGCCAAGTCATAATTCCATTGACTTGCCAGCCGCCGATGATTTTTCCAGTCCAATTCGACGTGTTGCGGTAAAACGGAAGGTCATAGAGCGTAAAGAAGTTAAGGAAGTGTTTGGCGTCAAAATCAGATGGCCCATGCTCCGTTTGAGGATGCGCCGGATCGGTTTGGTTGGTGACGGCGCCAGGACCCTCGTTCGAGAGTTGGTCAATGGTTTTACTGTAGCGATACTGCAGATCGAACATCAACCCGCTCTTAAACTGCCGACGCATCCGGGTATTGAGCGCATTGTAGTTCGCATTGGTGTCGCTCGTCGGCATATAAACCGCAGTCCAAGAATTGCTGGGCGCCTGTAGAAAGTTCTGGTTCACCAGGCGAGTCAGCTTGTGGGAGGCGCTTCCCTGGTAGCCAGCGGTGGCGATCAGACCCCAGGGAAGCCGGCGTTCACCCTCCAGGGAATAAATGTAGACATACGCATCGCGATAGCCGGGCAAGCCACCGTAGATCTCGACCGCTTGATCCGACGTGCAGGCGGTATTGGCGCAAACACCGCCGGTATTCGGATCGATCCCGAAAGCCAGAGCGGGATTCGGCGGGTAGCTGTTGTAGGCATGGCTGGCGCCGAGTTCGTAAAGAATCGTACCACCGGCATAGGGTGACCCGAAAACATCGCCTCCCAGCGTGCCGCCCGAAGTTCCGCAACACAGACCAAACCGCGCATACCTCGGCGGGTTAAACGCCGCATTACCGAAGAGCACATCATCGGGTGGGTTAAAGACGAGTCCGAAGCCGCCCCGCACGACCGTACCCTCGTGGAAACGCGCAGGGCTCCAAGCAAATCCGAGTCGCGGCCCAAAATCTCTCCTTGTGGGTTGGACGAGCGTTCGCACATGTCGCAGCGTCGAACCTGCAAGGCCGAACACCAGATCGGTCAGGCCATTCTTTGCATCGCTGAGAGGAGTGAAGTATTCATATCGCAACCCGAGGTTGAGCGTCAGGTTCGGCTTAAACTTCCAGTCATCTTGGAAGAACAACCCAAAATCCTTGGACCGGAGATAGCGTTGCGCATTCGCGGGCCCGCCGGTCTGGGGATTGGCGTCAATCTGCTCAAAAATCGGCGTATCGTTGGGCATATTCCAAATCAAATGCATGACATACAGCGGCCGCGCCATGCCGCTCAGGTTGTTGTTGTTCTGTTCAGGGCTCATGTCGAGGCCCATACGAAAAGCATGATTCCGTAGATTTTTGGTCACTGTGTCCCGGATGTTGTAAGTATTCTCCACAAACACTGCTGGCGTCGTGGAAGCCTGCGGCGGACCCCAAAAATCCTGGCTGAAGTTGTACCCCTCAATCTTGATCCTTGGAATGCCAAAATTGACGTTCCCGCTTGTCGCGATCTGATTGAAGTTGAAACGCGTGAAGTTGATGCGAAATTCATTCAGCAGACTCAGAGAAAACGTCCGGATGAACGAGAACGCCTGGACTTGATTGATCGGCTGCTTATTGAGGTCCTGCTGCGGGCGGCTACGGCCCGCCGCATCTGGGCCAAGGTCGTTGAAGAGAGTGAAATAGGTGCTGTAGGAGAATTGGTTGCGCCCGAGGTTGTAATCCAGACGCCCGTTATACTGGTTTCCGCTGGTCGTGCTCGGCAAAAAGAGGGTAGCATACTCAAGATCGGGAATTCCGTCCAAGCCGGCGCCGATCTGCCCACTGCCTACCTGATTGGCGTTCGGGCCCGTGAAGGGTAGGTACTGTCCGGTCGTTCCCGATGGAGAGCCGATGTCCAGGCCGCCGCTGACGACCTGGCACTGCGGGGGGGCACCCGCTGGAGTGCTGATTCCTGCCAGCGCGCAGGTCGGAGTTAAAATGCTTGCGATCCGGGGAACGACTCCAGCCGAAGTCAATATCTTCGCCGCGATGCTTCCTGGGCGATCAGCCGCTACCAGCTGACGGAATTCGGGCGTCTCAACCCACGTGGGACTGGAGACATCATTGCCGTGACGTCGCAGGCCCTCGTAGGAGAAAAAGAAGAAAAACTTGTCCTTATAAATTGGCCCGCCGAGGCTCCCGCCGAATTGCCGGAAGTTGTTATTCACCCGGGTTGGCGGCGCATTATTCGGTCCGCCATATTTGTTGAATGCGTTCCAATTCGGATCTTGGTACTTGAAGAAACCACTGCCATGGAAGTTGTTCGTGCCGCTTTTCGAAACGACCTTGACCTGCGCACCTGAGCCGCGTCCGTCCTCGGCAGTATATGAATTCGATAGGACCGTGATTTCCTCGACAGATTCCTGGTTCGGCGTAATTACTGCGGTTCCGCCATACTGCAGGCTGTTTACGCTTACGCCGTCGATCGTGAAAACGTTAGTGTCCTGACGCTGCCCGTTAGCCACGACTTGGACCGAGTTCTCCGTCTGAAAAAGCGAACTATTTGACCCCCCAGGACCCGTGGAGTTCGGCAGATTGTTAACACCGCCGCCGCCTCCGCGGGACCCGTCCCCAAAGACACCCGGGGTCAGTCGCAGGAGCTCATAGGGGTCGCGGCCCGCCTGGGGCAAACGATTAATTTCATCCGACGAAACTGTAGTGCCAGTGTTCGCATTTTCCGTGTGGAGAGCTTCGGCGGATGCGGTGACCGTAACCTCCTCCTGAACCGCGCCCACTTGAACCGTAACGTCGAACCCGCGCGGCTCCTCCGCCTTCACGTCCACATCTTTAGAAATGGATTGTTTGAAACCTGCGGCTTGCACGGTGACGGTGTAGCGGCCCGGCGGCAGTTCAGAGATTCGATAGAAACCCTGATCGCTAGTCAAAGTCTCACGACTAAGCCCTGTGCTCTGTTCAGTGATATTCACCTTCGCGCCCGCTACGGCGGCGCCATTCGGGTCAGTTACAGTACCCTGAAGGCTGGCCTTGAACTGGGCGTGAGCGTTGACGGCAAGCAGTGAAAAGAGCAAGGCAAGCAGGAGAGCTCTCGTGCGCATGGTTCACCTCGAAGGGAAAAACACCCCGCTAGATTCAGTAAATCGATTTATCCCGCGTCAGCGTTGCATTCAATACCCGCCCTCAAGGACTTGTCAAGCAGATTTTTCTGCCGCCGAAAATCCCCCCTCGGCCCTTGCCCGCGGCCGCGCCTTGTGCGAGACTACGCGCACAAAATAATGTGTGACCGCGCAGCGGTCAACGTTATGTGTGACCGCATAGCGGTCAACTCCAATGCCCCGTTCGAAGCCTGGTGCAGCTTCTATTCTCCGTTCCGAGCGCCCGCCGCAGGCCGTGAGCCTGAAGGCGCTGGCCGAGCATCTCGGCCTTTCTCCCGCGACCGTTTCTCTTGTCATCAATCGCTCCCCCTCCGCGAAATCCATTCCCGCACGCACGCAGGAGCGCGTCCGCGCCGCCGCTCGCGAGTTGAACTATCGTCCAAATTTCATGGCCCGCTCTTTGCGCAAGCAGCGCAGCTTCACCATCGGTGTGGTCGTTCCGGAAATCAGTGAAGGCTATGCCTCGCTGGTCATGTCCGGCATCGAAGATCACCTTTTGCAGGAAGGTTACTTCTATTTCGTGGTGAGCCATCGCCACCGCAGCGATTTGCTGGAAGAATACCCGCGCATTCTGCACGCTCGCGCCGTCGAGGGGCTGATTGCTGTCGACACGATCTGCCAGGAAGGCGCGCCCGTGCCGCTCGTGGCCGTTTCGGGGCATCGCGAAGTCCCGGGCGTAACCAACATCGTCCTGAACCACGAGCGCGCAGCGATACTCGCCCTCGAACATCTCCACCGGCTCGGTCATCGGAAAATCGCCTTCATCAAGGGTCAGGAGTTCAGTTCGGACACGGCGGTGCGTTGGAAGGCGATCACAGATGCAGGGAACCGGCTTGGTCTGCCAATCTGCGAGCGCCTCACGGCGCAGCTCCACGGCGATTCCGCATCGCCGGGACTCGGTTATGAAGTGACGCGCCAGCTCCTCGCGCGGCAGGAGCCGTTCACTGCGCTGTTCGCCTTCAACGATATCTCCGCCATCGGCGCCATTCGCGCACTGCGCGAGG
>QHYP01000119.1:0-4714 GCA_003224195.1 Acidobacteriota bacterium | reverse complement strand
CACCACGGTGCGCCAGCCGTTGCGCGAGATGGGCGTCCTCGCGGCGGAGACGCTGCTGCGGCGCATCAACGCGCCAGCTCGATCGCCCTACCCGAAGATCATCACCGTCGAGCCCGAACTGATCGTGCGAGCCAGCACCGCTCCCGCCGCATCGTGACTTCTTCACCCCTCACGTCTCCAGCGCGCGGCTCTTCCGCCGCTTTTCAGCGCGCCGTTTTCGCCGGATTTGTCGGTAACGGCGTCTTCACTGTCATTCTCGGTCCGACACTCCCGGCTCTTTCCGCAAAATGGCTCCTCAACGATTCGCAAGCCGGCTTTTTCTTCACCGCACAATTCTGCGGTTCCGTCCTCGGCGTTATCCTTTACGGTCTGCTCGCGCGCCGTTATGGTCCGCGCTTCGCATTAATCGGTGGCTACGCCCTCATGGGCTTCGGAGTGGCTCTTCTCGGAGCGCCCGCCCTTCGCCTCGCGCAGCTCGGCATCTTTACTGCCGGATTCGGCTATGGTCTCGTCACTCCCGCGAGCAATCTCGCCGTTGCCGCCGGCGATCCGAAAAAACGCGCTGCTCGCCTCAATCTCCTGAATTTCACCTGGGGCATCGGCGCGGTCCTATGTCCGTTCCTGGTCGCTTTCGGCGAGCGCCGCCATCATCTGGATTTTTTTCTGTGGGGTCTCACTGCAGCTCTGGTTGCATTCGCTCTCTCGTTCGTAATGGTTGAGATCCCTCGTGCCGAATCCACCCCCGCCGCATCTGGGCCACATGCCCGCGCATCGCTCTCGCCGCGGCTCGTCACCGCACTTGCGCTATTCGTTCCCCTGTTTTTTCTCTACGTAGGAACGGAAACTTCTTTTTCCGGCTGGGCTGGCGCCATGGCCCTCGAAATGGCCGGATTCCGAGGGGGCGTGGCCGCCCTCATGCCCTCCTTCTTCTGGGCCACGCTCTTGCTTGGCCGCGCCTCCGCGCCAGCCGCTCTGCGCTTCCTTTCGGAGAAAACGCTCGCGCTCTCCGGCCTCACGCTCGCGTTCGTGGCCTCCCTTCTATGGATCATCGCCCATGACACTGCCGTGCTCGCCCTTGCGCTTGTGCTCGCCGGCGCGGGCTGTTCCACCATCTTTCCCATACTCGTCGCCTGGCTGACCCAATTTACCGACGAGTCCGCCTCCGGTTGGCGCAGCTTGGCCTTTGGAGCCGCCAGCTTCGGCGGTGCCGTCCTTCCCAAGCTCGTCGGTACGCTTTCCACGCACTTCGGCGGACTCCGCGCGGGATTCAGCCTGGTCGCGCTGGCGATCTCGGCGATGATTGTATTGGTGCTTTTCTTGCACCGAGGAGAGGCCGGTACGGCGCCGACTGCGGAAGTGTGAATGGAACGTTGCAACTCCGCAGCGGCTCTTATAGACTCCGCTCGCTCAATTTCTCCGCCTCAGAGGAGGCATTGATGCTCTTCGCTTCGGCTGTGGCCGTGACCCACCGAACGCTCGCCACCATCGACCTCGTCATCATTGGCATCTACTTCGCGCTCGTGTTTGGGATCGGCTTCTACTTCTCCCGCAAGGAGCGCACCTCGGAGGACTACTTCCTGGCGAGCCGCAATGTCGGCTGGTTCGCCATCGGCGCGTCGCTTTTCGTTTCCAACATCTCGACCGAGCACTTCATCGGTCTCGCGGGTTCCGGCGCAACCTCCGGTCTTCCCGTCGGCGCCTTTGAATGGCTGGCGTGCCTGATTCTGCTGATCCTCGGCTGGGTTTTTGTCCCGTTCTATCTGCGTTCCAACGTGTTCACGATGCCGGAGTTCCTCGAGCGGCGCTTCAACCGCCACTGCGCCACCTATCTGGCGAGCATTTCCGTTATCGCGTACATCTTCACGAAAATCTCGGTGCATCTATACGCCGCCGCCGTGGTCCTCGAACGCGTCGTTGGCTGGAGCCCGCTCACGGCAGCAATCATTCTGGTTGTTGCCACGGGCATCTACACGATCGCCGGCGGCCTTGCCGCAGTGATCTACACCGACCTTGTGCAAACGCTTATCCTTCTCGCCGGTGCAATTGCGCTCACCGTCATCGGCATGGATAAGGTCGGCGGCTTCGCCGGCCTTCGGGCCGCCGTCCCGGCGGACTACTTCCACATGGTCAAACCAATGAGTCACGCCGAATTCCCCTGGACGGGAATCTTCTTCGGCGCACCCATCCTGGGCATCTGGTACTGGTGCACGGATCAAGTCATCGTGCAGCGCGTGCTCTCGGCAAAAGACGAGGGTCATGCCAAAGCCGGCACCATCTTCGCCGGCTTCCTGAAGATTTCTCCCGTCTTTCTCCTCGTCATGCCGGGCCTGATCGCCTTCGCGCTTTATCCGCAGCTTTTCAAGGTCGTGGGCGGGCATGTCACCAACGGCGACATCGCTTATCCGACGTTGATTGTGAACCTGCTTCCCGCGGGGCTGGTCGGACTCATGATCGCCGCTCTGCTCGCGGCCCTTATGGGCGCGATGAGCTCAGTGTTCAACTCCGCCTCGACCATGGTGACGCTGGACTTCTACAAGAAATTCAAGCCCGACGCGACCGAGCGGCAGCTCGTGTTTTTCGGCCGACTCGCCACGGGCGCGATGGTCATTCTCGGCATCCTCTGGGTACCATTCATCCATCTGCTTAGCTCGCAGCTTTACATTTATCTGCAAAGCGTCCAGGGTTACATCAGCCCTCCGATTGCGGCGTGCTTCATCTTCGGCATCCTGTGGCCGCGACTGAACGGGCAGGGAGCCATCAGCTCGCTTTTGGTCGGATTTGTTCTCGGCGCAGTCCGATTCATCTTCGAGTTGCTCGACAAGACGCGGCACTACGATTCCGGCGCGATTCGGTGGCTTGTGGACATGAATTTTCTGCACTACGCAATCCTGATGTTCGTCGTCTGCACGCTTGTGCTGGTCGGTGTGAGCATGATGTATCCCGCGCCCGAGCGCAGAAAACTCGCCGGGCTGACTTTTGCCACTGTGGCCGAGAAGCTGGACACAGCCGAAGTGCACACGGCCCATCTGCAAAAGGAAACGCGCACTGAACATTTGATCAATGTGGCATTTACTGGCGTCCTGCTAGCCACCGTGGTCGGCTTGTGGTTCTATTTCCGGTGAGGCCGGCTGGATGACGCAAGCGACCATCCGAACGCTCCGGCCGAACGTCACGCAGCAGGAGGCGCTGCGCGTCTTCAACTTGGGCGGGCTTCGCGGTCTCTTCTGGCGGTTGCGCAATGGTCCGCTGCAGCGCCTCGCGGATGTTTACGTACCCTACCATCTCTATCGCGTGCGCTATGAAATGGGAGGCGCGAAGCACGAGCGCATCTTTGCGCTCGATGCCGTGGATGGCTCCCTGGACCTATTCGAGTTCCCCGCCATTCCAGACCGGAGCCAGTGCGAAGATCTGGAGACACGAAATCACCTTCAGGACGCGCTCGACGATGCGCGGGCCGAGGCCCTGCTGCGCGAAAAAGTTTTGCGCGTGCTCTTCCAGCAGGGCTTTTTCCGCTTGCGGGGCGCGCCCAAACTCGAATGCGCCCGCTTGCCTCTCGAACTCCACATGCCTTACTGGCTCGGCCTCTACGGCTCCGATAAGGCTCTGCGCTGCCGCGTCTTGGACGCGGTCCGCCGCCGCATGGAAGGCGCAAAAGCCAACGCATTTTTTGAACATTGGCTCGCCGCTTGGTCAGGAGGTTCGTCATGTCCGGATCCGTTCGTTGCGCGGGAGCCCTCGCGGCCACGTCGCTCCTCTTCTGCGCGCCGGCCTGGACGCAAGGCTGGCAGCACATCGGCGCGGTCCAGCGCGTGGAAAAACTCAAGGACGGCATCGAACTGACCGCGGGCAAATCGCGCGTGCGCATCGCCGCCTTTCGCGAGGGTGTCATCCGCGTCCGCGTCGCGCCGGATGGTCACTTTGTCAAAGACCTGTCCTGGGCGGTGATTGAAGCCCCCGAACCGCCAGCGGTCCAAATTCAGGAATCGAGAAGCGAAGTTCTCCTTGGCGCCGGCCGCATCCGCGTAAAGGTTCAGAAATCTCCCCTGCTCATCAGCTTCCTCGACGCTGCCGGCAACGTTCTCTTGGCCGATGAGCCTTCCCTTCCCATGTCCTGGGACGCGCCTCGCGTCCGCATGTGGAAGCAGATGCCCGAAGACGAAGTTTACGTTGGCCTCGGTGACAAACCCGGTCCAATGGACCGCCGCAACCGTGCTTTCACCCTTTGGAACACCGACGCTTATGGCTGGCAGGAGTCCACGGATCCCATTTACAAAGCGATTCCCTTCTTCATCGGACTGCGCAAAGGCCTTTCCTACGGCCTTTTCTTCGACAACACCTATCGCACGAATTTCGACTTTGGCATTGGCGCACCGGGAACGCTCTCGATTGGCGCCGAACGTGGCGAGCTGAACTACTACTTTTTTGCCGGACCCGAGCCGAAGAAAATCCTCGAAGAGTTCACCGCGCTCGTCGGCCGCACGCCGCTGCCACCTTACTGGTCCCTCGGCTATCAGCAATGCCGCTACAGCTACTATCCCGAAGCTCGTGTCCGCGAGATTGCGAAAACGCTCCGCGAGAAAAAGATCCCTGCCGACGTCATCTACCTGGATATCGATTATCAGGACGGCTATCGCCCCTTCACCATCAACCGTCAGTACTTTCCTACTTTCGAGCAAATGATCAAAGACCTCCGCGCCGAGGGATTTCACACGAT
>QHYP01000118.1 GCA_003224195.1 Acidobacteriota bacterium | reverse complement strand
CTTCCATACGGGCAAGACCTCGGTTAATGCGCTCAAGCGCAGCGCGCCGCGAATGACAGAAAGCAGCACGGGGAGGAAGGTCAGAGCGAGGAGCTGGAAGGCCGGCCTGGACGCCAACACCGTCTCCAGAGTTGCGTAAACGCCCAGCGCCAGCGTCAGGCAATAGAGTCCGTGAGTGGCCGCCGCCCGATACCACAACCACGGCGCATAGACGCGAGTGATGACAATCTGGCGATTCGTAAATTCCATCAGCTCCGCAAAGCCGGTCGCCGCCAAAGATACCGTCAGGCATTCCGGCACGAAGACGATCGGCCGGCCGATGTGCTCGAGGGCGCGCGTCAGGGAATAATCGTCGCTCACCGAATTCTGCCACTCTTCAAGCACGTTCGCTTGCTCGAACACGCTGCGCCGGATCGCTGTGCCGCCGCCCCAGCAGAAGTTCCTGCGGTTCTCGCCAAGCAGCGTCACGATCGGAGCATTCCAGGCGGCCAAAAAAGCTGTGGCGAGATTCTCTCGATTCGGCAGGAACCACCGCATTGTCGTGGCCGCGCCCACCCTGCCATCGCCCAGCGGCGCGACCAGTTTCTGCAGCCAGTGGCGGCCGGGACGCCCGTCGGAATCCGCGAAGACGAGCGCCTCGAATTCCTCCGGCAACTGCTGCACCGCGCCGCGAAGATTGTGCACCTTTTCGCCGCACCCTTCCGGGAGTCCGGCGATGACGATATGCGCTTTTGCCCTCGAGCGCTCGGCAAGGCGCCGCAGCGCGGAATAGGCCGCGTCGTCCTGCGATGCCAGAATGAAGAAGATCTCGTAATTGAAGTTGCTGTAGTCGAATTCGCACAGAGCGGTCAGATTGGCTTCGAGCCCCGGCTCAGTTCCCTTGCAGGGGCAGAGCACGGCCACTCGTGGCGCGTAGAAGCCGGAATGCCGAAGCAATCGCCGCCGGGCATAACCAATCCATCGAATCCCCTCGTAGATGAGGTAGAGGCCGAACAGGATCTGCAACGCCGCCAGAAGATAAAAGAGCTGGATCACGTCATGAGGAGAATAGCAGAGGGAAAAGGGTCGCGCACGGTTCGTCAATACCGGTAGAATCGCAGCGGTAAACGCCTTCCAAGGAGGAGAATCTCATGCCAGGCCGCGTGGACTCGACGATGGTGACTTCAGCGATGGAATTGCCCGGATACCGGATCGTCCGGAATTTTGGCATTGTGCGCGGCATTATCGTCCGCTCGCGCAGCGTGATTGGAAACCTGGGAGCCGCGGTGCAAACGTTTTTCGGCGGCAACATCACCATCCTCACGGACCTGTGCGAACAAGCGCGCCAGGATGCGTACGAACTGCTGCTCCAGCACGCGGCGGAACACGGCGCAAACGCCGTGGTAGCCATGCGCTATGACGCGACCGAGGTGATGAGCGGCGTGACGGAAGTCCTGGCCTACGGAACTGCGGTCCAGGTGGAGAAGATTTCCTGAAGTAGGTGCCTGGCCTCAGTGGCGGAATCCTTTGCCATCACCGAGGTCGCGTTCTAGAGAAACGGAGCCGCCCTGGCTTGGCAGCAATTGTTTTCCGGCGCGACGTCACACAAGTAATAGCCGGCGGTCCGTGCGGGCGGTCAGTGCGGTGGGCCGCCGAGAAGATTTGCGGTCAAGGCAGTCGCCAGCGATTCCAGCTCTGCGAGCGCGCGGCTCGCCGCGATGCGCGCTTGCTCGATGAATGGCGGGTCCAGGAGGATTGCGCAGCGGTCCACAAACGGGTGGTCGGCGGCCTCGTAGGCCTTGCGTGCGCGTCTGGCTCCGGGACTGCGCGTGAACAAGTCCTCATAAATCCGCAATTCTGCCTGAAAATCCAGTGCGTCTCCCGCACTCCACTTTTGCAGCCGCGCGAGCGAAGTGAGGAAGTTGCGGCGGAAAGCCTGCGGATTGCCCGCGTTCCGGCGCTTTCCGGCCGACTGGCGCGCCAAGGACGCTTCTTCCTCCAGTGCGCGCAGCGTCATCGCCAGAAGGGCCTCGCGGTTGAGCAGAGCGAGCAGCTCGCGATAACGCGTAGGATGCGCCTGCAATGCATGGCGGCCGTGTTCGACGACATAGGAGTCCACGAACCGAGGAATCGGCCGCTCTCTCTGCAGGGCGGCGACAATTTCCGCCGCAAGTTCAGTTGCCAAATCCCGCGCCGGGCGTTTCGCCATGGACATGAAGGTTCCATGGTAGCAGGAGTCGTGCAGCGCGCTGCCCCGGGCAAGCCAAAAAGAAAAGGCCCGGCGCGTTCACCGGGCCTGGATTGTCTCTGCGATGTTCGCGTGTCAGTGGATGGCGCGCGGGCTTTCCGGGCCAGTCCTCTTTGCGCCCCGCTCCGATGGCGTTCCCAAAGGCGTGACGACGGGCTCCTTCGAGAGAGCATGTTCAAGTACTTCGTCGAGCGTGCGCACGTAGGTGATCTTCATGTCGCCGAGCAAATGTGCTGGAAGGTCTGCAACGACGTTTGGTTCGTTGTCCGCGGGGAGAAGGACTTCCCGGATGCCCGCCCGCTTTGCGCCCAGCACCTTCTCCTTGATCCCCCCGACCGGCAACACGACGCCAGAAAGCGTCAATTCTCCTGTCATGGCTACGCGGTCGCGGACCGGTCGTCCGCTAAGCAGGCTGACCAGCGCCGTCACCATCGCCGCACCGGCAGATGGACCGTCCTTCGGAACGGCTCCCGATGGAACATGGATGTGGATGTCCTGCTTGCGGAAGAAATCCGCATCGATTCCGTAGCGCTCGCCGTTGGAGCGAACCCAAGTAAGCGCCGCGGTCATGGATTCCTGCATGACCTCGCCCAAATGGCCGGTCATGGTGAACTGTTTTCCGCCGCGCATGCGGCTGGCTTCGATGAACACGATGTCCCCGCCCACGGGAGTCCACACCAGCCCGATCGCGACGCCCGGCAGTTTGACCCGCTCGTCGATTTCTTTTTCGATACGGAACTTCGGTACGCCCAGATACTCGCGCACAATCTCCGGCGTCACCAAGAGCTTTTCGGTATTGCCTTCGGCAATGCGCCGCGCCTGTTTGCGGGTCAGAGTCGCAATTTCGCGCTCCAGGTTGCGCACGCCGGCCTCGCGCGTGTAGCTGTGGATGATCTCCTGCAGCGCCTCATCCGTAAATTCAAGCTGCTCGCCCACCTTCAGGCCATGTTCTGCCACCTGCTTGGGGATCAGGTACTTCCGCGCGATATGGATTTTCTCTTCGCCGGTGTAACCCGGGAGTTCCAGAATTTCCATGCGGTCGCGCAGCGGTTCGGGGATGGGATCCATCCAGTTCGCCGTGGCGATGAAAAGCACTTTGGATAGATCGAACGGCACGTCCAGGTAATGATCGCGGAAGGCAACGTTTTGTTCCGGATCGAGCACTTCCATCAAGGCTGCGGAGGGATCGCCGCGGAAATCGCGCCCCAGCTTGTCCACTTCATCGAGCATGCAGACGGGGTCGTTCGTCTCCGCGCGCCGGATGCCCTGAATGATCTGCCCGGGCAGCGCGCCGATGTAGGTCCTGCGATGGCCGCGGATCTCGGCTTCGTCGTGCATCCCGCCGAGCGACATGCGCACGAACTTCCGGCCCAGCGCGCGGGCGATCGATTTGCCAAGCGAGGTTTTGCCCACGCCCGGAGGGCCGACAAAGCACAGTATCGGGCCTTTCATTCCCGGCTGAAGTTTTTTCACCGCGAGGTAATCGAGGACGCGCTCCTTCACCTTCTCGATGTCGTAATGGTCTTCGTCGAGAATCTCGCGCGCCCTGGCGATATCGATGTCCGCGCTGCCGGAAGATTTGGTCCACGGCAGCGAAGTCATCCATTCAAGGTAGGTGCGCGAAACCATGTATTCAGCGGATGCCGGCGTCATTTTGGCGAGGCGCTTCAATTCGCGCTCACATTCTTTCTTGGCTTCGGCCGGCATGCCCGTTTCTTCTACTTTTTTGCGCAGCTCGTCGACCTCCTGCGCGCCGTCGTCGGACTCGCCGAGTTCTTTTTGAATCGCCTTCATCTGCTCGCGCAGGAGATATTCCCGCTGGCTCTGGCCAACCTGCTCCTGCACCTGTTCTTGAATCTTCGAGCGCAACTCCAGGACTTCGAGCTCCTTGGAGAGTTCGCGAATCAGCGTCTCGAGCCGCTTGCGGACGCTGGCCGTTTCGAGCAGTTCCTGGCGCAGCAGCGTCGAAAGCGACGGCAGAGTGCCGGCGATGAAGTCGGCCAAGCGGCCAGGGTCTTCAATGTTGAGAGCGACCGACTGCAGCTCATCCGAGAGCTGTGGCGAGTGGCTCACGACATCCCGAAACATTTCCTGCGCATTGCGATGCAGTGCCTCCAGCTCGCTGTCACGCTCGCCCAAAATGTCCGGCTCGGCCACCACGCGGGCGCGGAGGAATGGACGGAAACCGATCACCTCATCCACCCGGAAGCGTGCGATGCCTTCGAGGAAGACGACAACATTTCCATTCGGCATTTTCACAGTCTTGTGGACCTTTGCCATCGTGCCGACGTTGTGCAGGTCCGCAGCCGAAGGGTCCTCCACACGGGGATCAAGTTGGGCCACGACTCCGATGTATTTCTCTTCGGTGTTGAGAGAGTTCACCAACGCCAACGATGTTTCCCGGCCCACCGTTAGAGGCAGCACGGCGCCCGGAAAGAGCACGGTGTCTCGCACCGGCAGCAGGGGAAGAATCTCCGGCACTGCTATTCTTTTCTCAGCCATACGTTCACCTACAGCACCACAAAGTCTGAATCGGCGCTACAAGCAGTTGGATGCCGATTGCCGTAAAAGGATACAGAGCTTCAACAGAGTAGGCAGAAAATCTTAGCGTCCAACGCTAAAGTATACACCAGGGCAGCAGCCTTGGCAAGTTCTACTTTGTCGTTTATTATGAATGGATTACGATTTTCCTGAACCCAAACTGTGCTCAACGAAATGCCGCCGCACCCATTCCATAGCCTCCCCTTTGCTCGTTAGTTGACTATCGAGCTGGGCATCCTCGACCGCCTTCAAGATCTCGGCAAACCGTGGCCCAGGAGTGAGACCCAGTTCGAGGAGGTCGTCGCCCGTGATCAGCCGGGCGGGGCGAACCTGTTCCTCCGGCGTCTCTTCCAGAAATCTACGGACGAAGTCATGCGTCCCCAGATTGCGATGGCTCGACAGGCAATCCAGCCGGTGCAGTTCGAGATGTTCCGCAAATCGCGGAAGCCGTACAAAGCGCTTCAGCGTCGCCGGCCGCATCTGGGGGACATCCTTGAAACGCAGATGATTGGAAACGAGCGCCACAACTTGATCCGTGTCTTCGTTGGAGAAGCGCAATCGCCGGCAAATCTCCTCGGCCATCCTCGCGCCGACCTCAACGTGGCCGTCGAACCGAATCCGTGAGCCGGTAACCGATTCGGGCACGAAGGTCGGCGGCTTTCCGACGTCGTGGAACAGCGCGCCCCACGCCAGGGTCGGCGAACACCCCGCCGGAAGCATTTCGAGCATCATGCGCGTGTGAATCCAAACGTCCCCTTCGGGGTGAAACTGGGGCGGCTGCTCCACCCCCTTCATGCGCGAAACTTCCGGGAGCACTTGCTCCAGCAAACCGGTTTCGTCCAGCAGCTCAAAGCCGCGCCGCGCGGCGCCTTCCGTGAGGAGCTTGGTCAATTCCTCGCGCATGCGTTCCGCTGAGATCCGAGGAACTTCCGCCGCGTGATCGTGAATCGCCGCAAAGGTTCCAGCTTCGATCGCGTAACCGAAGCGCGCCGCGAATCGGACCGCGCGCAGCATGCGTAGTTTGTCCTCGGCGAAGCGCCGGCTGGGCTCGCCGATGGCGCGGATCAGGCATGTCTTCAGGTCAGCTCTGCCGCCTACGTAGTCCAAGATTTCGCCGCTCTCAGGATTCATCAGAAGGCCGTTGATCGTGAAGTCGCGGCGTTGCACGTCCTCCTGCGCGCTCCGCGCATACGCGACTCGGTCCGGATGGCGCCCGTCGGAGTAACCCACGTCGGATCGAAAGGTCGCGACTTCCACTCTGTGCTCGCCGTCGACGACGACTACAACACCAAATTGCGCGCCCACGGCAAGGCTGTTCGGGAAGAGAGCCAGAACTTGATCGGGCGTGGCGTCGGTTGCCACATCGAAATCGGCAGGCTCGCGGCCAAGGACCAGGTCGCGCACACACCCGCCGACAAACAGCGCCTGAAACCCCTGTTCGCGGAGGCGCCGGGATACCTGGAGAGCAAGCTCTCGACCGCTCATGCTTGAATTATGCGCCAGGCCCGGGGAAAGCGGGAACGGAAGTCTCGCAGACCGGACAGTTCCTTGCCAGTGTGACCGCCCCGATTTCGTCCGCGTAAACGCCGCAAGCGGTCAATTCAAGGGTGACCGCAAGCGGTCAACTTCTCACGCGGAGAACGAGGCAGGTGATGTCATCCGACTGGCGCGTCCGGCCCACAAACTCATCCACACGCTGCATCAGATGCCGCAGCATACTCGGTGCATCCGCCTGCGGAAGTCCGCGGATCGCCGCGAACCAGCGGTCTTCGCCGAATTCCTTGCCGCCTTCATCGAACGCTTCCACAACGCCATCGGTGTACAGGACGAGAGCATCGCCGGGGTGGAGTTCGACGCGGGCAGTCTGATGGGAGCTGGATGCGGCAATCCCCAGCGGGAGTCCGCCGGTGCGGAAAAATTCCAAATCACCAGAGTTTCGACGGAGCACCGGCGGGTTGTGTCCGGCATTCACATACTGGATGGCGCGCGTCGTGGGATCATATTCGGCGAGCACCGCCGTCGTGAAGCGCAGGCCACCGAGGCTGTGACCGCAGGTGTAGCGGTTGAGCCGTGTGACCATCTCCTCAAGAGATGCGCCCTCGCCCGCGATGGTCCGCAGGCTCGCTTGCAGCGTGGCCATGAGCAGCGCCGCCGGAACGCTCTTTCCCGCGACATCCGCGACTACAACGAGCAGCTTGCCTCCGTCCGCGGCGCTCGCGGTGGGATAAAACGCATCATAATAGTCGCCCGCGACCGTGTTCTGCGCCCGCGCGGCGAAGGCCATTTCGGCGCCGGGAATCTCCGGCGGCGAGGAAGGAACCAGCCAAGTCTGAATCTCTCTCGCGATTTCCAGGTCGCGCTTCATCGCCACGCGGTCAGCCAGCTCCAGCACCAGAAGGAAGAAGAACAAGAGCGTCGCGAGAAATTGAAAATTGATATCAAGATTCGCCTCGCTTCCAAACTTCACGTGCAGGCCGGACAAAACCAGCATCCCGAGTGCGATGAGGAGGAGGACGCGCCGCGCCGGTGAGAGCTTCAGCAGCAGCGCCCAGAAGAATCCCCGCGCGATGTGAAGCGCCCGCTGTAAGCCGGTTTTCTTATCCGCCGCGTCCCAGTCCACTTCGCGCGAATAGAAGCCGTAGGTGGCGCGGGCGTCCGCCGTGAATTGCGCCCAGAGATCGCCAATCTGGCGGCCCTCGCTGACGCGCCGCCAGAAGTCGCGCACGCGCTCGAGCAGGGGCGGGCGCTCGCGAACGGATTCGGGTTGGGCTGGGCTGGAAGCGTTCATAGCGGAAAAGTATAGGGCATTTCGGCGCTGGGGCCGCGCTTCAGGACTCGTCGCGGCGGAGCGAGCCGCCGAACTGCACGGCACCGAAGCCGAAGCGGTCGCGAAGCCGGTCGGCAGCGCGCGTGAGCTTCGCCAGTTTTTCACGGCGGACGTGGTCGAGGAGATCGAGCTGCTGCGCGCTATGCGTGAAACCACTCAAAGCGGCGCCCAAAAGGCGCACCTTGCGCCGCGGGTCACGATGCGCGCGGAACAGAGCCAGAAAGATGCGAAAAATGTCGACATCGAAGCGCACGGGCACGGCAAGCGTGTGGGACCGCGTGCGCGTGTCGAAGCCAGCGTATCGGATCGTCAAAGTGAGCGTCCGCGCTTCTAGGCTCGCCTCGCGAAGGCGCTTGCACGCTTTTTGGGAAAGCAAACTCAGCATGGCCTCGAGCGCTTCGGTGTCCTCCGTGTCTTCCGCGAAGGTGTGATTGTGTGAGATGGACTTCGGCTCCGCGTCGATGACGAACTCATAGGAATCGCCGCCGCGGGCTTTGCGATAGAGCGCCGCGCCCCACTGGCCGAAGATTTTTTCAAGCCTCTCGAAAGGCAACGCGGCGAGCTGGCCGGTGGTTTCGACGCCGAGAGCGTACAAGGCCTTCTCCGTCACTTCGCCGATCCCCGGAATCTTCCGCACCGGGAGCGGAGCGAGGAATCGCTGCTCGCTTCCGGGAGTCACCCACAGCAGGCCGCGCGGCTTGGCCTGATCGGAAGCCACCTTGGCGAGCAGCCGCGTGGCGGCCAGACCGCCGGAGCAGGGCAAGCCTGTCCCGTTCGTGACTTCGCGCAAGAGATGGTGAGCAGCCGCGAGCGGCGGCCCGTGGAGCCGCTCCGTGCCCGCCAGATCGAGATACGCTTCGTCGATTGAGACCATTTCTACGATCGGCGAATACTTCGCGAGGATAGCGGCGACGCAGTCGCTCCATTCCGCGTATTTCGCATGATTGCCGTCGAGAAATACCGCATGGGGGCAGAGCCGGCCCGCCGTGCGCAGCGGCATCGCCGATTGGATTCCGAATCTGCGCGCTTCGTAACTCGCCGCGGAGACCACACCGCGTTGATCGGGGCGGCCGCCCACGACGACGGGTTTGCCGCGCAATTCGGGCCGCTCGAGCAATTCCACAGAGACAAAAAAGGCATCCATGTCCACGTGCAGAATGGCGGCTCGCGCAAGAGCGGATTGCTCCTTGAGAGGGCCGTGCTTGGCTCGGAATCGCGCCAGGTCTGGCATGTTCAGAGCTTTCAGTCGGCTTTCCGTCCCTGCAATTGCTCGCGTTCCTTAGCGATTCCCGAATTTCCTTCGAAGTTGTCTGTAAAGACGTTCCGCAACTTCGGGAAGGATCTCGATGTGTATCTGAACCCTCTTTCGGCCCACTGCGATCCCTACTTTTGCCCTTTGTTTGCCATGCCTTTTGGTCCATAGATGCGTCCCTGTCTGCTTCATAGCTCACCCTCCTCGGAAAACATGGGCAACTAATGGCCCCAAGTGCAACTGCTTACCGTTCTACTTTTTCGATGCAACACTTTGTAGTGTCGCTAGAATATGCTGTGGAAGGCGATACCCCCAAGAATGATGCTTCTCGTCGATCCAATCCTCGACAAAGCGAGCCTCCTTGTATTTCGTGATCCTGCGGGCATTCCGAGTGATGCTGGACAACACGCCAGCAATTTTCGGGCCCCGGCCAAAACCGAGATGCTTTTGTGCATCGGCAACATCTACTTTCCCACCTTTATCCAGAATGAGCTGAACGAGCTTTCGCTGAGCACCGTAGAGACAATTCCACATTTCGGTCACTCTTTCTCGTGTCCAAACCGCGACCTTCGGACTAACGAGTGATGAGTTTGCGTTCGCGCCCGAGCCATTGGACGGAAGTCCCGGTGTATTCAGATGCGGCATTCTCTCGAGCAGGTCAGCAATCTCACCTGGCGCGCCCTCAAATACTAAGAGCTTCATAAATACCCTCCTCACACTCAAGAGCATACAAAGCCTCTTAAGACTAGTCAAGTACAAAGAAGAGTGGACACGGGTCGCTCGGCAGCGAGGACGCGGGGGATACCGGCGAGATCGTTGGTGACACTTACGTCGGTCCAAACAGGGCCGTCGAAGAGCGGCCGAACGGCGGGCAAGCTGTTGTGCCCAAGTTCGAGCACAAGCAGCCCACCCGGCTTCAATTTTGCAGCGGCTTGCGCGATCAACTCGGGATAAAGCTCGTAGCCCTCCGCGCCGCCGTAGAGGGCGACTTCCGGCTCATGTTCGCGCACTTCGCGGGGAAGCGCGGAGGCTTCGCGGCGGCCGATATAGGGCGGATTGCTGACGATGACGTCGAAGGGGCGTGATTCGTAACTCGTGATTCGTGACTCGCGATTGCGCATACCGGATGCATGTTTCCGTAGCGGCGCAGCATGCTGCGCCCCTACGCTGGAGAGTTTTTCCAACAGATTCGATTCGAGGAAATGGATACGGTCGGAGACGGAATGGCGAGCGGCATTGCGGCGAGCGACCGCCAAGGCGGCGGCAGAGAGGTCCGTCGCGAAGAATCTCGCACCGGGAAGTTCTTTCGCCAGCACCACAACGATGCAGCCGGAGCCGGTGCCGACATCGGCGATCAGCAGGCCGTCGCCCGGCGTCTCTTGCGAGCGGCCCAGCCGAACTTCGCGGAGCCCAAGCCGGTCGAGCGCAACCTCGATTAGATGTTCCGTCTCGGGGCGCGGAATTAGAACGTCGGGCGTGACCTCGAACTCAAGGGTCCAGAATTCCTGCTTGCCCGTCAGATGCTGGGTTGGCTCGCCCGCCGCGCGCCGCGCAATCAGCGCGGAATAGCTCTGCGCCGCTTCATCGGGAATCGCGTCATCCGGATGCGCGTAGATCCACGCGCGGTCCCGCCCCAAGGCGTGCATCAGCAGCAGCTCAGCCGCCAGGGTGTAGGACGGAACCTGCGCCCTGCGGAGCTGCGCGATGCCATCTTTCAGCGCGGCGCGCACATCCGCAGGTGTTGTGATATCGCTCTTCATCCCCAAAGCTTTTCCTTCTGTCGCCCGCTCGCTTCGTAATAGCCCAACGCAACGCCATTGCCCGCATAGGCGTAGCCGCCGACGGCGAGTCCGCCAAACGCGTAGTAGCCGAGAGCCCCGCCGGCCAAGGACCACCATCCCACCGCGCCACCACCCAATGCGAGCAGTCCCACCGCAAGCCCGCCGAAGCAAAATACTCCGACACCCACGCCCCCGACGGCAATGATTCCCACAGGGAGACCCCCGATCGCGACAAGCCCGATGGGCCGCCCGCCGATAGCGATAATGCCGCGTGGCGTTGAGCCGCGAGCCCATAGCGGCAGTCCGGCGATGCGTGTTTCCGATTCATAGTTCTGGATTGGGCTGGCTACCGGAGGAACCGAATGGCGGAGCAGCGGTGCGAGAACCAAAAGCCAAAGAAACATAAAGGAGCCGTAAATCAACCAATACCGCTTCCACCACCGCGGTGCGGTTTCCGATTCCTGGCCCGTCCGAGTGACTTTTTCGTTGATTTGTCTCATCCACCCGCAACCAGGACCTGCTCCGGGCCGTGTAAGCATGGCACACCTCCCTCGAGGGATTATGCCTCAGCAAGTTCCCGCTTGAGGCGCCCGGCTTCGTAGTGTGTAACGAGCCCTTCCACGAGCGGCCCGAGCTTTCCGTCCATGACCTCGGTCAACTGATGAAGCGTCAAGCCGATGCGGTGGTCGGTCACGCGGTTCTGCGGAAAATTGTACGTGCGGATCTTTTCGGAGCGGTCGCCGGTCTTGATCTGGCCGCGGCGCTCCGCGGCAATCGCCGCGTGCTGCTTCTCCTGCTCCATTTCATACAGCCGCGCGCGAAGCACGCGCATGGCTTTGGACTTGTTTTTGATCTGCGACTTCTCGTCCTGCTGCGATACGACCAGCCCCGTCGGAATATGCGTGATGCGCACCGCCGAGTACGTCGTGTTCACCGACTGCCCGCCCGGGCCCGAAGAACAAAACGTGTCAATGCGCAAATCTTTCGGCTCGATCTTGATGTCAATTTCGTCCGCTTCCGGCAGCACGGCAACCGTGGCCGCGGAGGTATGGATGCGCCCCTGCTGCTCCGTTTCCGGCACGCGCTGCACGCGATGTACGCCGCTCTCGTACTTCAGTCTGGAATACACTTTCTGCCCCTGAATGGCGGCGACGATTTCCTTCAGCCCGCCGAGCGACGACGGCGAGCTTTCGAGCACTTCCACCTTCCATCCCTGCGTCTCCGCGTAGCGCGAATACATGCGGAAAAGCTCGCCAGCGAAGAGCGCGGCCTCGTCCCCGCCCGTCCCGGCGCGAATTTCGAGCAACACGTTCTTCTCGTCGATCGGGTCCTTGGGAAGAAGCAGCAGCTTGAGCTCCCGCTCGACCGCTTCCTTGCGCGCGGCCAGGTGCTTTTCTTCTTCGTGCGCGAGTTGCTTCATCTCCGCGTCTTCGGCTTCGAGCACCATCTGGCGCGCCCCCGCGAGGTCCTTCTCGATCTGCTTGTATTCGCGGTGCTTCGCGACAATCTCTTCCAGCTCGGCGTGCTGCTTGGCGAGCCTTTGAAAGCGCGCCGAGTCCGACACCGCGTCCGGTGTGGAAAGCTGCTGCGTCAGCTCGTCATAACGCGCACCGAGTTGATCGAGTTTTTCCGATAATGTCAGAACAGCCATGGCGATCCCTCAAACCTAAGACTTTGACTGGTGATTGTCGAAACCGGAGGAATGGAAAAGCAGCTTTGGCGCCCGATGGATCGGGCGTACGGCGGGTCGGCTAATAGAACGCGCAGAGCATATTTTGATTATACACTCATTTCCTTTGGATGCGGCAGGGAACCATCGGTGACATTGCCCGCATGCCGCGGCGTGTACTACGATGCCTGCACGACGATGAGTGAAGCTACACGCCAGATTGTCCACGCGACCGAAGAGCCGCAGAACGCCTCCGAGCGCGAACCCGGGGCTGTTTCCGATCCTGGCTTTCTATGGGATTTCTGGTACCCCGCCCTCCGGAGCAGCCAAATTCGCGGCAACAGACTCGCGGCGGCAATGCTACTCGAAGTCCCGCTCGTGATCGGCCGCACAAAAGACGGGCGCGCTTTCGCGATGCGCGATTCCTGTCCGCACCGTGGCATGCCGCTTTCGTACGGTCATTTCGACGGAGAAAACCTGGAGTGCAGCTATCACGGGTGGCGCTTTGATGCCTGCTCGGGCCGCTGCCTTGAGATCCCTTCGCTGACCAGTCAGGACAAGCTAAAGGTTGACCGCATTTTTGCCGGGCATTATCCCTGCGAGGAGCGCGATGGCTTCGTTTGGGTCTTTACGACGGCGCCGAATTCGCGCCTGCCCGCCGAGGCGGGCCTGCCGGAGACTTTGCCGCCAGCGCCGGTGCTGCCCGTTTTCAGCGAGAAATACCGCATCACGCATCTCGCCTGCGAGCTGCCCACGCACATTGACCACGGCATTATCGGCCTGATGGATCCCGCGCACGGACCGTTTGTCCACCAATCGTGGTGGTGGCGCAGCCGCCGCAGCATTCACGAAAAAAGAAAAGCGTTTCGAGCCCATCCCGAACGGCTTTCGCATGAGCCCGCACGCACCGTCTTCCAACAGCGCGCCGTACAAGATCCTGCGCCGCTTGACCGGCGAGCCGACCACGACGATGATTGATTTTGTGCTTCCGAGTATGCGGCTGGAGGAAATTCGCAGCGGCAATCTCTGGTTTTCCAGCCGCGCCACGGTGACCCCCATCCGCCGCGACCTCTGCCGCATCGATTTCGTCGCGGCGTGGAATCTTTTCCTGTGGGCCGCGCCCCTCGTCCTGCCGATTTTTCATTTTTTCGGCAAGCGGTTCCTGTGGCAGGACCAGCAGACGATGATTCGACAAGCCCAAGGCCTCAAGCACAATCCGCACCTGATGCTGATTGACGACGCCGACCGCCCCGCGAAGTGGTACTTCGCGCTGAAGGCCAACCTGCTCGAGTCCCGCCGCACCGGCGCGCCCATGGTCCACCCGATGGACGGGCCTGTGACCCTCCGTTGGCGCAGCTAGCGCCGTTCCAACTTCTTCCACCAAGTATTAGGAGATAGTCTTGCGGGACTCAGTGCGCCAACGCCAATTGAGCGTTCGGCCCAAATAGTTGGAACGGCACTAGCGCAGCTTCGTCAGATCGAACTCCACGGCGACACGTTGGCCGTCGGGCGTATCAATCTCCACTGTGGCCTGGTCGGACTTTACCTCTCGGGCATCAAACTCCTCCCAAACGATGGCGCCACTCAAGGTCGCGCCGCCCTCTTCGCTGATCATATAGGTAGGCTCGCCATGCACGTTTCGCGGCGCAATCGCATCATCGCCCTGAGAGAATCGAATCTGGAAATCCCTCCAAAAGTCGCTCGGGCGGAGGGAAACACCGCTTGCTGCACCGGAGCGTTCTTTCGGCGGTTGCGCTAGGTAAGGACCGTACGTAGCGGTAAGCTGGATTTCTGCCAAGAGCCGAATGGTGTCGCGCCGCGCGCGGTAGTCGATCGCCGCTTGCTGCGCGCTATAACCGGACGTCCGCTGCCGCGAAACGTCGACCACCTGGGCAAAGGGAGTCAACACCTGAACTTTGGCGATGTATGGTCCGGTTTTCGGCGGAGGAAGATGCTTCGCGTAAGTGTCGAGAAAACGCGCCATCGTCTCATCGTTGCGCTGGCCAAGAAAATACGCTTCGCGCACCGTCGTCTCCGAAAGAGGCGCTTCATACCCGAGCGCCGGGTGAACCATCGTTAGCAACGAGGCGAGAACAGCGCAGCCACGCGAGTTAAATTTCGTCAAGTTCCCTCCTGGCGCATTGATCTTTCGTACCGCTGCCCGAAGGCCCGGTCAATGCAAAAGAGCAAGTACGCAGTCGTTATTCCGGCGAAGACCGTGAAGAGAAGACTCAAGAGGGATATGCGGCCTCCCAGAGCGAGGTTACTTTCTCCTTCTAGTTCGAAAAGCTGAGTGACAAATGCCAGCCATTCCGATCGTTCCATCCAGGGTCTTGGCAGGAAGTACGCGCATAGACCGAAGAACAAGCTCAGGCCTGCCCCGCCAAGCATCCACTGGCGGGCCGATTGCGATTTCATCAAACGAGCTCCCGCTCGAAGGAGGTAGGCAAAGAGCAGGACCGAAGGCCATCCGCGGGCGAGCCCCAGGAAGTACGCGGAGAAGATTCCGAGCCCCAACCAGTTCCCATACCTCCAATGATGATCGCTGGAAAATAGCGCCGCCAGTACGAAGAAGAAGGTCCCGCAGACCCAAGCAGCCAAGTAGTACGCGAGGCTGCCGCGCCGGGTTAGATTCGCCGGGCGATGTTCGGAAAATCCAGCCACACTTTTACGCCGCAGAAGTGCGAGCCTTCCGTGCAGATGGGTGTCGTGATGCCCGCGCGCAAATGGCACGGCGGGCCGATATACCGCGCGAGCTCGGGCTGCGCTTCCGCGAGTTGCGCAACCTCTTCGATCGACGCCTGGTAAATCTCCTCCTGGGCGTTGAAGCATGTCCGCATCGTCCATTTGTGGAGAAGATGCAGCAGCGAGCCACTTTCCACCAGCCGGATGGCTTTCGCGTTCGGCAGGAGGTACAGAGCGATTTCCGGCGGCACTCCGCGGTCCAGCAGCTCATTTTTCGCAGCCCAGGCTTCGCGCATCGTGCACTCATGGATCTCTTTCGCCCGCACGTTTCCGTTGACGAGCATCGGAGTGATGAAGTCCGGGTCGCGGGTGTCGGCCAGCGTCAACAGCGGCCGCGAGCCGGGCACCATGCGGTGCCGCTGGTCCTGGCTGTCGGCGGTATGGCTGATCTTCTTGGCGAACGTGTAGTTCGCGTGCTGGAGCGCGCGCATCATCGGCGCATGCACGCCGATGTTCAGCGTTTGCAGCCGGTACGGATTCCTCGCGGGATTCAACAGCCGGTCGATCGCCTCGGCGTCGCTGCATTGCGTCTCCGTCAATCCCACCACTGCGCGATACGCTTCCGCGATCACGCGCGGGGCGTTCGGCGAATAATCGATCAGCCGCGACGTGTGGCCATTAAGCCGCGCGTCGAACTCCTTCGCGAACGCCTTGCCGGAGTTCGCCCCCACAGGCGCGTGATTCCATTCCGGGAGCTCCTCGCATTCCAGCGGCGCTGTGTCGAAGCGGTCGAAAAACTGCGGATCGACCCCGCGTACGCACGCAACCATCTCTCCAATCACTTGCCGCGCCTCGCCCGGGGTGTCCGATGCCGCACTCATGCGCCACAGGCGGTGCAGCACGATCCCGGAAATCGTGTGCACCATGGTCGTAAACGCCGCCACGGGCAAAACATAGCGCGCAATCTCGATCGCGCGCTTTTCTGCGGCGCGCTCCACCTTTTGTACGCGTTTCGCGTGCGACATCGTCCCGAGATGCCAGATATCTCCCAGGATCGCCCGCGCCTCATTCCGAAGCAGTGAAGAAAGCTCGCGGTACGCTTCCCAGGCGCGCCCCACGGCGCGCTCGTAAATGGCGCGCTCTGCCGCGCCGAAGCGCTCAGAGAGCGGCGGCACGTAGGCCTGCGCGCGGTCGAGCCGCACGTAGCGCTGGCTCTGCTGCTCGGAGTTGTAAAACGGATGCGCGTGCAGGAACGACCAAACGAACTGCCGGCTGATGTTTTCAAGCCCGAACTCGAAATGCGGGTGCTGATAAACGGTGTGATGTCCGCCGTAGAATGTCGCCGCGCCGATGTTCACGCGCTGCTTGTCGCTGATCTCTTCCGGCCCGATCAGCCGCGGTGAATAGCAGGTGCGGGCCGCGGCGATCGCCGAATCAAACGGATGCGCGAAAGCGTTGCGCAGCGTGACGCGCGGTGGGGCCGTTTCGATGAGTTCGCTGGAGCGCGGAGTTTCGCTCATGCGGGGTTGCGTGGCCACGGTAGAAGCTCATTCTACACGCTCGCGCGCTCGCACGCACACGGGTCCCTCTCGGTGGCGCTCGTCCAACCGAATTCAGGAAATTCTCGAGGGATCTCCCGCGAGGGACTATTTCTTGGCAGCCTTCGCGTTCGCGTATTTCTTCTGGAAGCGCTCGACGCGCCCCGCCGTGTCCACCAGCTTCTGCTTGCCGGTAAAAAACGGATGGCAATTCGAGCAGATTTCCACGTTCATCCGCTCGCCCTTGATGGTCGAGCGCGTCTCGAAGGTGTGCCCGCAGGCGCAATGCACGAGGATTTTGTGATAGTCGGGGTGAATGCCGGCTTTCATGAGGGCTCCGATCGGTCGCGGCCGGTCTGCGCGGCTCCCCCGACAAAGCCAGGGACCCACAGCCGCGTCGCTAGGCCACGACGCAAACTGCAATCATACGTGAATCGTGAAAAATGTTCCAATCAGCGCTCCGGCCTGCCGGAACGCAGCCCTACATGCGCCCCCGGCCGGCGGTGCGCACTTCGCGGCGAAAATCGGGCGCAAAAAGCTCGACCGTACGGCACATCTCGTACAGCCGCGAGCGTATTCGCGCGCCGATTCGATCGGCTAACGTGTCTTCGCGCACGGCGACGCGCTGCCCGGAAGGCAGGCGCGTGGCTTCGGCCCCGCTGACGTCGTCAAAATAATTCGTCGTGAGAATGGTCACGCGCCGCTCGTTGTAGCGCCCATTCAGGATCAGTCCGATGATGTCCAGCACCCACGCCGAGGGTTTGCTCGCTCCCAGATCATCCAGCACCAAAATTTCCGCTGACCGCACCGGATCAAGGATGGCCATCTCGGTCGTCTGACTTTCCGCGTTGTAACTGGCCTGGATATCCTTCAGCAATTCACGGTAATCGCAGAAAAGACCGCCATGCCCGCGCCTCACCAACTCCTTGAGCGCGGCGACCGCGAGGTGCGTTTTGCCGACGCCGGAAGGCCCCATGAACAGCAGCCCTGCCTCGCTTGCTCCTGGGTAATCGCGCACGAACGCTTGCGCCAGCAGCTTCGCCTGCTGGAGCGAGCGGGCAGCCTCGGGCGTGTACTTCGCGCCGTCGGCGAGGTCGGTCACGAAACTCTCAAAGTCGCAGTGCTCATAGCGCTTCGGAATGCGCGTCCGTTCGAACACGCGGCCCGCACGCTCCCCCGCGCCACACTCGCACACAACCGCCACGTTGCCCGCGGTGTTTTCGCGCGGCACCATCTTCCAGCCCGTTCCTCGGCAGTGGGGACAATTCTCGAGCGCCATGGCGACAGCATACGAGCACACGATGCGCTGAGCAAGCCTTCGGCCATGTGGAAAGCTGTGCAAAGGGTAGAGACTTCACCCTGTGTTCTTTGTCTCGAATTGCGCGGGGAACAGAGCACGGCGCGCCAAGGTTAGCGCGCCTGCGACCGTGCCGGCACAATCGCGTGGCGCGAGACCGATGCGGCGGGGCGCGCCGCCACGCGCGACAGCTCTTCCTGAACGACGCGCGCGAAGTCCTGCATCTGCCGCTCCATCTCCACCATCTTCTCGCGCATGTTCAAAATGATTTCGATTCCCGCGAGGTTCACGCCCATGTCCCGCGCCAGCGTGAGAATCACTTCGAGCCGCTCGAGGTCTTCATTCGTATAGAGCCGAGTATTGCCCTGCGACCGCGACGGCTTCAGCAAGCCGACGCGCTCGTAGAGCCGCAGCGTCTGCGGATGCAGCTTGTACAGCTCGGCCACGGCGCTGATCATGTAGCCGGCCTTTGCGCGTCTCTTTCCTCGTGGTGACATGGTGTTCGCTTACACGCCCGCCTTTGCAAACACATCCTTGCGCGGATCCTCACCGGCGATGTTCCCCAGTTCGTGCATCAGTTTGCGCACGCGTTCGTCGGTCGGTTTCGGCACCACCACCTGCACTGCCACGTACTGATCGCCCCGCCGGCCATTCCGCGCGCTCGGAATGCCTTTTTCGCGCAGGCGAAGCGTCTGCCCGCTGTTCGTTCCCGGAGGGATGCGCACAACGGCGCGCCCGTCGATTGTCGGCACTTCAATCTTCGCTCCCAGCGTCGCTTCCATCACCGTCACCGGCACAGTGGTGTAGAGGTCATCGCCACGCCGTTCGAAGAACGGATGCGGCCTCACCTCCACGCGCAGGTAGAGGTCGCCGGCCGGCGCGCCCATCGTGCCTGCGTTGCCTTTCCCTGGGACGCGCACGCGCGAACCGCTCGCCACGCCCACGGGAATCCGCACTTCGATCGTCTCCGTGCGCCGCACGCGACCTTCCCCGCCGCACGCGCGGCAAGCCGTACGCAGCTTGCCGGTTCCGCCGCAGCGCGTGCATGGCACGTTGAAGCGCATCTTGCCGGCCGACTGTTGGATCGTGCCCGTGCCTCCGCAGGCTGTGCACGTCTGCGGCGTGCCGATTGCTCCCGTGCCCAGGCAGGTCTGGCACGCATCCAGCCGCGTAATCGAAAGCTTTTTGACCGCGCCGCGCACGGCATCCCAGAAGTCGATCTCGATCTGGTATTCCAGGTCGCCACCTGCCTCGCTCTCCGGCTCCATGCCCGCGCCGCGGCCGCCGCGGAAGAATTGGCTGAATAGATCGCGGAAACTCGTCCCGCCAGCGCCGCCGAAATCGAACCCGCCGAAATCGAAATGCACGCCGCCGGCTTCTCCCGAGTCCGGCGGAGCGCCTCCCGGAAAATTCTCGCTATAGAAGCCGTACTGGTCGTACATCTGCCGCTTCTTCGAATCAGATAGGACGTCGTAGGCTTCCTGGATCTGCTTGAATTTTTCTTCCGAGGCTTTGTCGCCGGGATTCAAGTCCGGATGGTATTTGCGCGCCAGCTTGCGAAACGCCGTGCGGATGTCTTTCGAGCTGGCCTTGCGCGGCACGCCCAGCATTTCGTAATAATCAGTCTTGGTGGTTGTCGGCATTGTGACTCGATGCGAGCCGCAGGGGCGCGATCTAGCGCGCCCCTACGGTCTTTGCCTGCGCGTTCTCAGTTCGGACGCTTCGTTTCGTCCACGTCCACGTACTCGGCGTCAATCACGTCGCCTTGCTTGCCCCCTGGCGCACTCCCGCCCGAGCCGGCACCTGCGCCTCCGGCCTGACCTGCTCCGGAAGCGCCCGTCGAACCCGCCGCGCCCGCGGCTTGCGTCGCCTGGTAGAGCGTTTCGGCGATTTTGTGCAGCGAGCGCTCCAGATTCTCCGACGCCGAGCGCAGCCGCGCCATGCCGCCTTCGTTCATGGCCTTCCGCGCCTTGAGGTCCGCTTCGGCCAGCTTCTCGCGGTTTTCGCGGACCATCTTTTCGGCCTGATAGACCATGCCGTCCAGCCGGTTGCGCGACTCCACTTCCTCAAGCCGGCGGCGGTCGTCTTCGGTGTGCGACTCGGCCTCCTGCCGCATCTTCTCGGCCTCATCCTTGGTCAGACCCGTGGACGCGGTGATGGTGATCTTCTGCTCCTTGTTGGTGGCCTTGTCTTTCGCCGAAACGTTCAGGATGCCGTTCGCGTCGATATCAAACGTCACTTCGATCTGCGGCACCCCGCGCGGCGCCGGCGGAATCCCGTCCAGACGGAAGGTACCGAGCGAGCGATTGTCCTTCGCGAACTTGCGTTCGCCTTGCAACACGTGGATTTCCACCGACGACTGGTTGTCCGCCGCCGTCGAATACGTCTCCACCTTGCGGGTCGGGATCGTCGTGTTCCGCGGGATCTGCGCGGTCATCACGCCTCCGAGCGTTTCCACTCCGAGCGAGAGCGGCGTCACGTCCAGCAGCAGGATGTCCTTCACCTCGCCCGCTAGCACCGCGCCCTGAATCGCCGCGCCTACGGCGACAACTTCGTCCGGGTTCACCCCCTTGTGCGGCTCTTTCCCGCCGAAGAAGGTGCGCACGAGCGCCTGCACCTTCGGAATACGGGTTGAGCCGCCGACGAGCACCACTTCATTGATGTCGGTTGGAGAGAGCTTCGCGTCCTCGAGCGCCAGCTTCACCGGCTTCATCGAGCGCTCGAGCAAATCGTTCATCAACTGCTCAAGCCGTGTGCGCGTCAGCTTGATCTGCATGTGCTTCGGCCCGGAAGCGTCGGCGGTGATGAAAGGCAGATTGATCTCCGTCTCCATCATCTGCGAAAGCTCGATTTTGGCCTTCTCCGCCGCTTCCTTCAGCCGTTGCAGCGCCATGCGGTCTTTGCCGAGGTCAATCCCGTTTTCCTTCTTGAATTCCTCGATCAGCCACTCCATGATCCGCTGGTCCACGTCGTCGCCGCCGAGATGCGTGTCCCCGTTCGTGGACTTCACCTCGACCACGCCGCTGCCGACCTCGAGCACCGAAATATCGAACGTGCCGCCGCCGAGGTCATAGACAGCGATGGTCTCGTCGCTCTTTTTATCCAACCCGTAGGCCAGCGCTGCCGCTGTCGGCTCGTTGATGATGCGGACCACTTCCAAACCGGCGATTTCACCCGCCTGTTTGGTGGCCTGCCGCTGCGCGTCGTTGAAGTACGCCGGCACGGTGATGACGGCCTTTGTCACCTTCTCGCCGAGGAAATCTTCCGCCGCCGCCCGGAGCTTTTGCAGAATCATTGCGGAGATCTCCGGCGGGCTATACGCCTTGCCGAAAATATCGACGCGCGCGTCATCGTGCGGCCCGCGCGCCACCTTGTACGGAATGCGCTTCATCTCCTCGGCGACCTCGTCGTACCGCCGGCCCATGAAGCGCTTGATGGAATAGATTGTGTTCTCCGGGTTCGTCACCGCCTGGCGCTTGGCCACCTGACCCACCAGTCGCTCACCGGTCTTGGTGATGGCCACAACCGATGGGGTTGTGCGGCCGCCTTCCTGGTTGGGGATGACGACCGGTTCGCCGCCCTGCATCACGGCGACAACGGAGTTCGTCGTCCCCAGGTCAATTCCAATAATCTTGCTCATGGATCCCAATCCTCCCTGAATCCGGGCCTACCCTTCACACACAGAGCGGCTCCGCATTTGCCCGAGTCCCAGCCAGCCTCAGCTCGAGACAAAGCGCAAACTCCCGCCTAGTATAAAGGTTGAGTCGAGCGTTGTCAAGTTTTCTGATGCTATGTCTAACCAACCTCTTTTCAGGCGATTGCCGACCTCAGGGACTCGGATTACTGGACTTGCTCCTGCTCCCATTGCGCAAACTCTCCCGCTGGGACGCATCTCACCTACTTAAAGAACTGGAAACAGAAGCCAGTTGACCGGCGTGCTGGAATCCGATTTAGATGTACAATCACGATGCTTGGGGACCATTGCTACTCGGGGCCACGTTCGCACGGGGGATGATCGGGTGAATCGTCGACGATTACTCGTTGGAGTCGCGAGCGTGGGCTTGCTCGCTGTAGGTGTTTTGCAAATTCCTTCTCTGCATAAGTCCGCCGGAACTGTTCCTCAGCTCGCGAAGCCAGGCGCGGAGTCTCCCGAACCTGTCGGCGCCGCGTCCGCCTTGCAACCTCCCGTGATTCCTGCGCCCGCCGTCGCTGCAAAGGAAGCGCCCCGGCCCGCTCCTCGCCAAGCCGCCGGTCCCCTGGCGGACATAGACCCACGCTTGGCCTTCGGCTCAAAGACCGCGCCGGTGACGATCGAAATTTTCAGCGACTTCCAGTGCCCGGCGTGCAAGAGCCTCTACATGGCCACGAATCGCCAGCTCATGGACACCTACGTCAGCACAGGCAAGGTTTACTTGATCCATCGCGACTTCCCGTTGGCCATGCATGCTCACTCCCGCGTCGCGGCGCAATACGCCCGCGCCTCCGCGCATATCGGCAAATTTGAGCAAGTCGAGCAGGCGCTTTTTCAGAATCGGGAGAAGTGGGAGCAGACCGGCGACGTGGATGGCACGGTTGCCGCCGGTTTGACTCCGGCGGAGATCAACAAAGTCCGAGCGCTGGTCAAGAGCGGCTCACTCGACGCAGCCATCGAGAAGGATATTGCCCTTGGCCATGCGTACAAAGTGAATCAAACTCCGACCATGATTTTTCATGTGAAAGACCAGACGTATCCTTACGCCGGGCCGGTAAGCTACGACATTCTTCGCCAGTTTCTTGAACAGCTGCTAAACCAGAAGTAGCTGCCGACTCTGCCCGGGATAACTTCATGATGCAATCCAGCCCCTTCAATCTTCGTCGCGCGATAATCTGGATCGGCCGCTTGGTCCTTGGCGGGATTTTTATTTACGCTGGTTACGCAAAAATCTTTCTTCCAAACTTGAACCTATGGCCTCTGTTCGTCCTGAAATTCTCGATCTCCACCAACCTCTCGAACTTCGCGAACCAGGTGGAATCTTACAGATTGCTCTCGCCCGGGGGAGTAAGTTTCGTCGCGCATACCCTGCCCTTCACCGAAATCGCTCTCGGATTGTTGCTGCTGCTTGGCTGGCGCCTTCGGATCTGGGCCAGCATCGTCACTTTGATCATGCTGGGATTTTTGACCGTCGTTTCTCGCGCCTATCTTCTGCACATGGACATTAATTGCGGCTGTTTCGCTACTCCCGAACCGATCAGCCTCAAAAAAATTGTGGAAGACGGCGCTCTGACCGCGCTTGCTGCGCTCATGACTGTTTTCGCTTTTATCGAAGCTCGCAAGCCGCATCCTTGGACCGTCGCCGAAAAAGTTTCGACGTAAATTTCCGATGACGGGCGCGCGAACATGAAAACGCTTAGCGAATACCTCGACCTCGCCGCGCAAGCTCACGGCCATCTCTGCGCCGGCCAAGTCTTGGGGGTTCGGCTGGCCATGCTCGGACTGCGCGAACTTGGCATTGACGATCCAGCCGCCGAGCGCAAGCGCCTCGTCACCTATGTCGAAATCGATCGTTGTGTCACCGATGCCGTCGCGCTTGTGGCCCATTGCCGTCTTGGCAAACGCGCGCTCAAATTCCGCGATTGGGGCAAAGTGGCCGCCACGTTTGTAGATCTGAAAACCGGCCGCGCCGTCCGCATCGCCGCAAGAGAGTCCTCCAAGCAGGCCGCTCGCGAGAT
>QHYP01000117.1:21975-22831 GCA_003224195.1 Acidobacteriota bacterium | reverse complement strand
ATCTCTTCGGCGGCGGTGCAAGAGATTCGCGGCGCGGACAGCCTGACCGGTGCGGCGATGGATGTGACACAGACCGAGCTGCGCAAGGTGCGGCACGCCCTGAACCATCGGGGCAAGCGCCCTATCTATGTAGTGCACGGCGGCACACTCTTTGGACTGCCGGCCTCGCAGGCGACGCTCGTGTTTCTGCTGCGACGCGGGCGAGCGGCATTACTGGTGGACTCGATTGAAAGGATGGCGGCAATCACGCGGCTCCAAGCGATACCGCAGTCATTCTGCCACGAAGAGCGCGCCTGGTATCGCGGCCTGACAGTGCTTGAGGAGGGCATTGTGCCGGTTCTGAACCCAGAAGGACTTCTGAACTCCGAAGAAATTGTTCTGCTGGACGCGACCATCGCGGCCGAAATAGGCGGCCGGCCTGCGGAAACGGAGACGCGACCAACGGCATGAGCCTGACAGCCGAACTCGGGTCGGAACAGTTCGTCCTCTTGCGCGTGGGCGACCGACGGTTTGCCCTGTGCGCGGAGCGCGTAGGCGAATTGGCCGCGCCGAGCCGTGTTTTTCGCTTTCCGCATCAGACACCGGAGGTGGAAGGGGTGATTCTGCGGCGCGGCCGGATCGTACCTGTGTGTGACACCGCCGCACAATTGACGGGACACCCGCTCGGGACGCGACGGTTCTATCTTCTTGCGCTGCGGCGGTACGGTGTGCATACCGAGCCTGTCGCTCTGCCGGTGACGGGAGAATGCGAGCTGATCGGCGCGGAGATGACCGAAGCAAGCGGCGATCATCCGCCGCACGTGCAAGGATGGATATCGCACGGCGGCGAAGTGATCGAAGTGCTGAACATCGATTT
>QHYP01000117.1:21467-21960 GCA_003224195.1 Acidobacteriota bacterium | reverse complement strand
ACGCCGGGCCCGGACCCAGCGAGTCCCGCGGAGATTGCAGCGGCGGCGCAGGAGCACCACTCATGACGATGCCGGGACGCGCTGCGAGAATTCTGTTGATCGACAGCAACGTCTATTTTGCGAAGCGACTGGGAGACGCGTTGAAACGCGAAGGCTTCGATGTGGTGACAAGCACTCAGGCGGCCTACGCTCTGACAATGCTCGAATACGACACGCCGACTGCCATTCTGTGCGCCACCAATCTGCGGGAGATGGGCGCGCTCGAGATTGCCAAGATCGTTCACGCGGACCCGAAGAACGTTTCGCTTCCCATAATCGCGCTGGGCGACGGCAGCCAACGCGCGCTCATGGAGGCCTTTCAGGCCGGCTGCGACGACTATATCGACCGGCACGCTAATCCGCAGGTCATCGCGGCGCATGTGAAGAGCGTTATTGTCAGCAAGGCAGAAGGTTTTCAGCCGACGCAGATGCTTGCACAGTCCGACACGAGCCT
>QHYP01000117.1:6903-21376 GCA_003224195.1 Acidobacteriota bacterium | reverse complement strand
GATGCGGGCGGGATCACACACGCAGAATGCGGATCGCTCTTTGGCGACGAAGCCGTGATTCAGATCCTGAAAAACTGTCACCAATCGGGTTCAGGGGTCTATAAGTTCGTATACGGGTCAACGTCCCCGCAACGAACTGTGCTGCGGTCGGCCACCGATTTGATGCTGGATGCGATGCATGAGGTGGACGAGGCGATGCGCGATGCGGCAGAAAAGGAAGCAACATGAGCGAGGCCCTTCTTCTCCCTCCGCGGGATGAGCCGACGGCAAAGCGCGTGCCGACCGTGTTATTCATCGACGACAGCGCCACGATGCGCGAAGTGATCAAAATCGCCTTTCGCCGGGAAAACATCCACGTGGTGACCTGCGCCGACGCCACCTCCGCGCTTGCTCTGTTCGATGAAGAACCGCCCGACGCCGTGATTACCGACGTCATTATGCCGGACCAAGACGGCTACTCGGTGTGCAGCCGGATCAAGCAGCACCCACGATTTGGCGCAACACCAGTGATCCTGATGTCCGGTGTTGTGAATAAGAGCGTCGCGGACAAAGCCATCGCCGTGCAGGCGGACGAATTGATCCGCAAGCCGTTTCAACCGCAAGAGCTGATTGGAAGAGTGAAAAGCCTGTTGCAGCCGAAGAGCGCAGTGAGCACGGCGGCTCGACAGGCGCGAACAAGTGCGTCGGAGGAAAACTCACTAAGCAGTCTGTTCACTCCGCCCACGGCCCAGCCGGGTGCCCCGCTCCCGGCGGCGTATGAACCACGCGCTGCGGAATCCGCATGGCCGCGGGCACTGGCGGAGGCGTTTTCACCGCGCCCCACCGCTCCGGCGGCTCCCACGACACCGGCGCAGCCCGGAGCCTTGGCCACCCAGCGAGCTGCTGGACCGACCGCGCACGACTTGCAGAAACTCCGCGCGGAAATCCTGCGGCTGGAATTGCTCATAAAAAAACTCCAAACCGAGCTGCAAATCGAACGAGAGTACAATCAGACGCTGGAACTGCACATCAAAACACTTCGGGAGTCGGAGTGAACTACCTGATTGCCGGCCACGCCAGACCACAAGCATCCACGGTTCGTCTTGACACATCTGCAACGCATCCGACCGGTTGCATTGACTGTCCTACAGAGATTCAGTAGCCTCACCGAGCGCAGTTACTACGCAGCCTTTGGAAGGGGTGTTCTATGGGTGATGGTGAAGGCAAAAAGCATCCGTCAGCGAGAAGGACAGAAGGTATTTCGCGGCGACAGTTTGCGGTCCGCGCGGCGCTGGCGTCCGCCGCTGCGGCGTATCTGCCGACGAACGTCCTTGCCGTTGATCAAAAGAACCTTGACCCGCCGCAACAGCCCCCCTCAGGGACACCAAAGCTCTCGCCGGAAGCACAGGCCGAAGCGGATGCACGCTACCAGGCAATCCTGACGCGGCATGGCTCGAAGCTCTCTGACGCACAGAAAGGAGATATCCGCCGATTGACAGGAGAACTCCAAAAAGCCCTTGAAACGCTCCGGAAGGCCGAACTGGAGAACGGCGATGCGCCAGCGCTTTATCTGAAGCCGCTAGTGGAACGCGAGAAGAATCCCGTCGTGTTGCAAGCCGTTCCGTCCAAGAAAAAATAAGGGAGCAGGCAATGCTCAGTGAAGAAATTCTTTACTCACCGGTGACGGAACTCGCCAAGAAAATTGAATCGAAACAGTTGTCCCCCGTCGAGCTGACGCAAAGCTACCTCGCGCGCAGCGAAAAGCTTGGGCCGAAACTGAATGCGTACGCGCGGATGACGCCGGACCTGGCTCTCGAGCAAGCGGGCAGGGCGGAGAAAGAAATCCGCGCCGGGCACTACCGCGGACCGCTGCATGGAATCCCCTACGCCGCCAAAGACCTTCTTGCGGTGAGGGGCTTCCCGACGACTTGGGGAGCGAAGCCGTACGCGAATCAGACGTTCGCCTACAACGCGACGGTCATCGAATGGCTGAATCGCGCAGGCGCCGTGCTGATCGGCAAAGCGGCGATGATCGAGCTGGCGGGAGGGATGGGGTACCGTTTCGCATCGGCATCGCTCAGCGGCGCGGCCAAAAATCCCTGGGACACTTCGTGCTGGACGTGCGGTTCGTCTTCCGGCTCGGGCGCCATTGTCGCGGCGGGACTCGCTGCATTCGCAATCGGGACGGAAACATGGGGATCGATCCTCTGCCCCTCCGCTTTCTGCGGGATCAGCGGGCTGCGGCCAACGTATGGGCGCGTGAGCCGCTACGGGGCGATGGCGCTTTCCTACTCCATGGACAAGATCGGGCCCATGGCACGTTCCGCGGAAGATTGCGCGCGAATCTTCGCCGTAATCGCGGGCCACGACCCGAAAGACCGCAGCACTCTGCCATTGGACAAAGCGGCCTTCACATACACGCCGGCACTGGAGCTCAAGGCCCGGCCGCTGCGCATCGGCTGGCTGACGAACGCATGGAAGCAGATGGACAGCGGCGTCGCCAAAGCTCTTGCGGCGGCCAGGAGCGCCCTGCGAAAGCACTCTGCGAGCGTGCGAGATGCGCGATTGCCCATCGGGCCATACGAAGAAGCGGGGAATATCATTATTGCCGTCGAAGGGGCAGGCGCGTTCGAGTCGCTAATCCGCACGGGGCGCGTGGCGGACCTAACGGACCCGTTAGGGCAGATCGCGGGGTACGTGAATGAACAGATTCCTGCGGGCGATTACCTTCAAGCGCTGCGCGTGCGCGAGCAGTTGCAGCGCAAAATGGAGAACCTCTTCGACTCGTACGATGTGCTGGTGACCGCCGCGCAACCGATTGCGGCAACTAAACTCGATTTGAATCTGGAGACCGATCTTGCCCGGAAATTTGTGCGGACTGCCTGCGATGAGCGTGCCGTGCGGATTCACAGAAAAACATCTGCCAGTAGGGCTACAATTCGTAGGACGTGCGGGCGACGACTTTGCCGTAATTCAGGCGGCGCGCATGTTTCAACAACACTCCGACTGGCACCGCAAACATCCCAGACTGGCTTGAGCGGAAGCTGGGAAGCTTCCTTGCGACGGCTGTAGGCGACGGAGCGCGGCAGAGAAGCAGCTCCGCAGACATGAGGACATGCGACAATGCTTACGCAGAGCTACTCTTTTCCGGATGCGATGGCGGCGAGACTCTCGCGTGCAGCCGAAATGGTCCGGCGAACATCCTCCGCAGTGTGCGCCAGGGAGAGAAATGCCGCCTCGAATTGCGACGGCGCAAGGAAGATGCCCCGATCCAGCATCTCGCGGAAAAAGCGGGCGTAGAGTTTCGTGTCGGAGCGTTTGGCGTCGCCGTAGTTCCGCACCGGCCGGTCCGAGAAGAAGATCGTCGCCAGGGACCCGTAGCCGTTGATCTGCGCGGAAATGCTCGTTTCGCGCGCGGCCTGCCGCACCCCCGTCACGAGTTCTTCCGAGAAATGATGGAGCTTTTCGTAGAGACCGGGGCGGCTCAACTCCTCGAGTGTCACGATGCCCGCGCACATACCCAGAGGACTCCCCGAAAGCGTGCCCGCCTGATAGACAGCGCCGAGCGGCGCAACCTGATTCATGATTTCGGCGCGGCCGCCGTAGGCTGCCACTGGAAGCCCGCCGCCGATGATCTTGCCGAGCGTAGTGAGGTCGGCTTCGACGTGAAGAAGCTGCTGTGCCAGACCAAAATGCAGCCGGAAGCCCGTAATCACTTCATCGAAAATCAGGAGCGCTCCGTATTTCCGCGTCAAATCGCGCAAACCGGCGAGAAATCCGGGCTCCGGGGGAACCACGCCCATGTTGGCAGCGATTGGCTCGACGATGACGGCCGCGATTTTGTTCGGATGCCGCGCAAATAACCGCTCCGCTGCATTGAGGTCATTGTAAGGCGCGTTCAAAGTGAGCTCGGCAAGCACTTGCGGCACGCCGGGACTGGCGGCAATACCAAGCGTCGCAAGCCCGGAACCGGCTTGCGAGAGAAAGCTGTCCGCGTGGCCGTGATAACAACCCTCGAATTTGAGGATCAATTCGCGCTTGGTAAACGCACGCGCCAAGCGGATGGCGCTCATCGTCGCTTCGGTGCCGCTCGAAACGAAGCGAATTTTCTCGATGGATGGGGCGGAGCGTATGATGCGCGAAGCGAGCTCGACTTCGAGCTCCGTGGTCACGCCATAGCTGGTTCCTCGTTGCGCCTGGGCGGCAATCGCGGCGCTGACGGTTGGGTGTGCGTGGCCAAGAAGCATCGCGCCCCAAGAGCACACGTAGTCGACGTATTCGTTACCGTCAACGTCATAAAGATGCGCACCGGCGCCCCGCGCGATGATGAGGGGCTCACCGCCGACAGCGCGGAAAGCACGCACCGGGCTGTTCACGCCGCCGACGAGGACATTTTCGGCGCGCTCGAAGATTTCACGGCAGCGGCGGCGCTCTTTGTTCAACGCGGGACGTGTTGCGCTCATGATTGGCGCGCCCGGATCAACACTGTTTGAGCCAGCGCGCGGCGTCTTTTGCGTGATACGTCAGGATAATGTTTGCGCCTGCGCGCTGAATTCCCGCGAGCAGCTCGAGCACGACGCGCTTTTCATCGAGCCACCCGTTCTGCACCGCGGCCTTCACCATGGCGTACTCGCCGCTGACATTGTAAGCCGCGACGGGGACGTCAAAGCGCTCGCGCACGCGGTGGATAATATCGAGATACGGCAGCGCGGGTTTGACCATCACGATGTCCGCGCCTTCCTCAAGGTCGAGCGCAACTTCTTTCAGCGCCTCGTGCGCGTTGGCGGGATCCATCTGGTAACTGTGGCGATCACCGAATTGCGGCGCCGACTGCGCCGCCTCCCGGAAAGGTCCATAGAAGCCACTACAGTATTTTGCGGCGTAGGAGAGGATTGCCACGTCCTGGAAGCCGTTCTCATCGAGTTTGCGGCGGATGGCAGCCACGCGACCATCCATCATGTCACTCGGCGCGACGATATCCGCGCCGGCGCGCGCATGCGAGAGAGCCTGCTCCGCTAGAATCGGGAGCGTCGCGTCGTTAGCCACTTCTCCGTTTTCGATCACGCCACAATGGCCATGATCGGTGTACTCGCAGAGGCACACGTCTGTTATTACGATGAGGCGGAGTTGCGCCTTGCGAATGGCTTCGATTGCGCGCTGGACTACGCCGGCCGCGGAATACGAAATAGCGCCGCGCGGGTCCTTCATTTCAGGCAGTCCGAACAAGATCACAGCAGGAATCCCGAGCGATTCCACCTCGCGGCATTCTTCAGCAATCTGATCCACTGACTGCTGATGAATTCCCGGCATCGAACTGACTTCCTGGCGCAGTTTTGTTCCCGCGCAGGCGAACATGGGATAGACAAGCCCAGCGGGCGAGAGACGCGTCTCACGGACAAGACCGCGAAGCGCTTCGGTGCGGCGCAGGCGGCGCGGTCGATGTGTCGGAAAACTCATCCCAACTTCACTCCCAATTGCATTTCCTGAGACCAGCACTGCGAGAGCGCCTCCAGAATACCGGAGACGCTGGCTTGCTGGGAAACAATGATGCGCTCAACTCCCGCGGCACGGAAAGCCGAGGCCGTTACGGGCCCAATCGCCACGCATGTCACGCGCGCGGACACCTGCCGCAGCCGATCCTTTCCGATTTTTTCCACCAGGGCAGACGGGCTGAAGAAAAGCACCGCATCGATTTCACCACGAACGATTTCATCTAGAATTTGCTCGGCGGCCCCAGCCAGCGCGAGCGTGCGATAGGCAACTACTTCGGTGACGCGCGCGCCAATCTGCCACAGCGCTTCCGGAAGATCAGGATTGGCGCGATCGCTGCGAGCAAGCAAAACCGCGCAGTTCGGAAGCTGGGGCGCCAATTCTTCGGCGAGAGCACGCCCCCGCTCACCGCGAGCAATATGGTCAACTTTCATCCCAGCTTTTTCCGCTGCGGCAGCCGTGGCCAAGCCGACTGCCGCGATGTGGCGAGGCATTCGCTCAGGCGGAAATGACAAATTGGATGATTTGCACCGATCGACAATCGCGCGAACAACATTCTGACTCGTGAGAAAGAGCCAGTCGAATTTGCCGAGCGCGCGCAGGGCGGCATCGAATGGAGCTGGATCTTCGGGCGGGGCGAAGCGGATGAGTGGCACAAGGCGTACAGTTGCGCCGCGGGCTTCCAGCTCACGCGAGAGCAGTTCGCTCTGCTCCAGAGTGCGCGTGACGACGACTCGCTTTCCTGCCAGACGAGAACCCGTCGCGTTAGCCACGCTGCCTCCCCATCTGTTCAAGAATGTGCGAGGCGCCAGCTTCAAGCAAGCGCCTTGCCACGTATTTGCCCAGCTCAGCGCACTGCTCAGGCGAAGCCGTGGCGCCCTCACGCACATATTCCGCCCCGTCCAGCGAAACCACGCAAGCCTCCAGAATCATCTCCTGCTTTTCCAAGCGGGCCCAAGCCCCGATGGGAACCTGGCATCCACCCTGAAGCTCTGCCAGTAAAGCGCGTTCGGCGATGACGGCATTGCGAGTTTCCGAATGGTCCAATTTGCCGAGAACAGCGCCGATCTCCGCATCAGCAGCGCGAGCCTCGATGGCGATGGCGCCCTGTCCGACGGCCGGCATGCAAACATCGGGGGAAAGTATCTCGCTGATGCGTTGGCTCCAGCCCAAGCGGTCGAGCCCCGCTTTAGCGACTACGACGGCATCGTATTCGCCGCTTTCAACCTTGCGAAGACGCGTGTCCACATTGCCGCGCAGGTCCCGTACGTCAAGATCCGGCCGCGCGTGACGCAACTGGGCCTGCCGCCGCAGGCTGCTGGTGCCGACACGCGCACCTTTGCGCAGGGATTGCAAGGTCGCGCCGCCGGAGGCCACCAGGCAGTCGCGCACGTCTTCACGGCGGCAGACCGCAGGAAAGAACAGGCGGGGAGGCGTATCCGTCGGGATGTCTTTCACGCTGTGGACGGCAAGGTCAATCGTACCTTCGAGGAGAGCCTCTTCCAATTCCTTGATGAAGATTCCCTTCCCGCCGATCTGTGTAAGAGAGGCGTGCTGCAGTTTGTCACCGGACGTCTTGATGAGAACGATTTCAGCTTCCACGTCGGTGACGTGAAAAAGCTGTTTGCGGACGAATTCAGCTTGCCATTTGGCGAGTAAGCTGCCGCGTGATCCGATGCGAACGGGTCTCACGGCTTCTCCCGCTGGGGCAAGAAGAGATCGCGAAGCGCCTCGACGTTCTGGATCTTGCGGCGGAGGTGCCGCTCGCCGCGCAGATGTTCCGCAGGCTCGAGAAGGAGTTTCTCGAGGAGTTCTTCCATTAACACCTCGATACGCTGGCGGTCCTCGGCGCTCATGTGATTCATCTGCGCTAGCCGCGCTTGCAGAAACGCCGACCGCTCCTCCCTGAGACGCGAACGGAGCGCGTTGAGAACCGAACCGAGCTCAACACTCGCCTGCCATGACAGAAACTTGCCGATATGCTCGTTCACGATCTCTTCGGCGCGGGGAATTTCGCTCTCCCGCGCACGGCGATTCTGTTCCACGATTTCTGTAAGATCATCCACATTATAGAGATAAACGTTGTAAAGATTTGCGGCCGAAGGCTCGATATTTCGGGGAACGCCGAGATCAATCAAAAACAGGGCCCGGTTTCCTCGCGCGGCCATCACACGCTCGACGTCCTCTCGGCGAAGAACGACTTGCGCCGCGGAAACACATGAGACGACGATGTCCGAGGTCGTCAGGGCCCTGCCCCACTCCTCCCAGGTGACGGCCTTGGCTCCGAAACGTTCCCCCAAGTCCGTAGCCCGTTCCCGCGAGCGATTCGCAACATAGAGCTGCCCGATCTTGCGGTCGCGCAACTGGCTAACGACTTGCTCGCTGATCGTACCGGCCCCTAGAACCAGGGCAGTGCATTGCTGCAATTTTCCGAAGATGCGTTCGGCAAGCTTCACGCCCGCCGAAGCAACGGACATCGGACGTGCGCCAAGCTCCGTTTCAGCGCGTACGCGCTTGCCCAGTTCGAGCGCGCCCTGAAAGAGCCGGTTCAACACGGGTCCTGTGGCGCCGAATTCCTGTGCGACACGGTAGGCCTCGCGCACTTGGCCGAGGATTTCGGCTTCGCCGAGCATCATCGAATCCAGCCCGGCGGCGACGCGGAATAGATGGCGGACGGCGTCGCGGTCATAATGATGATAGAGCGAGCCGTGCAGCTCGTCGGGGTGGATGGCGTGGAACGAGCTCAGAAACACCGAAAGGGCGGTGGCGCTCTCCTGCGCGTTTTCCGGAGGGACGCCATAAACCTCGCTTCGATTGCAGGTAGAGAGGACGAGAGTTTCTTCCAGGATGCCGCGCGAGCGAAGCTGTTCGGCCGCACGGCGCGCCTGTTCCACGGTGAACGATACGCGCTCGCGCACCTCGACGGATGCTGTGCGATGGTTCAGTCCGACGAGAACAATTTCCATCCGGTTCTCCGCGCCCCTAAAAGAAGCGGTGCCACCGCGATAGGAATAGATTCACAACACTCACACTCAGCAAAACGATCGAGAAATTGAAGATGCACAGCTTGGACGCTCGCGCCCCTCGCCAGTTTGTCGTGCGCCCCAAGTACAGATAGGCCGCGTAGAGAAAGACCACAAGCAGTGTCACCAGGTATTTTGGATCGTAGCGCCAAACCCGACCGGTCAGCCGGTCAATCGAAACGAAGCCCAGACACATCCCAACCACGATGGCCACCAGCCCGACGAGGACGCTACTCCGGCTCATACGCTCGAGCAATTCGAGCGCGGGGAATCGCCACACGATTGTCCCGAGTTTATGGCTCCGTAACAGACGCTCTTCGGCAAGAAACATGAAGCTGAGGACAAAAGATAATGCGAACGCGGCATACGCCAAGATGCTAAGCGTCACATGCAGGGCAAACACCGAGCCTCGCGCCGGAGGTGGCCCCGGGGGGCCCGCCGGATGCGCCAGGGTCGCCGCCAGCAGCAGGATCAAAACAAAGGGCAATAGAAACGCGCCGACAGAACGCTGACGGTGGAACAGTTCAAGACCCAAATATGTGAGTGCCAGGAGCCAAGCGAAAAGCGACATGGCCCCGTGGAGGTCTTGGTAGGGGACCGAATGTACCCATCGCGAGCGCTCAAGGAGCGCCAAATAATGGAAGGTAATGCCCAGCGCAAGAAGCACGGTCGCGACGCGCCCAGTTACCGGCCGGGCTCCGTAGAGCAATCGGAGATAGAACCCCCAACTAGCCGCATAGCACAAAACCGTAAGAACTGTGAGAATCGTCGTCATTTCCGCTGAGCGGTCTGTTGACTTCCTGACCGCGAAGCTCCCCGCAAAACGACCATTGTGTTGCTCGACGCCACTCGAAATTATAGCCCACGGTGAGAACTGAGGGCAGCGAAACCGCTCCTCAGCAGAAACACGTTTGTTTTGTTATCCTTTGAGAGCAGGTCATATGTATTCTCACCATAACGTGACCGAACAAGTGGGCGCACGGACTCGCAAAGAATTGTTTCTCGGTGCCTGCCGAAACGAACAGGTCGAGCGCGTGCCCGTTTGGATGATGCGGCAGGCGGGCCGGTACTTGCCGGAATACCGCGATATCCGCGCCAAATACAGCTTCCTGGAAGTCTGCAAGACGCCCGAGCTGGCCGTGGAAGTGTCGCTCCAACCTTTTCGCCGATTCGGGATGGACGCGGTGATCGTCTTCTCGGACATTCTGATTCCGGCCGAGGCGATGGGCATGAAACTGGAGCTGACGGACGCGGGACCAAAACTGCCCGATCCGGTGCGCGGAGTGGCTCAAGTGGAAGCGCTGCGAATGTTTGATCCGGAGAGGGAGACCAGTTTTCTCATGCATGCGATTCGGCAGCTTTGCCATGAATTGGGACCCGCCGTGCCGGTGCTGGGGTTCGCCGCAGCACCGTGGACCCTGGCCTGCTACATGATCGAGGGGCAAACGCGTGATGGATTCGCCACGGCGAAAAGATTTCTATATGAAGAACCAAGGGCGTTTTCGGCGCTGCTCGAGAAAATCGGCCGAGTCACTGCCGAGTATCTGAAAGCCCAGATCGCGGCAGGCGCCGCAGCCGTACAGCTCTTCGACACCTGGTGCGGGGAGCTGAGCTTGCGCGATTACGAGAAATTTGCGCTGCCGGCGACGCAGCGGGTCATCGAAGCATTGGACGGGCGGCACGTGCCGGTAATCTTGTATTCGAAGGGTTCTCATCACTTGACGGCCGGGATCGAGAAAACACACGCCACCGTTCTCAGTGTGGACTGGCGCATGTCGTTGCGTGAACTTCGGTCAACGCTGGGCCCGGGCGTCGCCCTACAGGGAAACGTGGACCCGGTGATCCTTCTGAGTTCCCCGGAAATGATTCAACGCACCGTGCGGGAAACAATCGCAGAGTTGGGTGGCAGAGGCCATATTTTGAATCTGGGCCACGGGATACTGCCAAACACTCCAGTGGAAAACGCGCACGCCTTCATTGAAGCAGCGCAGACTACGGTCATGCGTGCCGAAAAACCTGCCGTGCCGGCCGATTAGGAGCAGCCGCAGTGAGCGCCCAAAACCTCTCTCCTGACAGGATACTGAGCGAGCTGCAAGTGAGCGAAGAATTCCTCGCACGGTACGAAAAGCCCGGACCGCGCTATACCAGCTATCCGACCGCACCGGTTTGGGATGAGTCCTATGGGCTGGCCGATCTCGAGCTCGCGCAAGCGGAGGCTGACCGCGCTGGCACGCCCGTCTCCTTGTACATGCACATTCCCTTTTGCGAAAGCCTGTGCCTGTTTTGCGCGTGCAACGTCGTTATCCAGAAGGACAAGACAGTTGCGGTGACCTATTTGGATGTTCTGAAGCGGGAGATCGACCGGGTCAGCCGCAATGTCTCTCGCGCACGACCCATTGTGCAGTTTCACTGGGGCGGCGGTACGCCCACCTACTTGACGCCCCAGCAGATCGAAGATTTGTTTGGCTTCACAAAAGAGCGTTTCCGATTCGCGCCCGACGCTGAGATCGGGGTGGAGATCGATCCACGCGTCACATCTTACGAGCAACTCGCAATCCTGCGGAGGCTGGGCTTCAACCGCCTCAGCATGGGCATTCAGGACTTCAACCAGGAAGTGCAACGCGCCATCCATCGAATTCAGCCCTTTGGCATGACTCGCGACCTCATCGTGCAGGCGCGCGGTCTCAGCTTTGACAGCATCAATGTGGATCTAATCTATGGGCTCCCCTTCCAAACGCCCGAGCGATTTGAAGATACCGTGGACCAGATTGTCAGCCTAGCGCCGGATCGTATCGCTCTCTTCAGCTATGCCCACGTGCCCTGGCTGAAGAAACAGCAGGGCTCGTTTGCGCCACATCTTCCGGAGGGGCCCGAGAAGTTCGCGATTTTCCGAACCGGGGTCGAACGCTTCCTCGCCGCCGGCTACATGTATATCGGCATGGACCACTTTGCAAAGCCGGATGACGAGCTGGCCGTGGCGCAGCGCAATCGCACGCTGCACCGTAATTTTCAGGGCTATACGACGAAAGCCGGGGCTGATCTCTACGGCATGGGCGTGAGCGCGATCAGCTCGATTCAAAACACCTACGCGCAAAATCATCGCGCCGTACCGGCCTATCAGGAGGCCGTGGAGAAGCGCGGGCTTGCCACGATGCGCGGGTACAAGCTTTCTTTTGATGATCGCGTCCGGCGCGCGGTCGTCAGCCGGCTGCTTTGCCACACTGTCATCCCTAAGAACGAAGTGAACACAGAGTTCCGCATAATGTTCGATGAATACTTCGCGGCGGAACTAAAGCGACTCGTTCCCTTTCAGGAAGATGGGCTAGTTCATGTCACCGCCGATGAAATCAGGACTACTTGGCTGGGACGCATCTTCATTCGCAATGTGGCGATGGTCTTCGATACCTACCTGGAAAAGCAGCAACTGAGCGCGAAGCCGCTTTTCTCCAAGACTCTGTGAATCCATCCGCGGAAAGGAAGCTGCCGTGACTGCGGCGATTGACGTCGCGATCGTCGGTGGCGGTATTTCGGGCTTAGTATGTGCGTACGCCCTTCAGCGCGCGGGGAAGAACGTGCTGATTCTGGAGGCGGCCGATCGCCCGGGCGGATTGATTCGGTCCAGCCAGTGTCAGGGTTTCCTCATCGAGCACGGTCCGCAAAGCCTCAGCGGGACGCCGGCGTTGCGCGGACTGTTTCAGGAATTGGCAATCGAAAGCGAAGTTGTCTATGCGGATCCTCGCGCACCGCGTTATGTCGTTGTGAACGGGAAGTTCACGCCCATCCCTCTTAGCCCGCTCGCATTGTTTGCCTCTTCCCTGCTCAGTTGGGGAACAAGAAGGCGCATTCTGCGAGACGCGATCGGGCGAACGCGTCCGGTGGCCGCCGATGAATCGATCGCGCAATTCACCGAGAGAAAATTTTCGGCTGAGCTGCTCGACCGACTCGTGAGCCCTTTCGTTTCCGGCGTCTATGCGGGAGACCCCGAACGGCTCAGCGTGCACAGTGCATTTCCACAGCTGTACGAGGCGGAAAAAACGAAGGGAAGCGTCATCCGCGGAATGATCGCCGCGGCAAGGGCCAAATCGGGGCCGCGCGAGCGGCCGACGCTTCTTAGTTTTCGAGAAGGCAACGAAACACTCGTTCGCGCACTGTCCGCGAAGCTCGGGCCGGCGCTCCGGTGCGCCGCGGAAGTCATCTCCCTCCGGCGGATTGGCGGGCGAGGGTTCGCGGTTAAGACGCGAAGCACGTCCGGCGAAGACACACTCGAAACGGAGCAACTCATTCTCGCGACGCCCCCCAATATGTCCGCACAGCTTCTTACGGAATCAGACTCCGCATTCGAGCGCATTCTGGGTGGCATTGAATTCGCGCCCGTGGCCGTAGTCTCGCTCGGATATGCGCGCGAGAGCGTGGCCCACCAGCTCAACGGCTTTGGATTTCTAGTGCCACGGTCGGCGGGCATGCGTATCCTGGGGACGGTCTGGAACTCCTCTCTCTTTCCGGGGCGCTCGCCCGATAGCCACGTGCTGTTGACGAGCTTTGTGGGGGGGGCGACTGATCCGGGTGCCGTCGCGCTCGACGCCAAGACACTCGGGGAGCTCGCGCATAAGGAGAACTCCGGAATTCTCGGGATCCGGAAGCCGCCGGTGTTCTCAATTGTCCATCTCTACCAGCGCGCACTGCCACAGTACAATCTGGGCCATGCTGAACGACTCGCTCGGCTCGAGGAACGCCGGGCGGCCTGCCCGGGGCTCTGGTTTTCCGGAAACTATCTTCGCGGGCCGTCGATCGGGGCGTGCGTCGACCAAGCGCTCGCGGTCGCGGCGAGTGTCGCAACGAGTCCTCATTCAAATGCTTGAGAACGCCGTATGAGAAAAAGCCGAAGCTGGCAAGTACCGTGATTTTCAGGGCCCCGACAGGCTCGCGTGGCGGCGTGCCTTGGTGGATGTGGGCGGGTTTGGCCGCACTCGTGCTCCTGAGTGTCTATTCCGTCCAGGATACTCGCCGCATCGAAAACGAATTGCGCCTTGCTCAGGAGCAGGCAGCCCTTGTGGCGAGAGAACGCGAAGAAATGGGGAAGAAGGTCGCTCTGGCGCAGCGAGAGCGCAGCATCGTGATGGACCAAGCTTCCGTGCAAATCGCCATTCCCGCTGTCTCGAAGGATGTGCCGGCAATGCGCGCCTATTGGCACGCCCAGCTCGGGATTGTCGTTGCCGGGGCGAACATTCCCGCGCCGCCGAGCAATCGGGCATTGCAGTTGTGGCTCATCCCCAGAGCGGCTGGCAGCAAACCACTGAGCGCGGGACTGCTCGAGCAGAGACCCGGCGGATCCTGCGTGGGGCTTGTCCCAGAACCACAGATAACAATGTCGGACACAAAGGCGCTGGCGATCACTGAGGAGCCCGCTGGCGGCAGCGCACAGCCGACAAGTTCGCCGCGCTGGGTCGGTGGCGTCACTTAAACTTCCTTATCATAGCGATGGGCGAGGCGGATCTTGCGGCGCTCCAGAGCGCCTTCGTAGCGCTTCCACTCTTCTACCGTCTTAACAATCAATGGCCGCACTTCCTTCGGCTCACGCGTCTTTTCATCAATCGCAACAAACGTCACGTAGGCGCTCGTCGTATGCTTTCGCTCGCCCGTCAACACGTTTTCCGAATAGACCTCGACTCCCACTTCGAGCGAGGTGCGGAACGCACGATTGACCTGCGATTTCAAGATGACGATTTCGCCGAGATTGATGGGATTGCGGAAATCAATGTAGTCCACTGAAGCAGTCACGACGTAGCTGTTCGAGTGGCGGTGCGCCGCCATCGCCGCCACCATGTCCACGAGATGCATCACGTGACCGCCCAACAGTTTTCCAAGAGGATTGGTCTGGGCGGGCAGGACCACCTCAGCCATTTCCGAGCGCGAGGCGCTGACCGGCTTTCCCGGCAGCTTCCTCTGGCCGCTCGGTAGCTGATCGACAGATTTTGGTCGCT
>QHYP01000117.1:0-6869 GCA_003224195.1 Acidobacteriota bacterium | reverse complement strand
CGCAGCGCCCGCTATAATACGAGAGGTGACAAACGCTCCACAAAAGAAAACACGCCGGCAAACGCTTGAAGAATTCGTCGCCAAGCAGCCAGCCGATGCTTTCTCGCGCTATGGGCTGGCGCTGGAGTGCATGAACTCAGGTGACGCCAGCGCTGCAGCGGATCAATTTCGCAAGCTCCTTGAATTCAACCCGGGGTATGTGCCCGCTTACCTTATGTACGGACAACTCCTCGCTCGTGAAGCGCAGCCGCAGGAAGCGAAACGAATCCTGAAGGCTGGTATCGCAGCCGCGGCCGAATCGGGAAACCTGCACGCTCGGTCGGAGATGGAGGCGCTCCTCGCCGAGCTCGGGTAATATTCTTTCCCTAGCCACGTGGGAACACGAGTGCCCAAAATTATGCCCGCGTTTGGTATCATCAGGCATGGGCCCCATGCGACCGGAACGCATCCCTTTGTTTCCCCTGGATGTCGTGCTTCTTCCGGGCACACACCTCCCGCTTCACATTTTCGAGTTGCGCTATCGCCACATGGTTCGCCGCTGTATCGAAGAATCCTCGGAATTCGGCATCCTACTGGCTTTGCCGAATGGCGTCGCGGGCGTTGGCTGTACCGCAGAAATCATCGAAGTAATTAAGCGCTACGAAGATGGGAAAATGGACATCCAAACGATCGGTCGGGCGCCGTTTCAGGTGACAGAATTGTTCACCGGGAATCCCTTGCTCGAAGGCCGTGTCAATTATCTGGAAGGAGGAGACGAGCCCATCGCGGAACCGGTTGAGCGTGAGCTAATCGAGCTGTATGCGGCGTGTTACACACTGGTTTTTGGCGATTTTCCGCGCGATATCGAAGAGCGGAAAAAGGCCGGACTTGCATATCAAGTGGCCGCCGCTCTTCCCATGGATCTGCTTTGGAAGCAGCAAATCCTGGAATTGCGCTCGGAACCGGACCGCCAGAACCGGTTGGTTGCCTTGTTGCGGGGATGGGCCCCGCATCTGCAAAAAGCGAACCAAATGCGTGCGTGCGCCGGCGGGAACGGCCATGGCCTAAAGAATTGATGGGCGCTGACCCGGAGTAACGCCGGCAGCGCTTCGTGAATCATAGGAACGAGGGCCGGAACAGAAACCGTATCCGGCAGGAACTGAATAAGTGCGGGCTCAACGATGCTGACATCCGAAGGACAACCTAAATCGATGACTCTCGGCGAACTCCGTCGAATGCCCGGCTTTGGGCCGGGCACCACCATTCGCTCGGTGAAGGACGAGGTTCGCGAAAATCTGCTCCGGATGCTCAAAGCCAACCAACCACTCTTCCCGGGAATTCACGGCTACGAAGACAGCGTTGTGCCGCAAATCGTCAACGCGCTGCTCTCGCGCCACAATTTCATATTGCTTGGACTGCGCGGCCAGGCAAAGAGCCGGATTATGCGCGCACTGGTGCAATTCCTCGACGCCGAGATTCCCGTCATTGAAGGTTGCGAGATCAATGACAATCCCCTTTGCCCGATCTGCCGGGCCTGCCGCGAACGCGTCGCCGCCGAAGGTGACGGCACGCCCATTGCCTGGCTCCCGCGGAATCTGCGCTACGTTGAAAAGTTAGCCACGCCGGATGTCACCATCGCGGACATCATCGGCGATTTGGACCCCATCAAGGCGGCGCGCGGCGGACGTGACCTCTCCGACGAGTTGACGATTCATTACGGCCTCCTGCCGCGCGCGAATCGCGGCATTTTCGCCATGAACGAACTTCCGGATCTCGCTGGTAAAATTCAGGTAGGCCTCTTCAACATCATGCAGGAAGGTGATGTCCAGATTAAGGGTTACCCGCTGCGTTTGGCTCTTGACGTTCTGCTCGTCTTTACAGCGAATCCGGAAGACTACACCGCACGCGGAAAGATCATCACGCCATTGAAGGACCGCATCGGCGCTGAGATTCGCACGCATTACCCCGGGGCTCTCGAAGAAGGAATGAGCATCACTTCTCAGGAAGCCTGGGTGCAGCGCGATTCGGGTCGCAGCGTAGAGGTCCCGGATTATTTGCGGGAGGTGGTGGAAGAAATTGCGTTTCAGGCGCGCGAAGACAAGCGCGTGGATCGCCGATCAGGCGTCAGTCAGCGGCTGCCGATCACTGCCCTCGAAAGCGTGGTGAGCAGTGCCGAGCAGCGCGCGGCGCGCACTGGCGAGAAGGAAGTCGTTGCCCGCATCGCGGACGTGTATGCCGCAATGCCAGCGATCACCGGCAAGCTGGAACTCGAATACGAAGGCGAATTGAAAGGCGCCGAATCCATTGCGCGGGACCTGATTCGCACGGCTGTGGGGCGCGTCCATAGCCGCCGCGTCGGCGACGCCAATCTGCAGCCCGTCGTGCATTGGTTTGAGATGGGCGGCGAACTGAAGCTACCTGAACTCTCGACGGCGAAAGAACGCTACGCGCAGCTCTGCAAGATTCAGGGATTGCTCGATGCGGTGGGTCGTCTCGGGGTGACAGATCGCAAGAATGCGTCACACGCCGCCGCAGCTGCCGAGATGATCCTCGAAGGACTCTGGGCGCACCGCCGCATCGGCCGCAGCGAAGAGCGCGGCTTCTACGCGGAACGCCCAAAGCCGCCCGAGCCACGCGAGCCGATCGGACGGCCACCACGGCGGCAATTTAACTAACGAAGGCCTCGATTCGTCCAGGTTTTGCCATGCGGAGGGAAGCGAAGGATCTTTCATGAAATACATTCGCTACGGAAAATATACCGGCGAACCCGCTGATGCTGTGGATCTCGAAGACCTGGTCCGCCGCCTGGGCGATTTTTTCCTGCAGAGCGGATTCCAATCGATGTATTACGGCATCTCCGAAATGGATCCCGAGCATTCTCTGGAGGCGCTGCGCGAAGCGATTCTGCGCGCGCTGCAGGAAGGGGACCTGCTGCCCGAGGATTTGCTCTCCGACGGTCTGCGCCAGATGCTGCAGGATCCGAACGCGATGGAGAACGAATCGATGCGCCAATTGCTCGATCGCCTCATCGAGCGCCTTGCGCAAGAAGGGTTCATCAATCCCGAGCAGCCACAGGTGACGCCGCCGCCAGACCGCACTCCCGCCGGCCAGCTCGGCCGGGCGCAGGAGCGCAACACCGACGCGCGCTTTGAAATCACGGACAAGACGATCGATTTTCTCGGCTTCAAAACCCTTCAGGACCTCCTCGGGTCGCTAGGAAAGAGCAGCTTCGGGCGGCACGACACGCGCGATCTGGCAACAGGCGTCGAATCCGGCGGTGTTTCACGCCCATACGAGTTTGGCGATACCTTGAACCTCGACGTGAGCGAGACGCTTTTCAATGCCGTGCGACGCGAGGGCGCAAAAGTACCGATCGAACTGAACTATTCCGATCTGATGGTTCATCAATGCGAATACCAGAGCTCCTGCGCAACCGTCGTGCTTCTCGATTGCAGCCATAGCATGATTCTTTACGGCGAAGACCGATTCACGCCCGCGAAGCGCGTGGCCATGGCGCTCTCGCATCTCATTCGCACACAATATCCCGGGGACTCGTTGAGCCTTGTCCTCTTCCACGACAGCGCTGAAGAGTTGCCCCTCTCCGCTCTTGCCCATGTGCAGGTGGGCCCGTACTACACGAATACTCGGGAAGGTCTGCGCGTGGCGCAGCGCATCCTCCTGCGCGAGAAGAAGGACATGCGCCAGATCATCATGATCACGGATGGCAAACCTTCCGCGCTGACGCTCGAAGACGGCCGCATTTACAAGAATGCCTTCGGGCTCGACCCATTCGTCGTTTCGCAGACGCTCGAGGAAGTGAACAAGTGCAAGCGAGCCGGAATCATGATCAACACGTTCATGCTCGCAAGCGATTACAGTCTGGTTCATTTCGTTCAGACCATCACCAAGATGTGCCGCGGCAAGGCGTATTTCACCACGCCCTACACGTTAGGACAGTACCTGCTCATGGATTACATGAGCCGCAAGACCAGACAAATCCACTGAGGACCGTCGATTGACACCGCCCGTTTGTCTGTGGATTTTGCGCTGCGATAGACTGAGTTCATGAATCTGGCCCGGCGATTTCAACATTGGTTGGGAGCGAAGGGAGAAATGACGACGATTCTTGCAAGCGCGACTGCGCCCGCTTTTGCCCTGCGAGCGCTGGACGGCAAAGAATATTCGCTCGAGACTTTTCTGAAGCGCGGGCCAGTAGTGGCCGCATTCTTCAAGATCTCCTGCCCGGTCTGCCAATTCACGTTTCCCTTCCTGGAGCGGCTGTTCCGGCGCTATGGGGGGGACGGCGTGACATTCGTCGGCATTTCACAGGACGATGCGCGCGCCACGAAGGAGTTTTGCAAGGAATACGGCGTCACGTTCCCGGTCCTTATCGATGAGAGCAGCTACCCTGTCTCCAATGCCTACGGCTTGACGAATGTGCCGACGGTCTTTCTCATTGACACTGACGGCACGGTGAAGGTCAGCAGCGTCGGCTTCGACAAAAAGGACCTCGAGACAATCGCGAAGGGACTGGCCGAGCACAAAAAGATGGCGCCAGCAGTTCTTTTCCGGCCCGACGAGTTCGTTCCCGACAACAAGCCCGGTTGAGGATCGAAGAACTAGGTCCGGTCGGACCTAAAGAGATTGGCGTCGGCTATTCCAGCGATTCATCCAGCAACCGCTTCTTGTGCTTGGCTGAGCGCTTCCGTTTATCCTCGATGACGCGCGTTCCGGCGGGCCGCAAACCCGAGGCACGCGCCCTGCGCCGCGCTTCCGTTGATGCCGCGAAATGCTCCTTTTTCCGTTTCTTCACAAGATCCGCCCCCGCTGCGTTCATAGCGCATTTCCGTCGCAGACTCCAGCAAAAAGGCCGCGACATGAAGCAGAGCCGTTATTCTTTTGGATGGAGATTGAAGAGCGCGAGCAGAAATGACTTGCCAGGGCGTCAGCTCTGCTTGAGCAGTAATCTCAACTGCTTTACGGCTTTCTCGGTGTCCTTGCGGAATTGAGCTGCATCGACCCGGAAGGATTGCAACCAGCCCTGCGTGAAACCTTGAATGGGACCGAACAATACATGTAGGCACACGAGGAGAGCGCTTCCTGCTTTTGTGGCGGTCGGGGCGAGCCAAAGGACCAGCACTCGGAGGAGCGGCAGCACACGGTGACATTGTGCATCCACAGGCGCTGCGAGAGAGGCCATACCTCGAGCGTACAGATCCCAAAAGCAGAGGACAACACCCACCAGGAGCAGGAGGACTAAGTATCCGGCCGCAAATAGAAGGAACGCGAAAAATAGTTCTTGAAAATAGAAAATCCGAAATGCGAAAACGGCGACCAGAAGTCCACACGCCCATTTCAGCGCACGCCTCCTGCTCATCGCGTTGGTTTTCTCCTCTTGCAACAACTGGTTATTAGATGCCGCGGCCAGCCGATTTGCAGCGATGATAGAGAGCACGCCGCTCGATGGGCGCTAGTAGGGAATTTCCGGCCTGCGGTCGTCCGCGGGATCAGCCCAGCGATCGTTTGGAGTGGTCGGTGTCCAGCAGGGTCGCAACGGATCGCGGTCGTATGGATAAGGACCGAGACGCCGGTACATTTCGCTGTATTCCGCCAGTTTCTCGCGGTCGAGACGGACTCCGAGCCCCGGAGCCGTCGGCACTGAAATGGCTCCATCTTGGTAATTCAATTTTCCGCCTTCGATGATGTCATCGACGAGTTCGTGATAATGGGCATCGGCAGCGAACGAAAGGTTTGGAATGACCGAGGCCATGTGGAGCATGGACGCAAGCTGAATTCCCAGCTCTCCTGACGAATGGACAGAAATACCCAACTGAAATGTGTCGCAAATCCCAGCCGCCTTAACACAGGGGCGAATGCCCCCCCAAAAGGTGGTATCCAGAAGGATGACGTCCACGGCAATGTCATGAATATTTGCTGCCAGCTGTTCGAAATTCACAACCATGGTATTCGTTGCCAGCGCAACTTGAGTTTTTTCCCGGATTCGGCGCATCCCATTCAATCCGAAAACCGGATCTTCGAGATAATCATTGTTTAATCCATCGATGGCGCGGGCAAATTGGATCCCTTGTTCCGTTGACCAGGTGCAGTTGGGGTCGAAGCGTAAATGGTCCTCCCGGAACGCCTTGGCGAGTGCTCGATAACACTCCAGTTCATACGCTGGCGGGAAAACACCGCCTTTCAGCTTGTGCGTCCTGAAGCCGCACCTGGACTTCAATTTCTGTGCGAGGGAGACAAGCTGACTGACCGTCCGGACCTCCCCGTTGCCATTCGCGGGATTTGGGTAGCGAAAGAACAAGTAAGAGGCGAACGCAACTCGATCCCTCAGCCGCCCGCCCAAAATTTCCGAAACGGGAGCACCCCAGGCTTGCCCGAGGAGGTCGAGGCAGGCGAATTCGAGCGCCGCGAGTATTTGAATATGATTGTTGTAAAGCGATGCCGTGGGATTGCCGATGCGGAACCTTAATTCTTCCAGGCGGCACACATCCCAACCGAGGAGAGTAGATTTGAGCGCTCGAAATGTCTCTTCGCTTGACTGGCCACCGCCTCCCATTTCCCCAAGGCCGACCAGCCCGTTGTCGGCTTCCACCTCAACCACGGTCCGCACGAAACGGCCCCAGTGGCATCCATTGGCGTGGCGCAATGGCGCTTCCAGCGGAACGCTTACCGTGGTGGCACGGAGGTCATTGATTTTCATCCAGGCGTTCCTTCCTCGGGAGGACACCGCCGCAAGTTTCAAAAACCAGGAATCTCTGTCCCCTAGGAGAACTGCCCAGCCGTCGGTGGGCCGCGACTATGACGTCGAGAGACAGAAGAGCCGCGCAGGCGTTCAGTCCACGTCTGCGTTACGTCCTCCCTCGTAATGCATGATG
>QHYP01000277.1 GCA_003224195.1 Acidobacteriota bacterium | reverse complement strand
GAGCGGCGCGACGTCATCATTGTGGCTTCCGTCTCCTGCATCTATGGCTTGGGCTCGCCGGAGGCCTACTACGGCATGTTGGTGATGCTGGAAAAAGGGCAGCAAACGTCGCGCGAATCGTTGCTGCGGCGGCTCGTGGATATCCAGTACGAGCGCGGCGAAGAGCTGCGGCGCGGAACCTTCCGCGCGCGCGGCGATGTGATTGAAATCTATCCCACCTACGAGGACCAGGCCTACCGCATCGAGATGTGGGGGGATCAGATCGACGCGTTGCGCCAGATTGATCCGCTGACGGGAGAGGTGCGCGCCGGACGCGAAAATCTCACGAGGGTGCCCATCTATCCGAAGACGCACTACGTGATGCCCGCGGAACAAAAAGAGGGCGCCATTGTCACGATCCAGGAGGAGCTCGAGTGGTGGAAGCGCGAGCTCGAGAAGCAGGGGAAATTCGTCGAGGCGCAACGCGTGTCGCAGCGAACGATGTTCGACATCGAGATGATCCGCACGGTGGGGTACTGCCATGGGATTGAGAACTATTCGAGGCACCTGAGCGGGCGTTTGCCTGGCGAAGCGCCGCCGACTCTGCTGGACTACGTGCCGCAAGACTTCTTGCTGGTGATCGATGAATCCCACCAGACGGTTCCCCAGGTGCGGGGGATGTACCACGGCGACAGGTCGCGCAAGCAGACGCTCGTGGATTTCGGCTTTCGCATGCCGTCGGCTCTGGACAACCGGCCTCTGACGTTCGAGGAATTCGAGCACCGCATGAACCAGGTGGCTTACGTTTCGGCCACGCCGGGGCCGTACGAGCTGACGAAGTCCGGCGGGGTCGTGGTCGAGCAAGTCATTCGCCCGACGGGGCTGGTCGATCCGGATGTGGAAGTGCGGCCCGTGAAGGGGCAGGTGGACGATCTGCTCGAGCAGATTCGCCTGCGCGCGGAGAGGAGCGAGCGCGTCCTTGTCACCACGCTTACGAAACGCATGGCTGAAGACTTGGCGGAATATTTAAGCGAGGTCGGCGTGCGGTGCCGCTATCTGCACTCCGAAGTGGAAACGCTCGACCGGGTGAAAATCCTGCGCGATCTGCGCCGCGGTGAATTTGACGTGCTCATCGGAATCAATCTGCTGCGGGAAGGGCTCGATCTGCCGGAGGTCTCGCTCGTCGCGATCCTCGATGCCGACAAGGAAGGCTATCTGAGGAGCGCAACCGCGCTGGTTCAGACGATCGGGCGCTGCGCGCGGCATATTTCCGGCAAGGCGATTCTGTACGCCGACGTCCGCACGGGCTCGATGAACGAGGCGATCAATGAGACGAATCGTCGCCGCGCGAAGCAGCTTGCTTTCAACGCGGAGAACAACATCACGCCGCAAAGCATCGTCAAAGCGGTGGACATGGAGCTGGCGGCCATCGTCGAAGCCGACTACGTGACGCTGCCGAAGGATGAGGAAAGCCTGGATGTCTTGACCGCAAACATTGCCAGCGAGGCGCAGCTTGCGGAAGTGCTGCAGCAACTCGAGACGCAGATGCGCGAAGCGGCAAAAAAATTCGAGTTCGAGCGCGCGGCGCAGCTCCGCGACCGCCTCCGCGCTTTGAAGCAGCGGGATCTGGCGGGGCTGTTCGCTCCGGAGCCGAGCCCCGCTTCCTCTGGATAGATTTGTTCGCATACCGCCGCATTTCAGCTCATCGAGGGGATGGAACGCGCCACGCCGGATTGCGGCGCCGCGCAACAGAGTCACGATGACAGACCGTACAGGCGCGTATCCGCATCGCGGAGAGGTGCGAGGCGCCGAGTGCCGATGACGGCGCGAGTCCCCTGGCCGATCCAGACGACAACGGCATAAGCGAAAAAAATCGTCGTGTAGGAATGCACCGGGGAATACACCCGGGAGTTTACTAGCCCTGTGATAATGGAAACGATATGCTATCACCGCGATGACGGGGAGCGTGACCATTGTCGGTGGCGGGCGCGTGGGTCAAGCGCTGGGACGAAGGTTGCGGGAACGCGGGTGGAAAATCGGCGCCGTCGTGACGCGCAGTCTGCCGACCGCGCGCCGCGCCGTGCGGTTCATCGGCGCCGGGCAAGCGTTTGGAAACTTGACGCGGCAGGCGCTCGCGGCGCGCGTCTTTTTGGTGGCCACGCCCGACAGAGAGTTGGCGAACGTGACGCAAGAGCTGGCGCGTATCGGCGGAGAGGAACTTCGCGAGAAGATCGTGCTGCACACGAGCGGGGCGCTGGATTCGCGCGTATTCGATTCGGTCCGCAAACTCGGCGCAGCGGCCGGCTCGATGCATCCCCTGCAGACGTTCAGTGGCTTCGGTGTGCCCCCACTCGAGGGCCGTGTCTTTGCCATCGAAGGGGATCCCGCGGCGCTGCGGGCGGCGCGGCAAATGGCGCGCTCGGTTGGAGGAATGCCGGTGCAGATCGAGGCAGCAAAAAAGCCGCTGTATCACGCGGCATGCGCGCTGGCGGCGGGGCATGCGCTTGCCTTGATTGAGGCGGCTACACGCCTGCTGATATCCGTGGGAATGAAGCGGCGGCAAGCTGTGCGGGCGCTCCTGCCTTTGACTCGTCAAGTATTCGATAATTTTGAGAGGTTGGGTGCGGGAAAGGCTTGGACGGGGCCGCTTTCACGCGGCGACTACGGGATTATCGCGGCGCATGCGGCGGCGCTCCATGAGTTTCCGGCGGAATTTGCGGCCGCGCACGAGGCCCTGGCTCGGCTCGGTGCAGCAGTGTTGGCCCGCGAGCCGGAAGAAGCGCGGCGGGAACTTGAACAGGTGTTTCGCGGGCAAAAGACCATGAAGAAAGCCACAGGGGGAAATGAGTGAGCGGGCTCAAGATTCCGGTTGCCGGCACGACTCTCGAAAACGGGTTGCGCGTAGTGATCGCGCCGGACGCAGCCGCCCCGGTGGCAACCGTGGGGGTTTACTACAAGATTGGCTTCCGCCTGGAACTGCGCGGGCGCAGCGGTTTCGCACATCTGTTCGAGCACATGATGTTCCAGGGGTCGGCCAACGCGCCGAAAACGATGCACATCAAGCTGATCAATTCCTCCGGCGGCGTGCTGAACGGCTCAACGCACTATGATGTGACCAACTATTTCCAGGCGGTGCCGTCGAATGCGCTCGAACGCGTCTTGTGGCTCGAAGCGGACCGCATGCGCTCGCTGAAGGTGGACGAGGAAAACCTGCGCAACCAACGCGACGTCGTGAAGGAGGAAGTCCGCGTCAACGTCCTCAACCAGCCGTACGGCGGCTTTCCCTGGCTCGACCTGCCCCCGGTGGCTTTCCGCAACTGGGCCAATGCGCACAATTTCTACGGCGACTTTTCCGATCTCGATGCCGCGAGTGTCGCCGACGTTCAGACATTTTTCAAAACTTATTACGCGCCCAACAATGCGGTGCTGCTGATGCTCGGCGACGTGAAGCCCGAGGAGGGTTTTCCGCTGGCGCGGAAGTATTTCGGAGATATCCCGGCTGGCGCGGCGCCGGTCTTTGCGGATCCGAGCGAGCCGGAACAAACCGAAGAGCGCTGCGGCACGGTGGAAGAAAAATTCGGGACCCTGCCTGCGCTCGCGGTCGGTTATCCCGTGCCGCAACGGCGCACGAAGGATTGGTGCGCGATGGCCCTGCTCGACCAGGCGCTGCACGGCGGGCGCGCGGGCCGCGTGTACTACCGGCTCGTGCTTGATCGGCAAGTTGCGGTGGAGGCGGACGGCGGAATCGACGATCTTTTTGGATACAACGGACCGACGCAGATGGTGACAAAGGTTTTGCACAAACCGGAATACTCATCCGAGGCTACACTTGCTGAATTCGATCGAGTAATCCAGGAAGTCCGCGAGCAGGGCGTCAGCGCCGACGAACTCGAACAGCTTAAAGTGAAATTTCGCTCTGACTACTATTCAACTCTCGAGGGCAGCCGCGGTGGGTCGATTCCGCGGTACGGGCTGATGCATCTTCTTGCCTGCCTCACCCTGTTCGACGATCAGCCGGAGCTGGTGAACTCGATCCTCGATGGCTTCCTGGCCGTAACGCGGGAGGACGTGGAGCGCGCGGCGCAGAACTATCTGCGGCGGGAAAAACGAGCCGTCATCTTCCGCCAGCCAGTGCGGGGCAGCAAGGAGGCGGCGGCGTGATGGCGGCCACTCCTGCTCCGCAAGCGCTGGCTGGCGTGCCTGCCCTGGCCCCTGAACGCCGCGTCGAGTGGCCCAAGCGCACTCGTGCCCGGCTCGCCAACGGAATGGAAGTCATCCTGGCGGAGCAGCATTCGATACCGAAATTTACGGGGAGGCTTTTTCTGCGCTCGGGCAACGCGGACGTCGCGAAGCGCGCGACAGGTCTTGCCGAAATCACCGCGACGGTCGTTCGGACCGGCACACGCGGGCGGTCGAGCCGGAAAATCGAAGAGGACCTGCGGGGCCTTGGCGCTGATCTCTCCACCAGCGCGGGCTCGGACACGACCGCCATCGCGTTTGACGGGCTGACCGAGTTCACGGAGCCGTTGCTGGCGCTCGTGGGCGAACTTGCGCGCGAGGCGGCGTTTCCCGAAGGAGAATTCGAGCGCGAGCGGCGGCAGATGCTCGAAGGCGTGAGACTCCAGCGGACCGAGCCCGACTTCTTGGCGGGAGAGCGCCTGCGGAAAGTCCTTTTCGGCGGGCACCCGTACGCGCAGGTGGCCCCGAGCGAGGAACAGGTAGCTGCATATCGCCGCGAGGACCTCGTCAGCGTTTATCGGGAGTTTTATTCGCCATCGAATGCCATGCTCGTGATGGTCGGCGATTTCCATTCCGGGGAGATGCTCGCGCTGGTGGAGAAGGTCTTTGACGGGTGGAAAGGTCCCGAGGTGAAGAAGACGGCGGCGCCGGCGCCACTGCGCCCGGCGGGACGCCGCGTTCACCTGGTTCACGTACCCGGCGCGGTGCAGACGCAAGTGCTTGCCGGGTGTCACGCCATCACTCGGAGGCATCCCGATTGGGTGCGACTCCTGCTCGCGAACAGCATCTACGGCGGCGCGTTCAATTCGCGGCTGGTGATGAATATCCGGGAAGAGAAAGGGTACACGTACAGCCCGCGCAGCGGAGTGAACCCTTTGCAGCAGCACGGCTATTTCACCATTTCGGCTGCGGTGCGCAACGATGTGGTCGCGGCGACGCTGGTGGAGATGTTCTACGAGCTGGATAAGATGCGCGCGCTGGCCGTGCCGGAGGCCGAATTGGCGGACGCGCGGAATTACATGAGCGGCGTTTTTTCACTCGGTGTGGCAACGCAAGACGGCCTTCTCGGGCAACTTTCTACAGTCGCGCTGTACGATTTGCCCGATGATTATCTGGAGACCTACCGCGACCGCGTGCGCGCGCTCAAGGCGGAGGACGTTCTCTTCGCCGCGCGGGCATATTTCGATTCGGCGAATATGCAGATTGTGATCGTAGGCGACCGCGGCGCGGTCGAATCGCAGGCGGCGCTGTTTGGAGACGTGGTGGCGTACGATTCCGCGGGCAACCAAACGCCGAAGCGAGAGGCGAACGGCTCGGTATCGTAATGAGGCGGCGAATTGCGTGGACGCTGGCGGCGCTGCTCGGCCTCGTTTTGGCCGGCGCGCCCACGGTGTGCGCGAAGAAGAAGCCGCCGGCAAAGCCGGTCAATATTAATACGGCGAACTCGGAGGAATTGCAGCAGGTGCCGGGGATCGGGCCGGTGACCGCGGAGAAAATCGTGCAAATGCGGAAATCGTATGGCTCGTTCAGGAGCGTGGACGATCTGCTGGCGATCAAGGGAATCGGGAAGAAAAGACTCGACAAGATGCGGAAGTATTTGACGGTGGGGAAGGCGGCGGCGCCGAAGATGCCGCAACCCTCCGCAACGCCTTCTTCTGTTCGGCAAAAACCTGAAACCAAACTCCAAGAGAGATTTCTCCCGACAGGAGTCGGGACTCGCGCCCCTCTTCGGCCGCTCGTCGCTCCGCAAGAACTTTCGGAGCATGGAAAGCCCGCTTCGCTCGAAATGACAAACATATAGTCGCGGCATGGCTACAAAGTTTGGTGGGTGGGGCGACGGGAGGCGACGCGAAGCGGCACCTGATCCGCGATGCGGATGCCATAGCCTTCGAGCGCCACGACTTTTTTCGGATGGTTCGTCAGGACGCGAATATCCTTCAGGCCGAGATCGATCAAAATTTGCGCGCCGATGCCGCTCTCATGCTGGACCATGCGCTGGCGAGCGGGTTCGCGGTCGAGCTGGCCGCGAGCGTGAAAATGGATGCGCGGCGGCGAAGCGGGCTCGAGCTCCGGCGATTCGATGGTGAAGCCCCGCCCGGTGTGATGGAGATAGAGAAAAACGCCGCGGTCCTCGCGGGCGATGGCTTCGAGCGAGAGAGCGATCAGCTCGCTGCAATCGCAAGCGGTTGAACCCAGCACGTCGCCGGTCAAACAGTGCGAATGCACGCGCACGATCGGGGCGGGGCCCTCCAGATTGCCGCGGACAAGCGCCACGTGCTGATCGCGGTCCACGTCGCTCGAATAGGCAATCATGCGAAATTCGCCGAAGCGCGTGGGCAGGACGGCCTCGGCGATCCGGTGGACATAGCGCTCGTGCTGCATGCGGTAGCGGATGAGGTCCGCCACGGTGAGGATTTTCAGATTGTGGTGCTTGCAGAATTCCAGGAGTTGCGGCACGCGGCTCATGGTGCCGTCTTCATTCATGATTTCGCAGATGACGCCCGCCGCGCCGAGGCCGGCGATGCGCGCGAGGTCCACGGAGGCTTCGGTCTGGCCGGCGCGAACGAGCACGCCACCGTTGCGCGCGCGCAGCGGAAAGACATGGCCCGGACGGGCGAGGTCCTGCGGCTTGGTCTTGGGATCGATGGCGGCAAGGATGGTGCTGGCGCGGTCGGCTGCGCTGATACCGGTGGTGACGCCATAGCGCGCGTCGATGGCTTCGCAGAAGGCGGTGCCGTGGGCGGAAGTGTTGATGGGGGACATGAGCGGGAGATGGAGTTCGTCGCAGCGCTGTTCGGTCAAGGGGAGGCAGATCAGGCCGCGGGCGTGCTTGGCCATGAAGTTGATGGCCTCGGGCGTGACTTTATCGGCGGCCATGGCCAGGTCGCCTTCGTTTTCGCGGTCTTCGTCGTCCACCAGGACGACCATGCGGCCCTGGCGAATGTCTTCGACGGCTTCTTCGACAGTGGCGAAATTGGGGCGAGCGTCAGTCATATGGTTGAAAATATAGCACCTTTTGAGGAAGTGGCGGGTGGGACCGCAGGAGAGTCCACAGTCGGTAGTTGATAGTCGATAGCGGGAAGGTGGGTGGCGGGTAGGACCGCAGGAAAGTCCACAGTTGATAGTTGATAGTCGATAGCGGGAAGGCCCTTCGACTGCGCTCAGGACAAGCCCTCCCGCGGCGGGCGAGCCTCCGTCGGTTGCACTCGGGACAAGGGAATGGCTGCGGTGCACGAGGTACCCCCGGGGGAGTCTTGGATGTGTGGCAAGGAAAGGACTTGCGGAAGTGCGATATCGGATCTGTGGCAATGGTTGGGTTTACGAGGTGATTTTCTGCAAGTGTGGCAGCTAAAGGGTTTAGGGCACGAGTGAGATCCGCTCCGACAGGGTCGGAATGTCCGCTCGACTCCCGATCCCTCGACTGCGCTCGGGACATGTGGTCTCTCGCCATCAGGGTCGGGGCAGGCGAGGCAAGCCCGCCACGGCGGGCAGGCTCGCAGAGGGGCGCGCAGGGAAGAGGCCGGCGGCGAGGACCGTCCCAACTGTTTGGCCGAAAAGCTGGGACGAAGGGCAGAAGAACGTGTGTGTTCCGCGGATTCGGGAGACGGGTGCGCGAAGTTGGAACGGTCCGAGTCAAAGGGAATGATAGCACGGCGGGATAGCGAGTTCAATACGGTTACTGATGACTGATAGGAACAGGGTGTGGAAAAGTCCTCGAAGAATATCCCACGTTCGCCCCCGGCGAACATGGGGCACCACGCGCGCCACGGGAATGGGCAAGCCAAAATCTTCTCGTGGCTTCAAGGGCCGGCCACGCGCGAACAACACTAGGGCCGGAAGGTCTTTCTGTTCCTCTGCCGCGCCACTTCGAGATCGTCTATTTGCTTTTTCTGACGGTCGGCTTCTCTTTGCGGCCCCTCTTCCTTCTCGAGTTTCACGGCTTCGGCAAGGGCAGCTTCGGCTTGCCCATTGAGCCGTTTGGAATAAATAAGAAGCTCAAAGCCATGGGACAAAGAAGAACGGACAAGGTTGAAGGAATATTGTGGATCTTCCCAAGAGGCAAAGGGCTTTTGCCTTACTTCATATTGCACGTTCGGCGCGGATTCGACCTCCGGCACAAGAGTTGTCGCCGGGCCGTACTTCGCGGAAATGAACTTCACCATGTCCTCCGCAGTGAGTCCTTCGGTGTAGGTTCGATCATAGGTCACAGAAATCTTGTAGAGTTCGCCGTTGCAGAAGGAGAAGAGAATCTGTTCGACGGTATCCGAGCGTACGGGAGTCCCGGTAAGGTCCGGCAGCCACCAAGTCAATTCCTGGAGCAGGGCCGGGCGGCCATAAATCACCTTTACGTCGGCCATCTTTTTGTCGGTACGGTCCAGCACTCTGGCCAAGTTCATTCCAAGGGTAAAGTGGCGATACTTGGAAAGATCCTGTGCACAGAGCAATGGCGACGTAAAGAGCAGGACAATGAAACAAAGAATCGAACTGCGCAGCGTTTTCATTTTCGCATCTCCCACAAAATCCTAAGAACTTGAAATGAGGGCCGTGTATTGCTGTATGGCTGCTTCTGCGTGATGGGGTTCCCCGCCTCAAGATACGGACAACAACGCCCAAGATGGGGCTGAATCCCTGCACGTCCCTGTGCCGAGAGTCTTAGAGCTGACGGGCGTAAATCCTTCTGCCGTTCACGAAACCTGCGAGCAGCGTCAGAAGGACTGCAGCAATCGCGGCAACGAGGGTCGTGCTGATGATTCCGCCGAAGCCTGCGAAGCGCACCAGGAAACCGCCGGCTACAGCGCCACCAACACCCATAAGGATGTCCATAAGCGGACCATATCCATTACCTTGAAGAACTCTCCCTGCTCCCCAGCCAACGACCGCGCCAACGAAAATCCATGCGAGTAAATACATACATTCCCCTTTGCCTAGTCGATTCGCGGATAGTGGGGCGGCCTTGGACCGCCCCCCCAAACAAAGAGACCTATCGGCTTCAGGCCGCTATGGCAGCGGCGATCTTGTGGAAGGTGGAATTGGCAACCTCATAGGTCTCTACCTGAGGAGTTCCGTCAATCACCTTCGCCAGGGACTTCGCCACGTCGGCGTAAGCTCCGCGGTTGTAGCTTTCCGCGTTCTCTGCCTGGTCCCACAAACTGATGCCGAATGCTTCCTTTCCGCCCGGCACGACGAANAGGGGAATGACTTCCCTTTCCAGAGCCTGGGTGAATTCGGGAACGCTGCCCTTCAGATGCATGGAGACTTTGCGTGCAAACATGTCAACCTCCTTGGTTGGCTGACCAAGGGCGGATTCAGATAACCTCTACTGGTTCAGCTAGCCTGAAGGCTCCCTCAGTTGCTTAACCACAATGGGTTAATTCACTTGACTTGTCAAGCAGATTCTGAGACTATTTTTTGTACTTAATCGAATGCAGTTAATCACGCGGAGGGGCCTGTGGATGTCTGCTTAGTGATGAAACAGCGGCTAGATGAATTGGGGCTCGAACAGAGAGATCTGGCGGCCGCCGCCGAAGTTACGGAGTCCTACATTTCGCAACTCCTGACGGGAAAGAAATTACTCCCCGAGCCTAGCCGAACAGACATTTACGACAAGATAGGGAAATTGCTGAAACTCCCCAGCGGCAAGCTTGCGAAGTTGGCGGACCACCAGCGCAAGGAAATATTGAAGCGAAATCTGGAGGACCCACCGAAGCCGTTGTTCAAGGAAGTTCGAGAGTTGATTCTCCGCAAGTGCCGCCCCGAGAAGCGAGAACAAATACGGGCGATTTTTGAGAAGCAACCTTTCGGTGAACTCGAGCGCCTCGTTACTCAAAAGCTTTTGGACGTGGTCAAGAAAATCGCCAAAGACGAGCTGCAAAGCGAAACCTGGCTCCAGTCGGTGGCGCGACTCAACGGCAAAAGCTACGAAGCGACGCGTGTCAGCGTCCTCGAGTTCCTGGACACAGACGTTTTCAACGTGTCCGTAGAGAACTGCGCTTCCTTCCTGGAGCCGCTCATCGAATCCTGGGACATCGACCTCGCGACCTTTGGCATGGAAATCGTTTTGAATCGCAGACTTATTCCTGGTTATGCCAAGAAATTTGAGTTTGTCGAAAAGGAAGCTGCTCGCCCTGAGCAAGAGCCAGGCCTCAAGGAATTCCTGAGGCACATACCCGTCAACGGTGGTGCGACCCAAGAGGAAATCGAGTTTCTGCGAAAACTGAGGTTCAACGGAAAGCACCCCACCGCTCTTTATTATTACCGGGAATTGCAGAACCTGAGAGACCCACTGCATTTTCGCGAGGGCTCGGCCGCCGCGATGCACAAACGCCGGAATGCTGATGACGTGGAGAAGCAGATGCAGCTTGATTCGAGAAAAAGAGCAGCCCAGCGGTGGGCAAAAAACAAGATCGCTCGCCACAAGAAAACCAAATCTTAAGGTTGCGTTTGGTGCCGTCTGCGTGACGGGCGAACTTGCACGAACGCAATCGGCGGACCACGGATTGCTGAACTCGCTCCAACCGGGCGAGTCCGGGCGGGCGGTGGCGGGCGGATTGAGTTGAGCGAAATCGGAGTGTAGGGCAGGCGGCTCGTGGGCACTGAGTAGGGTTGCGGGTCAGGCATCGGAAGCCTGCCTTTCGCGCAGGCGGGCACCGGCTTGAAATCAGAGGGTGGTGGCGGCAGCGAGCGCAGAGCATCCAACTATATTAGTAAATGGGATCGAGGCCTCACGCCGAGGTCCAGGTTTCCCGGATTCAGTCATGTAAAGCCTCTTATGCGTGGACAGGCTCGCGGCGTTTCAGCCTGGGAAGCCCCTTGATGGATTTCCCAGCTTTTTGCTGGGCGAGCCGCAGGTCATAGAGACTCTGTAGATTGAGCCAAAACTGCGCGCTCGTGCCAAAGAAATGGCCGAGGCGCAGAGCGGTATCGCCCGTAACGGCGCGCGTACGATGCAGGATTTGCGTGACGCGATTCGTCGGCACGTCGATCTTGCGCGCCAGTTCGGCCGCGCTCATATCGAGCGCTTTCAGTTCTTCGGCCAGGTGTTCACCCGGATGGATAGCAGTGACTGCCATGGCGAGCCTCCTAGTGATAGTCAACAATCTCAACGTTTGATGGCCCCGGCGATCGGTCCGGCCACTCGAAGCAAATCCGCCATTGACCGCTTCGCGGTCATAACTTTCAATTGATCGTTAATGCGGATGCTGTACTGGCCCTTGCGGTCGCCCATCAGCGCCTCAAAACGATTGCCGGGCAATGCGGCAAGGTCTTTCAGTGCCGTAGCAGACTCCAGACGGTCGAGCTTCAGGCGCGCGGAACGTTCAAACCCAGAGAATGCCTTGACCCGTTTCCCGGCGGCGAAGTCTCTGGTCCGCTTGTCCCGATAGCTGACGATCACTAGCTAGAAGTAACAGGAATTACGCGTTACGTCAAGCGTAATGAGATGGCGAGCCTTCGCGGATACGGAGAACCAATTTGAAGACGGTTGCCGATGACTGATAGGAACGGGGTGCGGAAGAGTCCTCGAAGAACTTGCTGCGCTCCAGAGCGCCGTCTACCGGAGGGAAGGACAAAACCCGCACCCTTTCCGAAAACGGGAAAGGGGTGCGGCACCCGAATCGTGCTCGCTCACAAAGGGTGTTCGACCCGCCTGCTCCAATTGGCCAATTCCGCTTTCAACTTTGCCAGGGCGTCCCTGCATTGGATCACCATTGATGGCGGCCGGGCCGTCCAGAGCATCTTCCACGAATATCCGCCGGTCCGCATGAATCGGGTGTCCCCGAAAATCGAAGTCCATTTCCTCAAAACGGACAACTCACCCACCAGTCTGGGCGAGCCCGCGCTGCCGCCGGTCGTGCCTGCTGTCTGCAACCCCATCTTTGTCGTCACCGGGAAGCGCATCCGCTCCTTCCGCTCTCGAAACACGGCTTCTCTTGGGCGTAGCGCCGCCCAACTAGCCTCTACTCATACCGCAGCGCAACCAATGGATCCACGTTCGCGGCGCGCCGCGCAGGAAGCCAGCAGGCCAGCAGACCGGTAATTAGGAGCACGGCCGGGACACACGTGAGCGTCCACGGATCGTACGCCGACACCCCCCACAGCTGCGTCGCAATCACTCGCCCCATTGCCACGCTTGCAATCCGCCCAAGCCCCACGCCGATTCCCACCAGCCGCAGCCCCATTCGAATCACCATGCCCAAGACATCGGAGCTTTTCGCCCCGAGCGCCATGCGTATTCCGATCTCTTGCGTTCTGCGTGTCGTCGTGTACGCCAGCACGCTGTAAACCCCAATCGTTACCAGAACGAGCCCAATCGCGCCAAAGATCGTCATCAGCAAAAACCCAAATCGCGGTCCCGCGTAGGAAAACTGGCTGATGTATCCTTCGAGCGTCCCGGTGAGCGTCAACGCCACGTTCGCGTCTGTCGCCCAGATTTCATGACGCACGGCGTTCATCATCGTCATCGGTTCTTGCGCCGTCCGCACCAGAATTCCTCGGAATGCCGATCCCGTCACCGTGTACGGCACCCAGAGCTCCGGCTCGATCGGATCTTGCAGGCCGTGGTTTTTCGCGTCCGCCACCAATCCGATGATTTCAAACATCGGCTCCTTCACCGGGTCATCAAATTCCGTCAACCGCGCAATTCGTACCTGCTTCCCGATGGGATTCTCGTTTCCCAAATATTTCTTCACAAACGTCTGGTTCACCACCGCCAGCTTCCGCGCTCCGTTCACTTCCGCTTCGGTGAACGCCCTCCCGTCCACGAACTGAATCTTCAGCACTGGAAAATATCCCTCGCTGCACAGTTGGAACAGCGCGTTCCATTTCTCCGCGTGTGTTTTGCCCGGAATCTCAATGTCGCTCGGAATCCCTCCATATGGCGGCAGGGTGCTCGTCTCGGTAGCTTCCAACACACCCGGCAGCGCTTTCAGCCGCTGCAGCAGCGGCCGGTAGAAGCCTGCCATCTGGTCGGCCGTTTTATACCGCTCCGGCGGCAGCGGAATCCTGGCCACGAAAATGTGATCCGGTTGCAATCCCAGGTGCACTTCCCGCAACGCGACAAAACTTCGCATCAGCAGTCCCGCGGCCACCAGCAGCGTCAGCGAAAGCCCCACCTCCAGCACCACGACGGCATCGCGCAGCCTTCCGTGCCGGAATCCCCCGCTAACCCCCTTGCCGCTGTCCCGCAACGGCTCATTCAAATCCTTCCGCGCCGCCTTCAGCGCCGGCACCAGCCCGAACACCAGCGCCGTCAGCACCGCTACGCACAGCGTGAACACCAGCACCGGCGTATTCAGCCTTATCACCGCTTCCGCGGGGATAATCTCCTGGGGCATCAACGCCACCAGAAACTTCAGCCCTCCCCAGGCCAGCAGCGTCCCCACCGCGGCTCCTCCTATCGCCAGCATCATGCTCTCCACCAGAAGCTGCCGGATCAATCTCCATCGGTTCGCCCCCAGCGCCGACCGGATGGCAAACTCCTTTTCCCGCGTCGTCGCTCTTGCCAGCAGCAGATTCGCCACGTTTCCGCACCCGATTAACAGCAACAATCCCACCGCCGCCAGCACGATAAATAGCGTCGTTCGAAACCTCCCCACGACCAAGTTCGTCAGCGACTCGATCTGCACCGAAAAGTGTTTCGGGTAGTCCTTCGGGTACACAGTCGCCAGCCGCTGGGCCACCACCGTGAGGTCCGATTCCGCTTCCTTCATGGAAACTCCCGGCTTCAAATGCCCTAGCAGGAACCAGAACTGCGGGAACGCCCCAGCATAAGCACTATTTGTCACCGCCTTGCTCGGCTTCGCCGGGATCCACATATCCGCGTCGCCCCAGCCAAACCGCGGGGGCATGATCCCGATTAGCGTCCGCGCGGTCCGGTTCAACACAAACGTCTTGTTCACAATTTGCGGGTCAGCGCCAAAATGCTTAACCCACGTCTTGTATCGCAGCACGAAAACCGGCGGCGCTCCCGGTTCGTAATCCGCCGGCTGCATCACCCGTCCCAGCAGCGCCGGCATCCCCAGAAACTCAAACGTTCCCGGCGTCACATAATTCCCGTCGAAGCGCTCCGTCCCTTCTCCTGATCGGTACAACACATCCACCCTGTCGTTCGCAATCGCCCGGTCAAATACATGATTCTGCTGCACATAATCCAGAAACTCCGGTCCGCTGAACGCTGCCCGCCCACCCGGCTCGCTCCTTTCCGTGTCATGGATTAGCACGGACATGAACCGCTGCGCATCCGGGTACGGAAACGGCTCCATCAAGATGTTGTCGATCACGCTGAAAATTGCCGTGGACGCCCCAATTCCCAGCGCCAACGTAATCATGGCCACTATGGCAAATCCGGGCGTCTTTCCCAGGTTCCTCAGCGCATACCGCAGATCCTGCCCCAGCGTTCCCATGAGCATCTCCCCTCTTTCCCCGTATCAGGTTCGTCCGCCATCGTAATGGCGGGTCTTTAGACCCGTTCTTTCCCAATCTTGCGATGGCTGTGTTATCACTCGTTCGTTATCCCCATTCCAGTTACGCATTTCTTTGCAATAAGTTCGACGCCGCCACCCTCAAAAAGTTGCCAATCTTTCCAAACACACCTCCTCCTGCCCCTCCCCCACCGCCCTTCGATGATTGTCTTCTCTTTCTCACCCTCACAGACTTCCGATTCCATAAGATTGAAGATTAGGATGGCACCGAAGCTTTTCGGAGGGGGAACAGAAATGGCTATCGCAACGGTCAATCCCGCGACCGGGCAGTTGATCAAGTCGTTTTGAAGCGCTGTCTGATGCCCAGTTGGAGGTGAAACTTCAAAAAGCGGCGGACGCATTTTCAAGCTACCGGAATGTGCCCTTTACCGCGCGCGCGCAGATGATGCTGAAGGCTGCCGCGATTTTGGACGGCGAAAAAGAAACCCTTGCGCGCACGATGACGACGGAGATGGGCAAGACCTTCCGGTCCGCCGTCGATGAAGCGGCAAAATGCGCGTGGCAGGCCCGCCTGCGGCGGGCAGGTATCGGGCGCTCGGAGCGAGTTGAGCGAAATCGGAGCGTAGGGCGGGCGAGGAGGTTCTTCAAGAGCCTCAGGCCTCCCGACCAGGTCGGGACAAGCTCCGGCCTCAGCTACATGGGGCGGTTAATCGTTTTTGCGGCGGAGGCGGAAAAGCTCGCGGCTGAGGGCCTTGAGGAAGGCGCGTCCCCAGATGCCGATTACGAGGGCAGCGCCGAAAAGGAGCACGGCGTCCAGGCTGGCGCGGCCTTCGCGAGTCCAATACACATCTTCGTCGAGATTCAGCCAGAGCGCGAACTCGTCCAGCGTCAGGGCGGCGCCGACACCATAGAGCAAGGACATCAAACGGCTGGCCAGGAGAGACGACGACGCGGTTCCCGTGCCCACCTCGATCAACCAAGCAAATCCCACGGCAAGCAGAAGGAGAATCCCCCAGACCAAGTGATGGATATGCGTCCCGCGAATGTAAACGTAGTGAAACGGGCCGAAGTTGCGGGAGGCGGCGTAGGCTAAGGAGCGCGCGACCGCAAAGGTGAGAAAGAAGCCGACCGCGGCGAGGAAAAGCCGGCGTTTGGGCCGATCGGGGACATGCTGGTGAAAAAGCCCGCCAATGCGTGGATGGTGCAGCA
>QHYP01000203.1 GCA_003224195.1 Acidobacteriota bacterium | reverse complement strand
AAGCCCGGTTTCGACGAAGGCCGAGAAATTTTCATACTTGCCGTGGCCGTATGGGTGTTTCTCATCCGCGGGCTCGTCCGAGAGGCGCACGGAGAGGTAAGTGATGATGGCCGCGATCAAGTCGAGCCCTGAATGCAACGCCTCGGACAGCACGCCCAAGCTGCCCGTCCGGATGGTCAGAAAAATCTTCAGCGAGAGCAGGACGATAGCTGAGCCGACGCTCAGCAGCGCCGCCTGCTTTTTCTCGCGCACTCCCTGGCCGAGCGGCGGAATCATATTCGCCGTTTAGACTACCATGTCGCCCAGTTCCGCGGTTGTCTCCCCGGCCCACCGCTTCCGAGCCCCCGGCGGTGCCCCTTTCTGACCGTGGATCACGCGCCAGCAAGGGGGTTGCGCGGCTCATTTCATCAGTGTATCGTGCACCAATGGACGGGGGGCATCCTCATGCGAAAGCCCGCTCTTGGACTCGCCTTTTCCGTTTTCGCTCTGATTCCCAATGCTTTAGCGCAGACTGCGACCGAGCCATCCGGTAAGGACGTCTGGAATACACTCTGGAACCCGGCGATGGACCCGGAGAAGTCTGCGCACGCTGAAAATGTTCAGATTAAACGCGATCGCGTCAGCATCACGCTGCTCGATGGAACCATTCAGTTCGCAAGGCCGGTGAACAATGTTGTATTTGGCGCGGTGTTTCACGGGAACGGGCGGCTGCAGGTGGACCCGCCAAATCCCATCGAAGCGCGACAGCTTCGGCTGTTCACCAAGCAGGACAAGTTAGATATGGCGTTTGCCGACGCGACGTTCAGCTTCACCGATGACTTCTTCGACGAGGTGGCGAAGCAGGTGAAGTGGCAGCCGGGAGCGGCGAGCGATGAGCTCTATGCGAACCGGCAGAAGGAGCACGAGGAGCTGGGCGGGGCGTATTTTCCGCGGTTATTCAAGGGCGCGCTGTCGGGCGACCGCAAGCGAACGGCGTACTTCCTCGCGGACCTGAAGACGAAGGAGAAGGGCTGGGTCGAAGTTCGCGATGACGCGATGCAATTGGAGGAAATCCGAATCGGGCGTTGGGGCGACCTCGGTGTGGTCAAAGTGCATGATATCTGGATGAATTTCCCCGCGGGGGGGCGCGATCCGCGTCATGCGTACGATGATCCGGCCGCGCGGCTAGACTTTTTGATTCCGAGCTACCAGATCAACTCGACACTAGCCGACAACGCGGATCTGGCCACCACGGCGCGCGTAACCGTTCAGCCGCGTTATTCCAGTGAGCGCGTCTTCCTCTTTTCGCTCGATTCCAACTTGCGCCTGAGTTCCGTGAAGGACTCGCAGGGACACGCACTCGAGTTCTACCAGCCGCGAGAACAGAAGAATCAATATCAGTCCTACGGCGATTACGTTGCCGTCGTTCTGGCCGAGCCGACGCAGGCAGGAAAAAACGAAATCTTGGAATTTCAATCTGCGGGCAAGCGTGTCGTGCGCAAGGTCGGTGACGGAAACTACTTCTGCGAGAGCTTTGGTTGGTATCCCTCTTTGTTCTCCAACGAATTGGGAGTGGATGAGGCCGCCTTTCGTTCCGATTTCGAGCTGAATTTCCGCAACCCCAAGAAGTACAGTCTAGTGGCAACCGGACACAAGGTAAGCGAGGCGAAAGAGGGAAATCAGATCCTTACTTCTTGGAAGAGTGAGATTCCACTGGCGGCGGCCGGGTTTGCGTTCGGCGACTACAAAATCTACACGGAGAAGGTCGGCGACATTGAGGTTCAGGTGTATGCAAACAACCAGCCGGATGACCTCCTCAAATCCATCCAGAATGCATTTGACAACCCGCTTGGCCAGTTGGCCGGCGGCCCTGATTCCTCGCGCGCTCCGGGTGCGGCCATCGGAAATCTGACGGCGGCGTCGATGACGAAGACCATTGGTACGGAAACCTCGAATACGCTCCGCGTTTTCCAGAGCTATTTCGGCCCCTATCCCTACAAGCAGATCGCTGTGACGAACATCATCGGAAGCTACGGCCAGGGCTGGCCGGGCCTCCTCTATCTTTCCTGGATCACTTTTCTGGACTCCACGCAGCGCCATTCGCTCGGCATCCAGGATCAAGTGCATCTCACGGACTTCTTCCGTGGACACGAGAGCTCGCACCAGTGGTGGGGCCACCGAGTCGGCTGGAAGAGCTATCACGATCAATGGCTCTCCGAAGGTTTCGCAGAATTCTCCGGACTGCTTTACGTACAGTTCCGCCAGAATCCCAAAGAGTTCCTAACCCAACTGCGCAAAGAAAAAGAATTGCTGAAGATGGGAGACATCCGCAGCCACGAAGTGGAATCTCTTGGACCGATCTGGATGGGGCAGCGCATCGTCTCCTCGGAAACGAATGGCTCCTCCTACCAGAATCTGATCTATTCCAAAGGCGGCTATGTTCTACAGATGTTGCGCATGATGCTTTCCGATTCCCGCAATCCCGATCCGGAACACCTTTTCAAGGACATGATGCAGGACTATTGCAAAACTTTCGACAACAAGCCCGCTTCCACGGAAGATTTCAAAGCTATCGTGGAAAAACACATGACGCGCGGAATGGATCTCGATGGCAATCACAAAATGGATTGGTTTTTCAACCAGTACGTCTACGGAACGGGAATCCCGCAGTACACGTGGCACTACCAGACGGAGGCCACGCCGGACGGCAAGACGCACCTGACAGGAACGCTAGCTCGAGCGGGCGTTCCGGACAACTGGAAGGACGCCGTGCCCCTCTATGCGCACGTCGGCGAGAAGACATTCCGCTTGGGCACGATCGCAGCGACTTCACCCAGCACTCCGCTGGAAGTGATGATCCCGGGGAAGTTCGACAAGTTCACGATCTGCGACAACGAAGACATGCTCGCCGACATCAAGCAGTGAGCCCCGGCATGCATGGCCGGCCGAGCGCTCTCATTTTGCGGCGGTCAGCTGTGGCGCCGGAAGGAGCGGGAGACGTTTCGGCTCCCCACGCGCCCCGCGCACTTCCACTTCATCGAAGAGGAGTGACGGCGCGACGATCGCGGCGGGGAGGCCGCCCCGCGCGGAACCGAAAGCTCCCAGTGCGGTCCCCGCAAAACCCGCCTCCTGGCTCTCCATGAAGTTCCACGCAAACGAATCGTTGCCTATGCCCGCCAGATTTCGCAGACTCCGCGAATTTAGGCCAATGATGCGGCCGCCGCGCACCAACTCCTCATGGCCGTCTTCCGGATAAACCTTGTACGCCAGCAGTGGCAGACGGTCGCCGCTTCCCGCCCCTCCGGCCAGGCTGGCGAGCAATTCGGAAAAATCGTCCTGACGGCTGATACTCAGCGCAGGGTTGTCCATTTCGCGCACTACCAGGCAGTAAGAAAGCTTTTCTTCCCGGCATTTGTCGAGGAAGCGCTTGCGCAATTCCTGCGGCGAGACTGCGTCGCTCGACGTGAAAAAAAGGTTGCTCATCGTTGGCCGAGCATCGTTGAGGAATGCAGCGCGGCCATGCCCGTTCGAATGGTCGAAGTCAGGCCCTGGGCGCCGTGACATCAGCTCGTTTTTGAGAACCCCGTTCTCGACAAGCGTCACCTTCTGCGCTTTCACGCCTTCTTCATCCACCACATAGCCACCCAGAAGGGCGTGTCCGCGAAAATCCTTCGCGGATGGATCGTCGACGAGTGCCACACTGGCGGGAAGCACGCGCGCGCCCAGGCGCCCCACCCAATCGCTCTTCCCGCCGAGCGAATTGAGGAGCTGCTCCATCACCGGCGCGAAGGCCAGCGGCGGCCGCGCGCCGTTGAGGTTCGGACCGAGAATCTGCGCCACGAGCGGCGCGGCGGCGCGCGCTTCGAAGAGCACTGGCCCGGTGTAATCCTCCGCGGGCCGCGCTGCGCGCAGCGCCATGAGCTCCGTCGCCGTTACGTTCAAGCTCTTGCGCACGGCGTCTACGCTGGGCAGGTCCGCGGACCGCGGCGCGTAGCTGGCATAGAAGTGATGCAAAGGCATGCCGTCGTCCGCAAGCGTGTCGAGCCCCGCTTCGATGGCGGCGAGACTCCGGCTCGTGCGGATTTCCGTACCCTCGCTCGTGAACAGGTACTGTGTGACGTTCACTAGGTGGCAGGAGACCCTCGTGCTGTAGAGCTGCGGGTAGGCGCGCAGAACGGCGGAAATCTGACGCGCCTCCTGTTCCCAGTTGCGCGGGCTCCAGTCGGGCTCGAGCCGGGGCTCGATGGAAACTACCGGCGTCTCGCGGGAGAAATCGGGGATTTCGGATTGACGGGCCAGGCTGCTCAGGTAGGCGCGCTTGCGCGAGAAGGTTTCCACGGCTTCCTTGAAGGCCTGGTCGGTGGCAATCCAGAGGTCCTGGCGCAGCGAATCGTAATCCCGGTCGATGCCCACACCGCCCGTCGAGCCGATGAAGCCGCGAAAGCCTTCATCGCTGACGAAATTTGAGCTGTCCAGTTTGTAGTCGCCAACGCGCGCTTCCACTGCCATAAAGCGGTTGCGCGTCGTTGTGCTGGAAACGAGCGCGCCGAATTCTGCCGAAACCGTTTTTATGTCCAGATCGAGGAGGCGGTACGCAACATAGAAGGGGCGCACTGGCGCTGCGGTACCCGGGATTTTCAGTTCCAGCCGGGTCTTCGAGCGGGCCATTTCGTCCCGCAGGGCGCGCAGCGTTTGGTCGCCGTCATTCACCGGCTTGGTCTGTGCATAGAGCGGCGCGCAAAGGGCCACCAAAGCCAGGAGTGCGAGGGCCGCCGTCCACCGGGTCCACCTCATTGCGCCCCTCCCGTTTTCACCACGTCATGCGCCGGCGCCGGAAGGATGGGTGGTTTGTCGGTGGAAGTTTCTTTTTTCTGCACCTCGAGTTCGGAAATGAGGATTTCCGGGGCGGCTGCGGAGACGGGTACGGAGCCGGACTCTGCGCCGCAATAGCCGTTGAAGACGTCGAGCGTGTCGCCGGTCGCCACGATCTTTGTCAGCGAAACGAGCGGTGTGCCCACGATGTCCACTCCGCGCACCAGCTCGTCTGGACGTCCATCGGGAAAAACTTTGTACACCACAAGCGGCAACACCTGAAATGCCTGCGGCTGGCCGCGGCCGGTGAATGTGAAGCCGCCCGCGATGTCGTCAATCAGCAGACCGAACGGCTTGCCTTGCGCTTTGATCAGCTCAATCAGCCTGGCGCGAATCTGCGCGTGCGTCAGGGTCTTGCTGCTCTGCACAACCAAATTGCCCTGGCGCGAAACGGGCGCAAAGCCGATTTGCCGCCGACCATGGCCGTTTGAACGCTGGAAGCCGATGAGAGGCGAGCGCGACATCTCAAAATTGCGCAGGATTCCGTGCTCGACGAGCGGTACGCGCTGCGCCGGCACGCCCTCGTCATCAAACTGGTAGTAGCCGAGCAGGTCGGTTTTCCCGAGTTTCTTCAGGCTGGGATCATCTACGACCGTCAAAAAGTCCGGGAAGATCGCTTCTCCGACCTTGCGCGCAAACGTCTGTCCTTCGTTGATGTCTTTTTGCCGGTGACCTTCGGCACGGTGGCCGAAAACTTCGTGGAAGAAGACCGCGGCAGCGCGGCCAGTGAGCAGCGCGGGACCCGCAGTGGGCTCGATGAGCGGCGCCGCCACCAGGCCCTCAAGCTCCTTGCGCATCGTGGCTTCTGCGGCAGAGACCGCCTTGTCGTCAGGCGCATCGCTCGGGTTCACCCAGTCGAAGTTGTAGTAGCGGTTGATATCCATGCCGTCCGGCGCTTTCCCCTGAATGAACAGCTCGAGCCGATAGCGGATTTGCCCGAATTGCAATTCGCTGCCTTCACTGGTGACCTGATACTGGTTCTGCGCCTGCCCGGTGAAAGTCACGATCGAGTTGATGACCGCGGCCGACTGCCGGAAGTACGCCGTGTAATCCCGCACACGCTGTTCCCAGGGTTTTCGGTCCGCCGAGAGGGACACCTGTGGTCCATAAAAGCTATGCCGCTCTTCGCGCGAAAAATCCGGCGCCTCTCCCTCAGCGGTTTCGACTTTAACTTGCCTCCCTGTCTTGATTTTGATGAGCGCCTCCGCGGCCGCGCGGTATTCCCGGTCGGTCTCGAGCCAGATCGTGCGGCGAAGCACTTCGGGATCGTCGTCCACAGGAACCGGCCCGCCGGGACCCGCATTGGGAGGTTGCTGGCGGTCGCCCACTTTGCGGGTGTTGTCCAGGTCGTAGTTGCCCGCGCGAACTGAGACTTCCAACCAACGGTTTCGCGCCTCGGCGCTGGAGAGCAGCGCCCCGTTCGAGCCGGAAACTTCGGCGCGCTGCGTCTCCGTCACGGTATAGCCGATGTAGTATGCCGGCGGTTCAAGCTTGCCCAACACGCCGACCGAGCGGTCGAGTTCTGCTTTCATCGCGGCGAGCAAAGGCGAACGCGTAGCTCTCGCGTCCGGGCGAGGCGTGGATTGCGGTGCCGCGTGCGCGGTTGCGCAAAGGAGGGCTAAAGAGAAAATCGCTCCGGAAAAGATTCGCAGGCGATGCCGTATCGGTGCAGTCAATTCAGCGCCTCACTAGGAATTAGTCGCATCTGGGAAAACTCCAGTTTACGCCACCCCGCCACGCGGCACAAACCTCACCGAGGAGGCAGGTGTCCTAAGATTGAGGGGGAAAAGTGGTGCGGGGGATAGAATTTAAGATCGCGGGCGGGAACCGAGATGGGGCGACCGGCGGGAAAAATTCTACCCATAGTTGACCTCCAAGGGCGCATCACTCACTGGCGGTGCTCTGACTGTCCCTGGACGACTCCTGTTCGTCCCGAATTCATGGGACTTGGCCCTTCCCGAGCCTCAATCAAGGCCTTCCGAGAGCACGTTTGCGAAAGGCACGTAAAGCCCAATAAAGCGCTCTAGTCCTGTCTCTGAAGTTCGTCGACAAAACTCGCCGCCACAAGTCGTTGTAGGGGCGCGCTTTAGCGCGTCCCCTTTTACGTCACGAACCACTGTTACAGGAGACTAGGACGCTTCACCAGCGAGCCGCATAAGTTTCGATGGGCCGCCGGCGCATTGCGTTGCTTACACACGAAAGAATCAGGCGCCAGGAGATAAGTCGATGCGCGACTGGCCTGCAAAGGCCGGCGCTCATTCGTTCGTCCGAGAGTGCTTCGGATGGAGCGGGCTAGCCGCACTTAGTCGGATTGCACGCAGGGGGCGCGTTCGTGCTGCGCGTGCCGCGCGTCGAAACGATAGGCACAACCACGGCTGGAACGACAGCAAGAATCCCCAGGGTGATTGCCGTGCCTTTGCCAAAGTGGCGGCCGGTTTGCGCTACGTTCTTGACCGCCTTCCCGCTGACGTCGGTGCTGTTGCCCGCATCGAGGAGAGACTGCGGCGTCGCCGGCGCCGGCGCTGGCGGCGGCGAATTGTCGCCCTCACGCACGGTCGTGAACTCACCGGCCTTCACTTCGACGCACATTCCCGCCAGGTTGCAGACGCGCACGACGCCTTCGTAGACGATTACGGTCATCAGGTTGTTCTCATAGCCGACGTAAAAATCCGTGCCCACCACGCCGGCGACTCCCGCGGCGGTGCGCACTTCAAACTTCCCGTTCGGCTGGGTAATCTTTGTCGCTTGTGAACGGAGCTTTCCATAGGTCAGTTCGAGGTCGGTTTGCTGCGAGGCGCCGTCATGCTTGGCGATGCGCAGGGAGGATTCCGAGCCGACATTGAGGACCGAGCCGTCATCGAGCGCAATGCGCGCTCGCCCGCCTGCCTGCGTATTCACTACGTCCTGCCAAAGCACGGGGGTCTTTGCCGCTGCCGTGATGGACTGGGTGCCGCGAGCGATCGCAACTACCGGCATGAGGCGGTCCACCTGCCCGGCGCGTTGGCCGGCTGCCTGAGGCAGCGCCACGAGGTCGGGCGGCACCGCGAGGAGCACCGAGAGAAACCCGGCGAGGAACAAGACCGACGAGGACGCTCTCTTCATTTGGTGATTCTCCTGTACGGGAAAGGCTGCCTCCTTGTAACTGGAAGTGGCCCACCGTGTCAACGGGGAAGCGGCGTGCGCGTACAAGAGTCGCCATGTGGTGAGCAGTGCTGCGCGGCCTTTTGAGTCGAAGTCAAATCAGGCAACCCGCCCGTATTCTCTTGCGCACGCCGAGTTCCATCGTCCTTGCCGCAGTGCCCGACCGAGGCGAGAATTTTACTATGCGGGCGTTCGGCAAACTTCTCGTGGCGGCGCTTATCATTGCGGGCATCTATTACTTCTATGTGCGGCGGTTACCCACCGCGAGCGACGGTACGGCGCCGACGCAGGCCATCCTGCTCACTGCCGTGAAGAGCGATCTCCTCCAGATTGCCCAGGGCGAGCGGAAGTATATGGCCCTGAACAGCCGCTGCGCATCGTTCGAAGAATTGATCTCCTCGCGCACGATCTTGATGGAGCGCGCCGCCGAGCGCGGCGGTTACACCTACACGATCGAGTGTTCCGGAGCAGACTTTACGATCACCGCGCGCCACGCGCCGAGCCCCGGCGACCCCTCCATCCGGTATCCCACGATCCAGGTGGACCAAACCCTGCAGATCCGCGAAACCGAATAAAGCCGGCCGTTTCATCCTCGAAAGGGAACATTTCACTCCTTGCCTGCGTATCCCCATGCAGAAGGGCCTCGAATTCACCGTCAGCGCCGCTGCTGCGGCATACGAAGGAGCAAGAACATGGGTGGAGAGTTGATCGGCCTTGTGGCCGTGATCATGGGCCTCGGAATTCCTCTGGGAGCGCTGTACACCTACTACCGCGTGCGCAAGCTGCGGAGCGAAGAGAAACTCGCGGCCATCGCGCGTGGCGTGACCGTGCCGTTGGAACCTGAGCTTTCGCAGGCGGCGCGTTCGCGCCGGGCAGGCATCCTGCTCGTTGCCGGAGCGCTCGGCTACATCGCGACATTTGCGCTGATCGCGCGTGTCGAGTCGGACGCCTGGGTTGCTGCGGCCTTTGGCGCCATTCCACTCGCCATCGGCATCGGATACTTCGTTGACGCGACGCTAGTGCGCCGCGAAGCACGCTCGTAAGACAGATTCCGCCTTCATGGACGCCAGGGCGCGGAGTCTGCCCCGCGCCTCACGGCGTGCGCTTCTGGTCCGCCACGAGCACCCCGGCCTCGGCATAGTTCACCGACGGTAAGTCAAGGAACGCCACGTGAATGTTTTCCCGCTTAGCCCGGCCATCTTCGGTTAGCGCCTCGGTGATGCGCTCCGCGATTTTGCGCTTCTGGTCGGGCGTACGGCCCTCGACCCAGGTGATTTGCACGTGCGGCATGAGTACCCTCCTGGATTGATTCTTGGCGCATTGTAACGGGGACTGTTCCGCTGGCGAACCCCTTTCCGAGGTCGAGTTCCGGACCGCAATGTCGAGAAAGAAGGAAAGAACGGGCTGATCGCAACCAGATCCTGATTACTCGCCCGGGCCAGCCGTTGTCGGGAGGCCCGCAGCCAAATTGGCTCCACAGTAAGGGCAGTGCGCCCACGTGGGTTCCGCCGCGTGACGGCACTGCGAGCAGAAGCGTGTCACGGATGTGCCGCACTTCGGGCAGAAGGGGAACGCGGCGCGCACCACTGTTTGGCAGTTAGGGCATGGCCTCGGCAACGGATCGCGTAGGATAAAATAAGCAATGACGCCGACGAAGTACGGCAGACACGCAAGAATCGTCCACATCACGCGGCGCATGCCTCTTCGCTTGGCGTCACCGTACACATACCCCACAACCAGCACGTAAAGCGGAACAACAAGGGGAACACCCGCGGAGAAAAGATCCTTCTGCCAGTCCAGCCACTGCCGCATGTCCGGATCCGTCGGTAACATAGCAAAGCGCATCAGCAAACCGAAGCCGACGTAGGAGATGGCTGCGATGATCTTCGCTGTTGGTGGGACCACCTTCCAGAAGCCGTTCGTTTGACTCATGCTGCTCTCCTTGCCGTTGCATGGCGCAGGCCAATGATCAAGGCCGCGACGCCGCCCACCACCCAACCCATCAATGTGTACCCTGCCAGACCTGTCCACGTGCGCTGAAAGCTGAGATCGAGCCAGCTCAGGGCGCCCGTGCTCACCATGCGCACCACCGGCCAAGTTCCAAGGACCAGGGTCCAGCTGAAGAGGACCAGAAATCCCATGAGCCAGGCATTCAACCTGCGATCTCTGCCCGCCGCGAGACGTGCGTGCATCTGCACCCGCGTGCGCTCCACCAGCAGCGCCGGCGCCTGCGGCGTGGGCAGGCCGCGCATCCCACGAGCGAGCGCGCGCCATGCATCCCATTCTGCCGCGCAGGACGAACACTCGCGGAGATGCTCCTCAACGCGGCGCAGTTCCCCTTCCTCGAGCGCCTCGGCAGCGGCCAGCGCCAGCAGTTTGCGAATGGCTTCGTGTTCGCTCATGCCTGTGCGCCCCCTGTTGGGCCCTTTTTGAGTGTCTCGCGCATCATTTCCAGGCCGCGGCGCAGACGCGTTTTCGCCGTCGAGAGCGGTACATCCAGGACATCAGCCATCTCCTCCACTTTCATCTCTTCCTCGAATCGCAGCGTCAGAATCTCGCGATAAATCCACGGCAGCAAATCCATCGCCGCCGCAAGCCGCTCCCAACGCTCGCGCTGGAGCACGCGGTCGAGCGCCGAAGGACCGTCTGCCGCCAGCCGTGCCTCCCGTGGCTCGCCAGCGGGTTCCCCGGGCAGGGGCTCGTCGAGGCTCTCCGGCTGGTAGCGCCGAAGGTGGTCGAGGGCCAGGTTGCGCCCGATGGTGAACAGCCATCCCTCAAAGCTGCGCCGCTCGTCGAATTGACGGGCCTTCTCGATCACGCGCAGCCAGGTCTGCTGGAAGAGGTCCTCCGCCAGGGCCGGCTCACGAACGATGCGCAATAGATACCGGTAGAGCCGGTGCTGGTAGCGCGTGAGCAGCTCGTCGAACGCGCTGGGGTCGCCCCGCCGCAAACGCACCCCTTCGGATTCCAGTCCCAACGGCTCCCCCCAGACGGCCTCCGATGCTGTACTCATCCTACAAAGACATACGCGCGAGGGGGCCAAAAAGACTCATCCTGGATCTTGCCCACCCCGGACACGCGGCCCTGCCCTGGCCGCAACGGAGGGATCAGCGAGGCGGTATGTTAGAATCGATTTGAGATGCATCCCGCGATTCCCCACTTGCTGGAACTCCAGCGTGCCGACCAGCGCATCGCCGCCCTGCGCAGCCAGCTTCAGTCCCTTCCAATACGCATCCGTGAGGCCGACGCAAAACTCAGCGGTGCCCGGCAGGAACTCGCCAGCGCCAAGCAGGCCCACACGAACAGTCTCACGGAGCGCAAAAAGCTCGAGCTCGACGTGGAACAGTGGAAAGAGCGCGCCCGCAAATACCGCGACCAGGGCGCCGCGATAAAGACTAACGAGGCTTTCAAGGCGCTCCAGCACGAAATTGCCAATGCCGAAGCGGAAGTCGCCAGGGCCGAAGATCGCCTGCTCGAGCAGATGATGGCCGGCGAAGAGATCGACCGCCGAATCAGGACCGCTGAAGCTCTGCTCAAGGATGCGGAAAGGACCGTCGCTGAAGACCACCGGCTGATTGAGGCAGAACAGGCCGCCCGGCAGAAAGAGCTCGAAGGCGCGCTTGCCGAACGCGAGGCGGCTCTCGCCCCGGTCCCGGAAGACTTGCGCGAACTCTATTCGCGCATCGCGAAACGCCATCGCGGCATCGTGCTGGCGGAAGCGCGCAAGGAACAGTGTCTCGCCTGCGGCATGCGCGTTTTGCCGCACATCTATCAGGAGCTGCGGCGCGAATCGAATCATGAGGTTTTTCACTGCGAGACGTGCGGCCGGATTCTCTATTTTGTGGAAGCCGCTTCCGTGAACACGCCAGCCGCCGGGAAGGGCGCGTCGGCGGCAGCCGATTCCTCCGCATGACAAAGCGTTCCCCCTCATCACGCGGCAGCGGATTATTCGAGGGCGCCCCTCCCGCCTCGCCCGCCCGCGGCCCGTCCTACACGGCGAATATTGACGGAGCGGCGCGCGGCAATCCCGGCCCGGCATCTTATGGCGTTGTCGTGCGGGATCCATCGGGCCTTGTCGTCGCTAGGCTCAAGAAATACGTCGGCCAGTGCACCAATAACGTAGCGGAGTATTACGGTCTGATTGCAGCGCTCGACTACGCGCAATCCCACGGCATTCGCGCCCTGCGCATCGAAAGCGACTCCGAATTGCTCGTAAAGCAGATGCGCGGCCAGTACAAGGTGAAAAGCGCCGATCTGCGGCCCCTGTTCGAGCAAGCCAGGAAAATGTGCGGGGATTTCCAGTCTTTCGCCATCGAGCATGTCGTTCGCGAGCGGAATCGGGAAGCCGATGAGCTGGCCAATCAGGCCCTCGACGAAAGCTCTGCTTCTCCGGCCGGTTTTGCGGCTCCGAAATCCGGAACTCGAAATGCAAAAAACGAAGCGCACCGCATTCGCGCCCGGTACAGCGGCGGCGCTCTTCATCCGCTCGAGCCGCTCGATCTTTCGGAAGGTTCCGACGTGGAACTCACCATTCACTTCCGCCGTTGGTAGCGTTGGGCTGAGTTTGTCTCGGCCCGGTCTTGGTTACTTCAAGAGGTAGGAGCGGTAGAGCGTGTCGCGCTGCGCCGGAATAAATCCTGCGTCGGAAATGATGCGGCGCAACTCGGATTCGTTGGTGCGGTTGCGCACGCCGGCGGCGAACACCACGTTTTCCTCGATCAGGATGCTGCCCACGTCGTCCGCGCCAAACTGCAGGCCCACCTGGCAAACCTTGATCCCGGGCGTGAGCCAACTCGATTGAATGTGGTCGATGTTGTCGAGGTAGAGCCGGCTGATGGCAAGGGTCTTCAAGTAATCGACCGCGGTCGTTTCCTGCACTTTCTTCCCGAGCGCCGTGTTTTCCGCGGCGAACATCCACGGAATGAAGGCGGTGAAGCCTCCGGTATCTTCCTGTATCCGCCGCAGGCGCTCGAAATGATTCACGCGGTGACGGTACTCCTCGCCGCACCCGAACATCATCGTGGCCGTGGTGCGCAGGCCGAGCCCGTGCGCCGTGCGGTGTACGTTCTCCCACTCGTCGCTGGTGCATTTCAGTCGCGCAATCCGCGCGCGGACTTCATCGTCGAGAATTTCTGCGCCGGCGCCAGGAATCGAGTCGAGCCCGGCGTCCATCAGCCGGGCGATCGTGTCGCGCACGGAGAGCTCGGAGACTTCCGCGATGCAGAGGATCTCCGGCGCCGAAAAGCAGTGCAAGTGCACGCGCGGGAAGCGCTGCTTCAAGGAGCGCAGCAGATTTTCGTAGTACCCGATCTGCAGGTCCGGATGCAGGCCGCCCTGCAGCAGAATCCCGGTGCCGCCGAGCTCGAGCATCTCTTCAATCTTTTGGTAAATGGTTTCGAACGAGAGAATGTAACCGTCCTTCGCCCCGAGCGGCCGGTAGAAAGCGCAGAAAGAGCAATACTCCGTGCAGAAATTCGTGTAATTGATGTTGCGGTCGATCTGATACGTGACCATGCGCGGGTCGTTTTTCTCCAGGCGTGCTTGATGCGCCGCCATCCCGATGCCGATCAGGTCATCGGACCGGAACATTTCGAGCGCCTGCTCGTTTGTCAGCCCCATTTTTCTTCCTGGCTCTCGCTTCCGCTTTCTAATACATCCTTCGACCTCACGAATCGCCGCGTTTCCCCGCCCAAATGACATCGTGATACCGCACTGGCGTGCCTGGGCTGGCCGCGATCTCAATTCCCTTGAATTCCGGAATCAGATTCAGTTTTTTGCACAAACCGTAATAGTGAATCAACCCGGTGACGTTTTCCCGGTCCAAGGAAAAATCGACCTTGTTCCGCAGATAGTCTTCGAGCGCCGGCGCCGGGATCCCCAATTCTTTTTCGGCTGCGCAACAAATGTCCCCCAGGTGCTCCACGCCTAAGTCACGAGAGGCCAGAAAATCGGAGACCACCTCGGGCGTGACGATCTCGCGCCGTCCGGCCCAAACTGCCAGCACGGCAGGCCAGCCTGTCATCCGCCGCCAATGCTGCACGACATCGTACACGAATAGCTTGGTTTCATCCCTCAAGCCGACATCTGCCTCAGCCGCCATGCAGCCAACGCTTCCGTCGAGTTGTTCTACAGCGGACCCCTCGATCTGGATCGAAAGCCGCAACGCCGGATCGCCGATCAGTAAGGCCGCGTCCGCGGCCTGCAACATTTTTCCGAGGTCGGGAGGCGCTTCGAAGAATTGCGGTGAGATCTCCCAGTGCTCGGCGCAAAGGATGCGCACCAGCGCCTGCGTGCTCCGTGAGCTGCGGTCCAGGGCAATCCTCTGCACCTGTTCGATCGGCTTTTTTGCGATGAGCAGCAAGCTGCGCACTTCGTTCTTTGCCGCGATGGCGATGTCCGGCAGGATCACCAACCCATCGATGCGTTCGTATTCGATCGAAGGAATGATTGCGATGTCCACCGCGCCGCCGCGCAGCGCTTCCGCGCACTCCGAAGGCACCGTGAACGATAGATCGTACTTGCCGCGCAGCCGCCCGTGCATGAAGCCATAGACGAGCGGCGCCGTATTCAGGTACTGCACCACCGAGATGCGGAGACGCGGCATTGTGAGTTGTTTCGCCGGGCTTTCCACTATACCACACGCGATTTTTGCTTCCCGTGGGCGGTTTTTGCGATAAATCATTCTGAGAATTTGGAAGAAACGAAGAAGCGGAAGCATTCAGTGCGTTTATTGATCGTGTCTCTGCTGAGCGCCTTCTCGCTTACCGTGCAATCGCGGCCCAGGCTGACCGCTAAGCGGTCACCCATAATTTGTCAAGAAACCTTCGGCGCGCCCGAAGCGTCACACGAATCGACACACCCTATCGTCGGCACAGCGGGCAATGATTTGCGCAGCTACAGCACGATTCCGCTTTCGGGTTTCCTCTTTGGCATTCTTTGCGCTCACTTGCGCTGTACCTGCCCACGCGCAATGGGTTTCATTTCCCCACGGGACGGTGCAACTGCTCACCGAGACGAATTCCATTGCACCAGGGCGGGGTTTTTCTCTCGGGTTGGATTTCCGGCTCGAAAGTGGTTGGCACATCTACTGGGTGAATCCTGGAGATTCGGGGGATCCTCCGCGCGTTCAATGGAAGTTGCCGGCGGGGATCACCGCCGAAGCCATGCAATGGCCTGTACCACACCGGCTCGGTTCGTCCTCCGTCGCTGACTACGGTTATACTGGCGACGTCCTATTGATTGCGCCGATGCGTGCCTCTGCAAACCTTCCTCTGCAGTCACCGGCAAAGATAGGTGCACAAGTGAAACTCTTGGTCTGCCGCGAGCTGTGCGTCCCTGGCAAGGCCGAAGTCTCCGTTGCCCTGCCGGTCAGTTCGGGAATCCCGGCACCGAGTTCCTCGCGAGCTCTCTTCAGCGCGGCGCGTCGGTCGTTGCCGCAGCCCACCCCAAAGAACTGGCGGCTCACCGTGAAAGAACAAAAGAATACCTTCGTGCTCGCGGCTCATACAGGCTTCCACGTCGCACACGCCCAATTTTTCCCGCTCGGGGATGATCAGATTGAGGACTCCGCGCCGCAAAACCTTGCATCCCTGGCGGAAGGATTCCAGCTCGAACTTCGTAAGTCCGGCCGGCTCGTCAACTCCATCTCGCGGCTCAAGGGAGTGCTTGTGCTCCCCAGCGGCCGAGCGTATCAGATTGACGTTCCCGTCCGTCGAGCCGCGCCAGGTACGCCCGGCGATGGGCTCGGGCGTTCCGCGAACTAAACTTTCGAGGAGGTACAGTGATGAGGAAACCTTCGACCCCGGGACTTTTGCTCGTCGGCATCGCGCTAGTTTTCGCGGCGGGAGGGAATCCCGCGGCGAAAGTCGGCGAACCTGCGCCGGACTTCACTGCCAAGGCGAGCGACGGCAAGTCGTACCGTGTGTCTGAATATCGCAGCAAATTTGTCGTGCTTGAGTGGCACAACAACGGCTGCCCTTACACACGCAAGCTTTACGACAGCGGGAACATGCAGAAGCTCCAAAAGGAGTGGATTGCGCGCGGCGTCGTATGGTTCACGGTCATTTCCTCGGCGCCGGGCAAACAGGGCTACGTGACGGCCGAAGAGGAGAATGCCTACCTGGCGCGGATGCAAGCCGCACCGACGGCCGCTCTCCTGGATCCTACCGGTGAGGTCGGCCATCTCTACAATGCAAAGACCACGCCGCAGATGGTCGTCATCAATCCGCAAGGTTTGATTATCTACGACGGCGCCATCGATGATCGCCCAACCGCGGAAGTGAGCGACATCCGCACGGCGAGGAACTATCTTTCACTGGCCCTCGAGCAGGCCATGTCGGGGAAACCCGTCGAAACGCCGACCTCGAGACCCTACGGTTGTTCCGTAAAGTACCCCTGACGCCGATACAGTATTTTTCGGAAGTCACGCCATTCAGTGGGCCTACGGTTTCTTTCTGGCGGGTTTCTTGAAAAAACAGGGCGTGGCGAAACAGTTCGCCGCGCCCGCGGATTTCAGTTCAGGAGCCAGTTTATTGCTGCGGTGGCTGTTCCTGGGCAGGAGGCTGTTGGGCCGGTTCCTGTGACTTCGGCTTCGCCGTCCGGTCGTTGTGCTTTGTGCGGTAGATGTCGCGGCTCGCCTTGTTCTGTTCCTTGCGGAGCTTCGCGCGCTCGGCCGGCGTTACTTTGCCGTCGGACTTCGCTTGGAGCTTGTCCGCCTCAATCTTTCCTTGTTCCTTCTCGAGATGCCGCGTCTCGCCTGTTGTGAGCTGGCCGCTCTTTACCCCCTGGCGAATACGATGCTGCTGATTGCGCTGCCGTTGGTTGACCCGCGGCGTTGCGTTGGGATTCTTCTTGGCCGCGGTTGCCTGCGTCTGCGTCGAACCGCTGGCCTGCGATCCGCTGCTCTGGTCCTGCGACTGCGCCGCAGCCGGCAGTGCGAACGCGCCGGCCAGGGCCACGGGCGCCACCCACAAGACAAACTTGCTTTTCATCCAATCCTCCTTGACAGATTATCGATGTTATATCCTTCGGGGCCTGCGGCCAGTGAATCACAATCCCACCGGCACAATCAGGAGTCGTGCACTCTTGCGCTCGCAGGCGTTACCTGTCCTTAGGAACAAGTGGCGTCGCCCTGGCGAAAACTCGTGGAACGTCCTCTGCCTTTGACTTCTCCGCGGCAAATGAATCGCGCATGGACGAACGGCGCGGCGCGCAGATAAGATTTGGCTGATGATGCCGGAGGCTCGCATCGCCGCACCTGTCGAGATCCACGAAGCTGTGCGGCTTGCGCGGGAACTTTACGGCCTGGAAGTTTCCGCGGACCGGCTCCCCGGCGAATACGACGACAACTTTCATCTTACGGTGGGGGACGGCCGCGCCTATGTTCTGAAGGTAATGCATCCCTCGCGGGAAAGCTCGTTCCTCGATCTTCAGTGCGGGGCCCTGCAACATCTCGCGCAACGCGCGCCGCAACTCTCGCTTCCCAGGGTCTGCCACACACGCGACAACCAAGCCTTTCAGACGGCAACACTTGCGGACGGTTCGATACGGCTCGTTTGGATGCTCACGTATGTTCCCGGCAAAGTCCTTGCCGAAGTCCGCCCTCATTCGGTCGAAGTCTTGGAAAGCCTTGGCCGTTTCCTCGGCGAGATCGACGCCGCGTTGCTAGGCTTTTCCCATCCGGCAGCTCACCGCGAACTGAAATGGGACCTCTTGCGCGCCGGCTGGATTCGAGGTCATTTGCAACACATCGCCGAGTCCTCGCGCCGAGCCCTCGTTGAGCGCTTCCTCGCGCTTTACGAAGCGGAGGCGCTATCCGTCTTTCCGCATCTTCGTCGCAGCGTCATCTACGGCGACGCGAACGATTACAACGTACTCGTCGGCACTCCGTGGCCTCAGCCGAGAAAAGTGATCAGCGTGATCGATTTTGGCGACATGCACCACGGGCTGACTGTGGCCGAGCCTGCCATCGCCGCTGCGTATGCCATCCTTCGAAAGAAAGACGTGCTCAGCGCGGCATCCGCCGTTGTGGCGGGATATCACCGGGCTTTCGCATTGCCAGAGTCCGAGTTGGCCGTTCTCTACGCGCTGATCGCCATGCGGCTGGCCGTGAGCGTCACCAATTCCGCCCACCGCAAAACGCTTCAGCCCGACGACCCCTATGTCGCCATCAGTGAAGAGCCCGCATGGGATGCCCTCGAGCGCCTCGCGCAGATTCACCCGCGCTTCGCGTTTTACATTTTTCGCGAAGCGTGCGGCCTGCCGCCTGTGCCACAAAGCGAAAAGGTTCAGCGTTGGCTCGTGGACAATTCCGCCGCGGCCGCCTCGCTCCTCGACGCAAATCTCCGCAGCGCGCCGAGCCTCGTCTTCGATCTCGGCGTCGGCAGCCGTTTTCTCGGCGCCGATCCGCGGGCGGTCGAAACCTGCCATCTCACCGAAGCCCTATTCGGCGAGATGAAACGCGCGGGCGTTTCCGTCGGCGTGGGGCGCTACAGCGAAGCGAGACCTCTGTATACGTCTCCGCTCTTTGGCGCGGGCGCGAATCCGACCGATGAGCGGCGCACCATCCACCTGGGCATGGATCTTTTTGTCGAAGCGGGCAGTCCGGTTTACGCCCCGCTCGACGGCGTCGTTCACACCCTTGCGGACAATGCCGCGCCCATGGATTATGGCCCGCTCGTTATCCTTCGGCACACGGCCGGCGATGGCGCAGAGTTTTTCACCCTGTATGGCCACTTGACGCGGGACACGCTCATTGGGCTCCGCGTCGGCCAGCAGCTCGCGCGCGGCCAGCGCATTGGCCGCGTCGGCTCGCCGCAGGAAAATGGCGACTGGCCGCCGCACGTCCATTTCCAGATCATTATGGACTTGCTGGATTGCGGCGCGAATTTCCCCGGCGTTGCTTACGCCAGCCAGCGCGCCGTCTGGCGGAGTCTCTCTCCCGATCCGAATTTGCTGCTGGGGTTACGGGCCGAACGTTTCCCGCCGGGCGAGCTCGACAGCGAGGCGACGCTTGCCGCCCGCCGCGAACTGCTCGGAGGAAATCTCAGCGTTTCCTACCAGCGTCCACTGAAAATCGTGCGCGGATGGATGCAATACCTCTACGACGACACTGGCCGCGCATTCCTGGATGTTTACAACAACGTGCCACTCGTGGGCCATAGTCACCCCCGGGTCGTTCGCGCCGTGCAGGAGCAAATCGCACTGCTCAATACGAATACGCGCTACCTGCACGACAACGTCATTCGTTACGCGGAACGCCTCACGCGCCTGCTGCCCCTGCCCCTCCGCGTCTGCTATTTCCTGAACTCCGGCAGCGAAGCCAACGAGCTTGCGCTGCGTCTCGCGCGCGCCCACGCTGGGCGCGAAGATGTCATTGTCCTCGAGCACGCCTATCACGGCCACACGAGCACGCTCATCGACATCAGCCCGTATAAGTTTGACGGCCCCGGAGGCCGCGGCCGCAAACCGTGGGTGCACGTGGCTACGCTTCCGGACGACTATCGCGGGCCATATCGCCGCGGGGACGCGGACGCCGGCGCCAAATACGCGCGTCATGTGGCGGAAATCCTGGATCGCCTGCGCCGGGAAGGGCGGAGTGTCGCAGCGTACATCGCTGAGACGTTGCCGAGCGTGGCGGGGCAAATCGTATTTCCGCCAGGCTATCTGGCCGAAGTCTACCGGCATGTGCGCGCTGCGGGCGGAATCTGCATTGCCGATGAAGTGCAGACCGGCTTTGGGCGTCTCGGCACACACTTCTGGGGTTTTGAATCGCAAGATGTTGTTCCTGACATCGTCGTTCTGGGCAAGCCCATCGGCAATGCGTTTCCGCTGGCGGCAGTGGTCACGACGCGGGAAATCGCCGCTTCCTTCGACAACGGGATGGAATTCTTCAGCACCTTTGGCGGCAATCCGGTGGCCTGCGCTGCGGGACTGGCCGTGCTCGATATTCTCGAGGATGAAAAACTTCAGGAGCGCGCGCTGCGCGTGGGCCGCCATCTGGTCAACTGTATGTGTGACCGCGAAGCGGTCAACGGCCTGCAATCGCTCCAGCAACGCTATCCACTCATCGGAGATGTCCGCGGCTCGGGACTTTTCCTGGGCGTGGACCTCGTGCGCGATCGCGCGACGCGCGCGCCCGCTCTGGAAGAAGCCAATTACGTGGTCAACCGTCTGCGTGATTGCGGCATCCTGACCGGCACGGACGGCCCGCATCACAACGTCCTGAAGCTGCGGCCGCCGCTGATTTTTTCCGAGGCCGATGCGGACCTGTTCCTCGAAACGCTGGACGCCATCCTCGGCGAAGACGCGGCCCAGCCTATGGCTTGAGGAGGATAAAGGTCACGCCATAGCCGCCGAGCGTCACGGATAATTTTTGTATGGGCGTGACGGCGGCGGGGGCGGGGCCGGTGCTCGCGCTGGTTTTCGCGTCGATGGTCAGAGCCGTTGCCGTGGAAAATGTTCCAAGCGCCGATACGTCAACGATCACGGTCCGCGGATCGCCTGGGCCGTTGTTGTCGCTGGACGCGTGAACGGCCCGGTCCGCGACCATCAGCACCACGGAGCCGTCGTTGTTCTTCGTGGCAAGAATTTCCGCCGTGGAAATCTCCGTGGCATTGAGCTGAAGGATCTCGGGTCCTGCCGAAGACGGAGTCGAGGGGAAAAGCTGCCCGAGCCAGTAATCCACCCAATAGCTAAGATAGGTGTTCCCGCTTCTGTAGTCCACTTCGCCAAACTGGGCGTCGGCGTCGTAGTCCCAGTCGTAAAGGGCGCGGTTGCCGGCCTTGCCGAGTTGAGAGAACACATACGGTCGCCAGGCGGCGAAGAAGGCGCTCGTGCCGCGCAGGTCGGCAACAAAGGGCGTGCCGTTGCAAGCGCTGATGCCGCCCCCCTTGTCGAAGTCCGCGTTGACGTTGTTCTCGGTAACCCAGACCGGCACGTTTGCCAGGTCCGACCTCGACTGTAGCTCCTGATAAAAATACTTCACATCATTGACGAAGCCCGGCACAGTCGAGAAGATCTGCGCGTCGGTGTCCTTCTGATTGCACGACGAGTAGAAATGCGTGGAGGCGACATCCACCGGCGCGCTGACTCCGCCAGCATTTGCTGGTGCCACGAACGGCGGCAGATTCACTTTCGGGTCTCCCGAATCGCCAGTGCCAAAGCCGAAATCGGCAAGCTCCACGGCCGAGAACTTGATCGCCGGATCCACGGCCAGCATCGCCGGGACCACCGCGTTGTAGAGTTGCACGTATTGGCTTGGCATCAGGCCGTTGATGTTGTATTCGTTGAAGATCCCCCACCAGGTAATCGGATACTGCGGATTCGGCGAAACAAACGTCGTCCCGCCCCACTGGAAGCCGCCCCTGTTGTAATACTTGACGAGATTGGCGCAGTACTGCGCGAAAGTGCTCAGATTGGCGGAATTGACGATCAAGTGCCCGTTGGCATCCAGCATGCCGGGCAGATCGGGCGCCACGGCGATTTGCAGTTCCGGGCTGTGATCGGCCACGCCGAGCACCGGCTGCACGACCGCGTCCAGCTTCGTGAAGTCCCAGTCGCTCGCCGAGTTAGTGTTCGCCTTCATCGGCACCGCTTGTGAGAGGAATTGCAGCCGGATGTGCTGCGGGCCGAGTTTGCTCAGTTGCGCGGGTTCCGTCGCTGTGTGATTCTGAAAAAACTGAAAATCCCATTCGGCCGGCTGAAAGGACGTGGCCATGAATTCTTCGAGCCTGCCGGCGACTCCCAGGCTTGTGTCGGTGGTATTTCCGACCATGGCGGCGATGGCCACAACCAGGGCAAAGGACTGGCTCGCCGTCTGATTGCCGTTCGTGACAACGACAGATGGGGAATAGGTCCCCGCGGGCGAGGTCGAGCTGGCCGCTACGGCGACGGTTCCGGTCAGTCCGCTGGCACTGGGCGTAAATTGCGCGGTGACTCCATTCGGAAGATTTTTCAGCGCCACGGAAACAGAGTGAGCGGTATCCGCGCCAGCGATGGTGACGCCGAGCTGTGCCTGAGTGCCGTCCTGCGGGGCAACGACCGTGCTGCTGGAAAGCGCCAGCGTGAGGCTCCCCGGCGGCCCGCCGGTCGCGCCGGCTCCGTTGCATGCGGCGGCCAGCAAAGGGACACTGAATAAGATCAGCAAGGTTGCGAATCTTCGGGATCGAAAGGCGAGAGTCACATTAAGCTCCGCAACTCGTGATAGGGGTGACGAAATTCGCCGGTTGGCTGTGGAAATCCACCCCCGCACCCCCGTGTTTTTCGTAAGGATGTGCTGATAAAGGGGTTAAGGGCGGCGTGTTTGTAAGAATGTGACTGTAAAGGGGTTAGAGCGGCCGCTGTGGACGCCATTCGGGGAGGAAGGAAAACCGTCTGGCTAGAGAGGGGAACTCTACCCCCCACACCCCCATGGCGATAGAAAGAGTGCGGAACGGATTGATTCCCAAAGGGTTGCAGTGCGCCCGTTGCGGAAAAGAGTGCGGAAAAGGCAGAAAGGAAAGAGGTTAGATAAGAAAGTTCCGTGTTTTGCAGGGAATTGACCGCAGAACTAGGTAGACAGGTATTCCGAGAGTTTGAAGGGAGCGGGCGGGGACGCATCAGTGAGCCGGCGCCGGAGAATGACGCCCAAGCGATGAGTCCATTATAGCACAGTTCTATTACTTGTCAATATATATCGTTGCCGAGAAGCCCGCTCTACGGCCAGTGGATTACTTCCGAGTAGCCCGTGATCCAAGCGCAATTCCCGGGAGGCACCGCTAATCGGTTGCGAAGGACATCACTTCTACGGGTAGCGGACTATATCTCCAGGTGGC
>QHYP01000276.1 GCA_003224195.1 Acidobacteriota bacterium | reverse complement strand
GGCTTTGACGCCATAGCGCAGCGCCGTTTCGGGCAGCACCTTCTTGCGGTGTTCGACCGCGGCGCGTCGCGCCTCGAGGATGCGGTCCAGCACGGTTCCCGTTTTGACCTGTGCGCTCAACCTTGCCCCTCCCCGCATCGTCCGTCAGGCGCGATGCGGACCAAGACTTGTATGCTATGGGCTGTAGCAGGACGTGTCAAACGCGAGGGTGCAGCCGAATCGCCAAACGGAGCGCTTCGGCTATCGAGAAGAATGCGAAGAACGCACTCCTTCACAACCAGATCCTGGCCATGCTTCGATGTTGACCGCTGAGCGGTCACCCGTGAATTTGACCCCGACCAGGTCGGGGTCACCCACAAAGAGGTGCCCGATGGTGCGAATCAAGCGCGTGTATGAAAAGCCCGCGAAGGACGACGGTTACCGCATTTTGGTGGACCGCTTGTGGCCACGCGGCCTTACGAAAGACGCAGCGCGGGTGGACTTCTGGATGAAGGAAGTCGCGCCGAGCGACGCGCTCCGCAAATGGTTCTCTCACGACCCGGAAAAATGGCCCGAATTCCAGAAGCGATACCGCGCGGAACTGGCGAATCATCCGGCCGAGATCGCCGAGCTCAAGCGTCTCGAAAAACAGAACGGCACCGTGACTCTGCTCTTCGGCGCGAAAGATGAAAAACACAATCAGGCCGTAGTGCTCGGTCAAGTCTTGAAGGGCCGCAAGGGATGACAGGCGCGGCGGAGCTGCGGACTCTGGCGCAAGAAATCATCGAGTGCCGCGCCTGCCCGCGCCTGGTGGCTTACCGCGAAAAGGTGGCGCGCGAGAAGCGGCGGATGTTTCGCGATTGGACCTATTGGGGAAAACCCGTCCCTGGCTTCGGCGATTTCCATGCACAGCTCCTGATTCTCGGACTGGCGCCCGCGGCGCACGGCGCCAATCGCACCGGCCGCGTTTTCACCGGCGACCGGTCCGGGGAGTTTCTTTATAGACTGCTTCACAAGGCGGGCTTCGCCAGTCAGCCCGCTTCTTTGCACCGCGACGATGGTCTGCAGCTAAACAACGCTTACATCACCGCCACAATTCGCTGCGCGCCTCCTGAAAACAAGCCGCTTCCGAGTGAAATTGCGAACTGTCGCGGCTACCTCGAGCGCGAGCTCGATCTGCTTCGCCCCAAAGCTGTACTTGCTCTCGGCAAAATCGCCTGGGACGCTTACCTCGGCGTTCTCAAACGCAGAGGCGTGATTCCCTCGCGCGCGCCGTTCCCTTTCTCCCACGGCGCAGTTGCGAAATTGCCCGTCCCCCTGCCAACACTGTTCGGCTCCTATCATCCAAGCCAGCAAAATACGCAGACCGGAAGGTTGACCGAGGCCATGTTCTTGCGCGTTTTACGCCGGATTCAGCGCTTCTTCACTTCCTGAAGCTCGCGGATCGGGAGGGTCCTGTACTCCGGTACAGGGTTGTCCCGGTTCTTCCTGTCCTTGAGTACAGGTACCCGTTCAAGGCGTCGGCTTTGCCTTCCACCTGGTGCATGGTTTGCCCGACGACCCGGGCGATCGATGGCGCCCTTCTTCCTGGAATTTCACCAGAACCGCCTCGAAAGACAGAAGAAATTCCAATCACCGGGCTGGCCAAAAGCGTGCTCCTTTGTCGCGCTTGCGAGTGGCCGGAGGAGAATATGACGAAAATGAACCGAAACTGTAAGTCACTGTCGAGACCGTTTGTAGCCGCGATCCTGCTAGCCGCGGCGTCGCCGGCGCTGGCGCAGGACCAGACCCCCGCGAAAACACCGGAGCCGCCCAACGCGCCGTCGCTGGCCACTTATGCGGTCGCCCCGGGCACGCGCTTTCTGGTCAAGCTGGACGACGAACTCACAACCCGGAAACCCGAAGAGAACAAGAAATTCAAAGCCACCACACTGGAACCCCTCGAAGCCGCCAACGGGACGACCCTCAGGCCAGGCGCCGAAATTCGCGGGCACGTCAGTCGCGTGGAACCGGCAGCAGCCACGGGCCGCGCGCGCATCTGGCTCACCTTTGACGACATCAAGACGCCCTTCGGCGAGCTGCCGATTGTCGCCGAGGTTGTGGGCGTGCCCGGCGACCACAGCGTCAAATCCGGACCCAGCAAAGAAGGTGAAATCGAGGCGCGCACGAGCAAGGGCCGCGAAGAACTCCAGGCGGCTGCCGCCGGAGCCGCCATCGGCGCCGCCAGCGGTGGCGTGGCCCGAGGCGGCAAAGGCGCGGCCACCGGTGCTGCCGCGGGCGCCGCAGCGGGCTTCCTGATTTCTTCGGGCTTCGGCCATGAGCTGAATCTGCCCAAGGGCTCGAAACTCGAACTCGAGCTCGCGCGCCCACTCTATCTTTTGAAGGAATAGCGACGTTCCTGTCCCGCAGGGGGCGGGGCCGTTTTCGCCGAACAGTCTTGAGCCAGGGGCGATCCCCAAGACTCGTTTGCCAGAGAAACCCAGGAGGACCAAATCGTTCGGCGCTGAAACCAAGTCGCGGTGCCGGAACATCTTTTTTCCAAGATTCTTAGTCCACACGGCATGCTGCGTAGAGCGAACTTCAATCTTTCCCGCCGCTTGGCTTTCCCCAAGGCGCTTGCTACATTTCAATAGATAGAATGAAATGGAAGAGGTAGGTGGATGGGAGAAGAGACCAAGAGCGCGGCGCGCGCCGTGCCGAGCGCAGAGCATCGCGACCGCGTTCTGATCGTTGAGGACGAGGAAAACGCCCGAAAGGGCTACGAAGCGTTGCTTCAAAGGTGGGGATGTGATGTCCTCGGCGTCGGCTCGGCGGAGGATGCCCTCGCGAAATTCAGCGCTTATCAGCCGGATGCCCTCATCGCCGACGTCGAGCTGCCGGGCATGAACGGGCTCGATCTGATCAAGCAGCTGGGGGCGGACCTCCAGGGCGTTCCGGCGATCGTCATCACCGGAAAAGGAAACGAGGAACGCGTGGTCGCGGCCATCGAGGCCGGAGCGTTCTGGTACATCGAAAAGCCGCTGAAGGGACCGGTGCTGCGGGCTCTGCTGGACCGCGCGCTGGGCAAGGCTCGCGACGCGCGGAACCTCGCCTCGCTCCAGCGGCAGCTTCGCGATGCCGGACACCTCGGCGAACTCGTGGGCGGGTCCAAACCGATGCAGGAAGTGATGCGCATTGTGGAGATGGCGGCGCCGAGTTCCGCTTCCGTGCTCATCACCGGAGAAACCGGTTCGGGCAAGGAGATTGTCGCGCGGACAATTCATAAGCTGTCCCCCCGCGCCGAGCGGCCCTTCATCGCCATCAACTGCTCCGCTATTCCCGAAACGCTGATGGAAAGCGAAATTTTTGGCCACGAGCGCGGCGCGTTTACCGGAGCCGCTGAACGGCGCATCGGCTGTTTTGAATTGGCCGATGGCGGCACGCTACTCCTTGACGAAATCGGTGAAATGCCCTCGCCAACCCAGGCGAAGCTCCTGCGGGTGCTCGAGGACCGCAGCGTGCGTCGGCTGGGCAGCAAAACCGAGACGCCGGTGGACGTCCGCGTTCTTGCCGCGACCAACAAGGACCCCGAGCAGGCCGTGGCCAGCACCCACCTGAGGCAGGATTTGTATTTCCGTCTCAACGTGTTTCACATTCACTTGCCGCCGCTCCGCGAGCACAAGGAAGATATCCCGTTGTTGGTCGAATACATTCTTCGCGACATCAACTCGAAGCACGGCAGACACGTGCGCGGGATCGGCGCCGAGGTTCTGGATATCTTCATGAGCCATACCTGGCCGGGGAATGTCCGTGAGCTGCGCAACGTACTTGAGCGCTCCGCCATCATGTGCGACCGCGACCTGATCAGCCGCACGCACCTGCCGGGCGAATTCGGCAGGACGCCCGCCAAGTCCTCCGGCGATCTGTCCAATATTCGTTTCCCCGTCGGAACGACAGTGGACGCGGTCGAGCGCGAACTGATCCTGCAGACGCTCCAGGCAACGGGAAACAACAAGACGCGCGCTGCCGAGCTCCTCGCGATCAGCCTGAAAACGCTGCACAATAAATTGAAGGAATACGGCGGCGATCGCGCCGAACCGGAGTAACCAAGGCCCATGCAGCTCCGGCTGCGAACCAAACTCACGCTGGTCATGACGGGGCTCGTACTTCTCGTCATGGCCGTGGTGTCCGGCGGAATCGTCGCCCAGCTCACCGAGCAGGTGATCCGCCAGGCGAGCAAGCGCACCAGCGATATCGCGAAGGAGACTTTTTTCGAGGCCCAACATGCGCTGACGGACGCAGCGGCGCGCGGGGAACGTCCGGAGACGAACAACCCCGACGACATTCACGACTACGTTCGCCACGCGCTGGAAGCCGACCCGGGTTTGAGTTCGCTATTTGCGCTCTCCGTCGGCTCCAACGCCTCGCTCTCCATCTATGAAGTGACCGTCGTCGACCGCGACGGCATGGCTTTGGCTTCGAGCGACGCGTCGCTTCCCGGCCAGTTCGTGGCGCGCCGCGAGCCCCTAGAAAAACTTGTGAGCAGCAGTTTCGCGCACCAGTTGCGCGTGCTGTACGGTCCCTCTCGACTGTACGAACATGATCTCCCGTTCACGTTGAATAGCGATCCGTTTGGCGAAGTCCGCGCCAGCCTTTCCACTTCCCTTCTCCGGGCAGAAATCCTGCCCATTTTGCGCACTTCTGGAATCATTATTCTTGCGGCGTTGATTATTTCCGCGGTGCTGGCCGCCGTCCTCAGCCGCATCACGCTCGCTCCTCTCACCGCCATCTCCGCGCAACTCGACAGGATTTCCGCCGGCCAATTCGACGCGCCCACTCTGTTCCCGAAAAATCTGACCGGGAGCACGGACGAGCTCGGCCAAGTCAGCCAGAAGATCAGCAAGGTCGGCCAGCAATTGCGCGGCGTGCATGAAATCTTTTCGACGCTGCGGGAAAACCTGGATCAGGTCATGGCCGGTCTCGAAGACGGCTTGCTCCTCTTCACGCGAGATGCCCGCGCCGTCATGATCAGCCCCGCGGCGGAGAAATTCCTGGGAGCGCCCGCGAACCACCTTCTTGGCCGCCGCGCGAGCGAAATTTTTCCCGCGGGACATCCCCTGTGGAATGCCCTGCGCATCGAAGGAGACGAGCTGAGCGAGGTGGCGGCGGAAACGGAAGTGGAAACACAGAACGGACAAAAACGCGTGGGCGTGAGCGTTCAAGTCATCCACGAAGGCGGAGAGCGCATGGGCGCGCTCGTTACCCTGCGCGATCTCGATTCCCTGGAGAGCATCAGCACGCAGTTGCAAGTCAGCGAGCGGCTCGCCGCCGTCGGCCGGATTACCGCCGGCGTGGCCCATGAAGTGAAGAACCCTCTCAATTCGATGCGGCTGTGGCTTGAAAACCTGAAGGAGTCGCTGTCCGATGAACAAGATGGCGCGCGGCAGGCGGTACGCGTTCTCGACAAGGAGATCGACCGGCTCGATGGAGTGGTGAAGCGCTTCCTCGATTTCACGCGGCCGATGGATGTTCGGCTGGAGGCCACCCACCTGGCACACCTGCTGAAAGAAGTCCTCGACGTGGCCAAGCCGCAATTGCAGCAAGCCCAAATTCAGGTCGCGCAGCTCTTGCCGATCGACGTGCCTGAAGCCTATGTGGACCGCGCGCTGCTGAAGCAGGCTGTGCTCAATTTGATTCTGAATGCGATCGAAGCCATGCCTGGCGGAGGGCAATTGCGGCTTGTTCTGAGCCGCCGCGGCGAGATGGCGGAAATCGCCGTCGGCGATACGGGGCCCGGCATCCCGCCGGAGAACCGGCAAAAGGTCTTTCAGTTGTTCTTCACCACGCGCCCCGGTGGGAGCGGGATCGGACTGGCAAGCACTTTCCGCATTGTGCAGCTTCATAACGGTTCGATAGACTTTACGTCGGAGGAAGGACGGGGCACGACATTTCGCATTGAATTGCCGCTCGCTTCCTAAAAATGTTGCGGAACCCGGCTCACGGAAGAAAACTTTCGTTGTCGCATTGCTGCTTGGGCCTGACGATTGGCGTTTCCCTGCTCGCCCTGACAGGTTGCGCCGAGCGCAGGGCGCGCGCGTTCCCCTGGGCAACGGCCGTGCTCGTCCACCCGCGTCTCCCAACCCAAGTTGTGCCAACACTCGACGGAGAGCCTCCGCCGGATTTGCGTCCATCGATTCCGGAGACGCCGCTGCGGCTGATCGCCCACAGCGTGCCGCCGCGGCCCCGAGAAACCAGCCGCGGCTCGCAGCCTGTGCTTGTGCCGCAGCTCTCGCCGGAAGATATGTCCGAGGCCAAGCAGCAAACGCAGGACAGCTTGGCAGTTGCCGAGCGGAATCTGGGAAGCACGAAAGGGCGCAAGCTCACACCGGCGCAGTCGGACCTTGTAGCCAAGATTCGCAGCTTCATCGAGCAAGCGAAAGGAGCGGTCGGCAGCGGCGATTGGGCGCGCGCGCGCACGCTGGCGGAAAAGGCGCAGGTCCTCTCCGAAGACCTTGTTCGCTCGTTGTGACGGCGCTGGCCCCGAACGCGCCGGGGCGGGAAAAAGGCCAGCCGCTGAAACGCGCAGAGGCGACGGAGCGCGAAAGCGGGCACAAGAAATCTGGGGCACAAAATTTGAGAGACCCCTCGTCCTGACAAGTCGGGACTCGCAAACGACGCTCGGCGCTGCGCTTCTCGGGGTCCGCATCCCCCTCCGGATGCGGAGAAAAGTACCCCCACCCCCCATGTTTTGCACAAAGAGTGCGGGAATGCTTGAAAACAAAGGCGTTGGCATTTCGAGGCGTACAAAAGAGTGCGTAAGAATGTGAAAATAGAGAACTTGAGTAAAGCAGCGAGAGATAAGTGGCGAGTGACGAGTTCCAGATTGGGAATTGTTGGTATACACCCGGCTGTTTTCGTAAGATTCGCAAGCAAAGGACTTAGAGGATACGGAAAATGAAAGAGTGCGTAACCGCTTGAAAACAAAGAAGGGAATTCGAGGACTTTCGTGCGCCATCTNNNNTTTCGTGCGCCATCTGTTTATAAAAGAGTAACCATCCAGCATCTGAAGATCTTGAAGAAGTTAGAAGAACCGCGTGGCGGGCACCCATAGTTGGCAAGGCACAGAAGAATCGTGGCGACTGAAAGTCATATTATAACATAACGGTACAGTTTGTCAATCAATAATTATAAGCGGTTTGTTTGCTGGGGGATAGCGTGTGGACGGTGCAGACGGTCGGTTGAAGAGCCAAGCAGGAGGGGTGGAACGATAAGGATAGAGGAAAACTCAAAAGCTCGACCCGGCCCGGTCCCGACCGGGCCGGGGCAGGCCGGCGTAAACGCCACCGGCGTGACAGGGGGCACCCGCACTCTGCTTGGCCATTGCGTCTGGGCCACACGGCCCTTGATTCCCAAATGGAGAAGGCCTTCGAGGTCGTCAAGACACTCTAAGAGTACGAGGATGGACAGCACGACCATTCATTGCTAGGTTTGTGGGCATGAATCGCAGAGACTTCCTCAAGATTGCAGCCTCCGCGGTACCCCTGGCGGGCACGCCAGCGAAATTCCAACCGGAAATCGCTTTCACTTTCGACGATCCAAAGATCGTTGGCGGAGCTGGCCTGTCCTGGCAGGAAATCAACCACCGTATTCTCGAGGTTCTGGACAAGCGAAAGGTCAAAGTGGTCCTTTTTGTTTGCGGAAAACGGGTAGACAGCGTTGAGGGACAACGGTTGATAGCCGAGTGGGATCTCGCAGGACATGATATCGGAAATCATTCCTATTCTCATCTCAACTTCAATGCCAGCGGGGATGCCAGCTCGGACGGGACAATCGTGACTCTCACGAACTTTGAAGCTGACACTCTGAAAGGCGAGGCCCTCGTCCACGACTACTCACATTTCGTTCGCCTATTCCGCTTTCCGTTCTTCAAGGAAGGCGACACCGTGGAGAAACGTGATGGCATGCGTTCTTTCCTGCGACAGCACGGCTATCGCATTGGGCGCGCCACAGTAGACGCGTCCGACTGGGCAATCAACACCAGACTCGAAAACCGGGTAAGGCAAAACTCGAAGGCTGATCTCAGTCCGTACCGCGACTTCTTCCTTCAGCACATCTGGGAGCGCGCGCAGTTCTATGAATCCCTTGCCGAGCGTGTGCCGAAACATCCAGTGCGCCACACAGTCTTGTTGCATCACAATCCTCTAAACGCATTCTTCCTGGATGACTTGGTTAGTATGTTCGCAGCTAGAGGTTGGAAGCGGATTGACGCGGACTGGGCATACGCAGACCCTGTCTACAGCCTTCAGCCGGACATCCTACCAGCCGGGGAGAGTCTCATATGGCAATTAGCGAAGCAGACTGGCAAATTCGAGCGAGAGCTTAGGTATCCGGGTGAGGACGACGTGTACGAAAATCCGAAAATGGATGCACTTAGGCTCTGCCCTCAGCTCCTCGGGACGGGTGGCCAGGTCTCGTTCTCTTTTTTTCTTCTTGACGGCCGGGCTCGATAAGAGGACACCCCACCCCATTCCATTCATCGTGGCGTAGTATGACGAGGGGCGCGCCAACAAACTCACGCGTGACCGCGAAGCGGTCAACATCGCGGTCCTCCATACCGCCCGGGCCACCCGTCGGTTAAGAGAGCGCAGACTTCGGTGAAAGTCTTTAGAATTTCAGGCTAACGGTTTGTCCCGAACAAAGAAAAGACGGAGGGCCCTGGCGAGACCCTCCGTCGCGAAATCTAGAAGTGGATACGCAGGCCGAATTCCATCTGCCGCGGGTCGTAGGCCTGACCTGTGACGACACCCCATA
>QHYP01000275.1:4999-13087 GCA_003224195.1 Acidobacteriota bacterium | reverse complement strand
CTGCGCCATGGCATAGAACACGCGCGGCGAGGAGAGAACGACGCTGTTGGCGGCGCTGAAAGTAGAGACCAAAATGGTCAAGGCGATGAGCTTGCCGGCCCAGGGGCCGACCACGGCTTTCATCGAGGCGGCAGCGATGGCGTCGCTCGAAGCCGCGGCGACAGGACCGAGCGCCACCAGATAAGCGAGATTGGCGAGGAGGTACAGACCCGTGAGGATGAGGCTGCCGGCAAGGAAAGCGCGCGGAAAGTTCCGCTGCGGTTCCAGCGCTTCACCCGCGTTGTAGGTGGCGAACTGCCAGCCTTCGTACGCCCACAACACCGCAATCATAGCGAGCCCAAAGCCGGCGAAGAGATCCTTGCCGTGCACAGCCGGGGTGTTGGCGGTGAAGCTTTCCGAAGCGTGCCTGCCGAGCGAGAGAAGGACCGCGCTGAGTACGACAATGACGAGCGCCTTGATGAGCGTCATCCAGTTGAGCAGATCCGAACTCTTCCGCGTACCCCAGACGTTGACGGCCGTGACGACCGCAACGACCGCCACAGCCGCGATCGTCATTTCCAGGCGAGATAAAGGAATGATTTCCGCGAGGTGAATGGCAAAGGCCCGGGCGAGAGCGGCCACGGAACCGCTCGAGATCACCAGAAACAGACACCAGCCATATAGGAACGCGGGGAAACGGCCAAAGGCATCGCGAACGTAACAATACAAGCCGCCGGCGGTAGGATTCGCGGCACTGAGTTCGGCGTAGGTGAGTGCGCCTAGAAGCGACAGCACTCCGCCGATAACCCAGACGAGCAGCGCCAGGGTGACCGAGCCTCCCGTTTGCTGTAAGATTCCGCCCGGAACGAGAAAGATGCCGGAGCCGATGACCGCTCCGATGAAAAGTAGCAACAGATCACGAAAGTTGAGCGTGCGGAGGAGAGTGCTCGAGCCAGCGGCGGCTTTGCCCGGTGTCCCGTTGCTCTTCTTCATTTGGCCAGGCAGTGCGCTATACCCTCTCGCATTTCAGAACACGAACTTGGCCGCTAACTGCAGAATTCGCGGGAAAATGTCCGAAGTCGGAGTCCGGAAAAGCGCGGAAGGCAGGGGGGTGCCTACACTGCCGCATGCAGTCGTGGAGAAGCTCAGCGCGTACTGGGTGCGATTCACGCCGTTAATATTCGCGTGGTTGAAGAGGTTGAACGCTTCACCGATGAGCTCCAGCCGGTAGTGCTCGGTCAGGTTAATTCTCTTCGCGATGCGGGAGTCCAGCTCGATCGTACGGGGCAAGTACAGCGTGTCCCGGCCCACCCCCGGCACACGGTCGGTTAAACTGTTTGAATCATTATTCAAATCTCCGCCGACCATGGGGGAATAGGGTTGGCCAGACTGCCCGGTGAAGATTCCGCTCAACTCCCAGCCTCCCAGGATTTGCTTGGCCCCTGCGAAAAGGCTTTGGCCGTAGTTCAGGTTCCAGACTCCACTCAGAACGAATCGGTGGCGCTGATCGTTCACGCCGGCGGCACGATCAAGGCGAACATTCAGCGGATCCTCCACCATCTTGGCATCGTCGCTCGAGAAAGGAACCACCGACGTGGCATCCGGCGCGTCGTCGATCACCTTGCCGTACGTGTAGCTCGCCAGCAACTGGTAGTTCTGCGCGAAACGTTTGTTCAACTGTATAATCAAGCCGTTGAAGCTTGAGTTGGCGTTCGATTCAAATTCCTCAATTCGGCCGAAATTGGTGTTCGGTCGTATGGGCCCGCTTGTGCCCGGGTAGCGCAGATACGTGAACATGGTGGTCGTTCCCGAGACGCTGATGGTCGCCGGAGTTTCACCCGCCAGATTAACATCGCGCGTGCGTTGCAGGTGCACGCCACGGACGCCCAAATAAGAGATGCTAAGCGCCGTGTCTTTAGCCACGGCCCATTCAATGCCCAGGCTCGACTGCTCCGTGTAGGGCTCGACGTAATTCGGGTTAAACACAAAGATCGAGGGAGGAGGAGGTGTGGGAAGCGAGGGTGGCGGACAATTGGGGTTCGCCACTGGCGGGCCGCATTGGGTGTTCGGATACGTAAAAGGAATGGCCGTGCCGAAGTACGTCAATGTCTCCACTTGGAGGCCGTTGTTGGAATGCGCCGTGCCCACCATGATCGAAGGCGTGCGCCCGTAATAAAGACCGTAGCCTCCTCGAACGACGACCTTCTGGTTGAACCGGCTCGGCGTCCAGGCGAAGCCGAGGCGCGGGCCGAAATTGTTATTGTCAGTGTTGATCCGGTTGGTCAGGATTCCGGCTTGTTGGGCTACAGAACTCAGCACGGAGGGTTGCGCCAAGCCCTCGTAGTCGTAACGTAGGCCGGGATTCAGCGTGAGGTTCGGTCGAACGCGCCATTCGTCCTGAATGAAGCCCGAAAACTCGGTGAGGTTTGGTTTCGTAGTGGGCCCCGTCGTGCCGGTTCCGGCGAAAGCTTCCACGAATTTGTCCTGGGAGCCATTAGGCGCCGTGTTGTAGCACGGCGTTCCCAGCACGCTGCACCCAAAGCTCTCCAGGCTGTTGAAGGTGTATGCGCCGGAAAAATTGCCGGGGAAGAAGTTGGCGATCCTGTCGGCCAAAATGTCTCCGCCGAATTTGAAGGTGTGGCGGCCGCGGATCCAGGTCGCCGTGTCCGCAAACTGCCCGCGCTTAATGTTGGTGAAGCGCGGGCTGAAGAAATTGCGGCCCACGACGAGCTGTTGCTGGCCGCCGTTGAACACAGTAGCCTGCGGGTTGATGCTGTTGGACTGTCCCGGCTCGTTATCCCGGATGTAGGCAGCGCGGAATTCGTTGACGAAATGTGCCGAGAGCGTCGAAGTAAGCTGGCCGGAGATCGTGTCCGAAGTCACATTCGATGCGCCGGTGTGCTCGAGCGAGTTGAAGCTCCCGACGTTCTCGAGGTTTGCGCCGGTGAAGCGCTGGCTGTTGATGCGCACGGTCACCAACTCCGTGGAACTCAAGTGCCAATCTGCCTTGCCCAGGTAAACGTCCTGGTTAAACCCGCTCGTCCAGGAGGCGTCCCGCGCCTGGAGATAGCTGCAAGCAGCCGCCACGTTCGCGTCTGCCGGCGGTCCGGCGCAGCCGCTGACAGGAAAGACAAGATTCGGCGTAGTGTTCCTTTGCCCGTCATAATCGAAAAAGAAAAAGAGCTTGTCCTTGATCACGGGGCCGCCTACGTTTCCCCCGAACTGATTGAAGTGATAAGGCTGTTTGGGCCGGCCCTGGGCCTTGGCGATGGGGTCGAAGGCGTTCAGCGAGCGGTCACGGTAGAACTCGAATGCAGTGCCGTGGAACGCATTCGTGCCGGACTTCGTGACCACGTTGATCACAGCGCCCCCGGCGTTGCCGTATTCGGCTGAGTAGGCATTGGAGTTCACCTGAAATTCCTGCACCGCGTCCTGACTGAATTGATACGGCGCGCGCCCCGAGCCCGTGCGCCCAAGCGTTTGTCCGAAAAACGTGTTGTTGTTGTCCGAGCCGTCCACAATCAGCGAATTCAGCGTTCCGCGCTGGCCGGCAAAGCTGATGTCGCCGCCTCGCACGTCGGTCGTGACTCCTGGAGTGAGCAGCGTGAAGTTGATGAAGTTACGGCCGAGCGTCGGCAAGTCCGCGACCACGCGTTCATTCACTACCGATTCGACCGAAGAGCGCGTCGCTTCAATCACGGGCGCCTCGGACGTGACGCTCACCGAGGAAGCTTGCGTGCCGATCGTCAATTGCACCGGCACGTTAATGGCTGCGCCGACGTCCACGGTGACATTGGCGGCGTACTTGGCGAAGCCACTGTGCTCCGCGATGAGGCGATAGCTGCCAACGGGCACGACGGGAAAATGAAACAGCCCGTTCTCGTCGCTGGTGGCCTCGAGCTTCAATCCCGTATCCGAATTAAGAAGGGTTAGAGCGGCGCCGGGGACAGCAGCGCCCTGCGGGTCAGTGATCGTGCCTTCGACCGAGCCGTTCGTCCCGCGCTGCCCGAGCGCGGAAGAGGCAAGAAGGAACAAAGCAGTGAGGCAAATCACGAGGCTCCTCTGCGGGAAGTCCAGTTTCTTCATGGCTTCATCTCCAGAAAAGGAATCTTCGGCATCCCAACGGATTTTCGGTGGAAAGCAGCGATGCGAACGAGAGCAAGACCGTAGGGAAACCGAGAGAATCAAATTGCATGCGGAGCATCCACACCCATTAAGACTTCAGCGCCTCTTCCTTCTAAAGCTTGAGGGCCGTCCTGTCAAGCAGGCTCATCCTACTCAGACTGGCTCGGGCATGAAACAAGCGAGAAAAATGAAGAAAGACAGGAGCGCGAGGACGCGCCGGCGCGGATCGAGAGGAGTCGCATCCAGCATCGGAGCGGACCGAAAGAAAGAGAGGCCGAAGAGCAGCCCCGCCCAGATGTACCATCCGGGCCACAGGAAATAACCGAGTGGGATAAGGCACAAGGGTAGGAATTGCGTGATGCGCGCGTGCCACCGGTCATTCAACGTGCGGAGGATGTGGCCGCCGTCGAGTTGGCCCGAAGGAAGCAAGTTCAATGCCGTGGCAAACAATCCCACCCACGCGGCTCTGCCAACGGGATGCAGCAGCAGGTGCGTCACCGCGACGCCCGGCCTCAGCAACGCCGCCATCACCCGAAGCGCAAGCGGGATGCCGAAGACGAATTCGGAGCCGGCGTCCAGGCGTGGGACCACTTTTCCGTGCAAGATTCCGTACGCCAATGCCGGCAGCGCGAGGGAGAAACCCACGATCGGGCCGGACGCGCCCACGTCGAAGAGCGCCCGGCGGCTTCGGATCGGTGAACGGATCAATATGAACGCGCCGAGCGTGCCGATGAGCGTGGGCGCGGGAATGAAAAATGGGTAGCTGGCGCGGATGCCGTGTTTGCGGCAGGCAAACCAATGCCCGAGTTCGTGCGCAAGCAAGATGCCCATCAGCGTCAGAGCGAACGGTAATCCTCCGCCCAGTCCGCTGGGATGGCGCACAAGAAGTTTGAGCGCGCGCACGAATTCATCGAAGGATGCGGTTTCATTCCGCGCGTACGATGCGGCGAACTGCGCGCCGGCGGCCAAACAGGTGAGCAGCGTCAGGAGAAACAGCGCGAGGGCCAAGAGCAGGGAGCCGGAGCGAGGCCCGCCGCGCCCCGTTGCGCGGAACGTATACGCACGGCCAGCGTTCTGCTCCGCAGCCGAGGCGGGATGAGGAGATTCAGTCTCTGGATCGAGGGGTGTCAAATGCGGTAGGTGCGTTTACCACTCAGAATATTCCGCGGAAAAACCAGCCAGAAAGCCGGCCGGCGAGTTTCACAGGCCTTGCAACTCTTTGCCCGGCTTGAAGCGCACGGCCTTGCCCGGTGGAATGTTCACCTCTTCGCCCGTTTTCGGATTGCGCCCGATGCCGGTCTTCCGCGGCCTCACGCTGAAGACACCGAATTTGCGCAATTCGATGCGCTGGCCGCGTCCGAGAGCGTTCTTGAGTGCTTCGAAAATGGTTTCGACGGCCTGCTCAGCTTTTGTCCGGCTGATACTCGCCCTCGCTACGACAGCGTTCACGATGTCCAGCTTGATCACGCGCGCCTCCGTCTTCCCGAGGTGCCGATGCTAGAGGCTGCGCCGCAGGTTGTCAAGCTGCGCGCGCTGTACTAGACTGCGCTTCTTTTTGCTTCACAGATTTCTCAGCCGAGAGCCGGGAGGAGTGGATGTCGGTAAAGCCGGATCACTGGATTCGCCGCATGGCGCTCGAGCACAAGATGATCGAGCCGTTCATGGACCGCCAGATGCGCGAGGGCGTGATCAGCTATGGCGTTTCCTCCTACGGCTACGACATCCGCGTCGCGGATGAATTCCGTATTTTCACCAACGTGAACTCGACGATCGTGGACCCAAAACATTTTGACCCGCGCTCACTCGTCGATTACAAGGGCGATGTTTGCATTATCCCGCCGAATTCCTTCGCGCTCGCGCGCTCGGTCGAATATTTCCGCATCCCCCGAAATGTGCTGACCATTTGCGTCGGGAAATCGACCTACGCGCGCTGCGGCATCATCGTGAACGTCACACCGTTTGAGCCGGAGTGGGAAGGCTTCGTCACGCTCGAAATCAGCAACACTACACCCTTGCCCGCGAAGATTTACGCCAACGAAGGCCTTTGCCAGGTTCTATTCTTTCTGTCCGATGAAGACTGCGAAGTCTCCTACAAGGATAAGAAAGGGAAATACCAGGCGCAGCAGGGAATTGTGTTGCCCAGGCTCTGATCGAAAACGCATTCCTCAGGCCGAATCTCAACCCGCAGTCTGCTCTTGTGGGCGTCACGCTGCCGGTGATTGCGTTTCCATGGGATAGCCCTGGTCCCGCCAGGCGTCCAGCCCGCCGAGCAGTGGGCGGATGCGCTGGATGCCCTGTTTTCGAAGCAGCAGCGCCACACGGGCGCTTGTGGCTTCGCTCGGTCAAGTGCAGTAGAGAACGACGTCGCGGTCCCTCGGAAGCAAGCCGTTTTTCTCTTCCAGCTCTTTCGCGTCCATGCGAACAGCGCCCGGAATTGTTTCCGGATCGGCTTCGAAATCCAGCGAGTGACGCAGATCCACGATGACGACGTCCTCGCCTGCTTCCAGCTTTTCCTTGAGTTCCTGCACGGTGATGCGCGCGATGCGCAGTTCGCGGATGAAGCGCTGCCGCTTCAGGAATTTCCATCCGATCCACGCCGCTAACGCAAGAGCCAAGAAAATCAGAAGTCGGCTGCCCAGCGCCAGCGCGCGATCGGCAACGCGCTCGATTTGCCCGCTAAACGCGTAACCGAACCCGAGGAAACTTCCCGACCAGAGCAATGCGCCGAGCGCGTCGTACAACAAAAACCGCAGCCGGCGCATGTCGAAGATGCCCGCCAGTGGCGGCGCCACGGTGCTCAGCCCGGGAAGAAACTTGGCCACAAGCAGCGACCGCGCGCCGTGCTTGGCGAAGACCCCTTCCGTCCGCCGCACACACGAATCCGGCTCGAGCGAAATCCGGCAGAGAAATTCCAGGATCCGAATCCCTTTGCGCCGGCCCAGCTCGTACCAGAGAAAATCCGCGATGAGCGCTCCGAACAGCGCCATCAACAACGACACCCCGAAGCTGAGGTGCCCAGTACCCGCCAGCGCTCCCGCGGCCAGAAGAAGCGGCGCGGAAGGGATCGGCAAGCCGAGCTGTTCGGCCAGCACCCAGGCGAACACAAGAAACGAGCCGTGCTTCAAAAGAAAAGCGATGGCGCTGTGCATGGAGAGCGGTTCTACCTTCGATTCAATCTTAACGAACGAGCGGCGATGGCTTGCCCCACACGCCCGTCATGACAAACTCCGACAGGGGCTTGCGGCTGCGCGGCGCCGCCTCCGCTTGTCGCAGGTTTTCGGGCAACCCGTCGGCATCACCCGGGTAGCCGATGGCGAGCGCGGCAATCGGTTCCCATCCCACGGGAATTTGAAACACTTCCCTCGCCTTGTCGGGGTAGAACCCGGCCATCTGGTGTACTGCCAATCCGCGCGCCGTGGCCTCGAACGTCAGGTTCGCGCTCGCGGCGCCCACGTCGTAGACGGCGACGCGGTTCGGGCTGCCGTTGTGATGGAAATTCAGCCGCGCGACGGCCAGAGCAAGCACCGGCGCGTTTTTCGCCCAAATTTGGTTCCCCTCCATCAGGACCGAAAGCAGTTTGTTGAAGTTTTCGGTGTCCTCCCCCGTCGCAACGATATAGGCCCATGGCTGATCGTTGTAGCTGGACGCGGCCCACCGCGCCGCTTCAAACAGGCTTTTCAGTGCGTCCGCGGGAACTGGTTTCTTCGAGAATGCCCGCGGACTCCAGCGGCTGCGGATTACCTCATGAATTGGGTGATCACTCGCTGCGAGCTTTTCCATGACTCTTTCTCCTGCAAATTTTATGAAGGAGGTCGATTGCGCGGGCGGGGTCCCTGGCCGCCCGCCCATCATTTCGCCGCTCCGAGCCCCCTCGGCTCAGTTGCCCGTCTTGGCAGAAGCCGCTTTGACCAGCTCGATGTCGAAGGTGATCGCGACTTCGTCGCCGACCACCACCCCGCCGCTGTCCAGTTTGGCGTTCCACTT
>QHYP01000275.1:0-4991 GCA_003224195.1 Acidobacteriota bacterium | reverse complement strand
GGTCGAGCCGGTGACCGCGGTGCGCAGATTGCCCCAGGGATCCTTGATCGGACCTGTCGGACCCTCTGCTTCCAGGACAACCTCCTTGGTGACTCCACGAATCGTCAGATCGCCCGTCACCTTCAGTTTGCCTTCGCCAACTTGCTCGATTTTCTTCGACTTGAACGTCAGAGTCGGGTAGTTGGCGACGTCAAAAAAACGCTCGCTGCGGAGGTCTTTGTCGCGGTCGGCAACGCGAGTATCCACAGAGGAGACGTCAATTGTGACCTCCACAGTGGACTTTGTAATGTCTTGGTCATCGAGCTGAACCGCGCCGGCAATTTTCGTGAAGTCTCCCCGCACGTTCGAAATCCCCAGATGCCGCACCGAGAAGTGGGCCGCCGAATGGGCCGGGTCGATCTTCCACGTGGTATTGGCGGCCCCTGCGGGGAGTGCAAGCAGCATCGCCAGGATGCCTATACCGCGGATGCGAGCGATGAACCTGTGGTGCATGAACATTCTCCTTTTCTTTATTCTCTGGCCTTATGGAAACTCGTTGGATGCGTCCAGCTGCTATTCCGGTGCGCGGTTTCGCACTTCCCCGAGCAGTTCGGAGAGAGCCTTCAAGCGCGAAGCCGCCAGGTGGCCGAACTGGCGCTTATGCAGTTTGTGCACCGGTTGCTCGAGCAATTTCAGAAGCTCGAGCCCCGCGGGTGTGATGCGCGTCTTCACCACGCGGCGATCCTCGCTTTGCCGCTCACGCGTGACCAGGCCGCGTTTCTCCATGCGGTCGAGCAGACGGGTCATGTCCGGATCATGGGAGATCATGCGCTCCCCGATCTCCCGGCAGGCGCAGCCCTCCGGTTCGGCGCCGCGCAGAATCCGCAGGACGTTGTATTGGGCGCCCGTCAGGCCCCGCGCACGCACGACCTCTTCCGCCTGCTGGCTGAGCGCGTCCGCCGTCCGCAGGACCGCAATAAAGACCTGGTCCTCCAGGGGAAGGGAAGTCCGGGGCTTGGGGACGCGTTGTTTCACGGACCCACAATAATCGTTTCAACGATAATTGTCAAGAGGGAGAAGATCCCTCAGCGCTTCCGCAGCGGCCGCAGATCCACCTCGCTCAGGAAACTCTGCGCCCCTTGCAACAGGATCATCTCCGCCGCGTGCGCCACGTCCTCCGGCCGCAACTTTTTGCTCGCGTCGTGCCCCGTGGCGGGCTGGAACTCAGTCGCCACGCTGCCCGGAGAGATCAGGCTGACGCGGATGCCGTGCTCCCGCAGCTCCTCCGCCATCGAGGTCGTCAGGCCGCGCAGGCCCCATTTCGAGGCAGCGTAGATGGAGCCTCCGGCTAGGGGGTTTTTCCCCGCCAGCGAGCCGATGTTGAGGATGTCGCCCGAGCCGCGGCGGATCATCGAGGGAATAACGGCGCGGGAGACCAGCCAGACACCCTTCAGGTTTGTGTCGAGCACCCGGTCCCACTCCTCCTCCGTGCGCTCGTGCGCGGGACCGAAGACTCCAAGCCCCGCGTTATTCACAAGGATCGAGATTGCCCCCAACTCTCTTTCGACTTGCGCCACGAATTCCGCGACGGCGCGGGCATGCGTCACATCCGCGGTCTCCGCCAGCGCGCCCGCGCCTGCAGCATGCAGCGCCGCGCCCGTTTCCCTCAGCGCAGCTTCATCGCGTCCACAGACGGCGACGTCGGCGCCCAGCGCCGCCAGCCGCAACGCGATGGCGCGGCCAATGCCGCGGCTCCCTCCCGTGACGAGCGACACTCTTCCAGACAGGGGCTTCTCCGGCGGCCGCTGGCCATCCGTTTTCTTCCTAGGCATCATTGAAATCACCCTGCGCTCAGGGCCACTCTTTTCCTGTTAAGCTCATCTTAGCATTTAGGCATGTAGCCTCCGGCAGGTGCGCCGGCGGATCAGAGGATTTAGCCCCTTGGACATTCGGGCGATTGAGGAGAGGCCGTGTTCCTCTAGGATAACGTCTTGCGGAATGAAGCCGCCTTTCCCTATAATCCTGAAGTTTTTCAGGCGGGCCGGTTTTGCGCTGTCACCGGTCCGCGACACTGACTTTGAACGATCCCACTTGGAATTACACCGAGGAGAATAGGGATGAACGCAACACATAGGCTGGCGATCGCGGCGCTGCTCGCGCTGGTGGGCGGCTGCCTTGCCGGCAGCCTCCCGTCCGCTGCGCAGGCGCCGGATACCGGGAGCAAGCAACCCCCATATACGATGGCGGAGTATAACGCCTATCAGGCGGCCTGCAGCGAAAAGAGCCCGCAGCAGCAGATCAGGCTTCTTGACGATTTCGTCTCAAAATATCCCGGCTCGGCTCTGCTTGGCTATGTCTATCAGTGCTACTACCAGAACTACAGCGCCCAGAAGAATTTTCCCAAGGTGATCGAGCACGCTGACAGGCTCGTGGCTTTGGGCGACAAGGCTGACGTAGGAATGCGTTACTCGGCTCTTTATGCGCGCGCCTTCGCGTTCAACAATATCAATTGGGATGACAAAAAGCCCGAAACGAGGGAGGCCGCCGCCAAAGCCCGTGATGCCGCGCTTCTCGGCTTGAAGACCCTCGACGAAATCAAAAAGCCGGACAACATGTCCCAGGAAGAATTTGACAAGCAGAAGGTGGCACCCAAGATTCTTTTCAATTACACGGCAGCGAACAGCGCAAGGATGGCAAAGAATTTCAGGGACGCCGTCGAATCCTATAAGGCCACTCTCACCCTGACCCCGAATGAGCCGGCAACCTGGTCCCAGCTCGGCATCTCCTACCTCTCGTTGACGCCGCCGAACTATCTCGATGGCTTCTGGGCGCTGGCGCACTCGGTGGCGCTGAAGGGACCCACGGAAGCGCAGGTGAGGAAATATCTGCGCAGTCAGATTGCAAACTATCAGGGGCAGTCGGTTTGCGACAGCTTGCTGGACGCGGAATTGAATGAACTCGTGACCCTGGCGGGCAGCTCGACCGATCGTCCGGACAGCTATAAGCTGGCGAGCGGCTCCGAGCTGGATGCGGCTCGCAAGGACATGAACATCGCCTCGCTCGTCGCCGACCTCAAAGCCGGCGGCGACAAGAGCAAGCTCAGTTGGCTGGCCGCGTGCGGACTGGAGTTCCCGGATGTTCCGAGCAAGCTCTTTGAAGTCATTCCAGGCACGGATGCCATCACACTCAAGGTGGCCTTTTTCACAAGCGAAGCGGAGTTCGATGCCGCAAAGGAACCGGATATGGAAGTGAAAGTCGTCGGCCAGCCTGCGGCGGCTCATGTGAGTAAAGAGGTTCCCGTCCGCTTCACGGGCACCTTAGTGTCTTATGATCCGCCTCCCAACTTCATGCTCCACTGGGACAAGGCGAAAGTTAACCCCGAGGATATTCCGGAAGAGAAGAAAAAGCCGACGCCGAAGCGGCCCGCGCGTAGGCCGACCGCCAAGAGGCCGCCGTCCTCCTGAGGTCGGAAACCGGTCGTTTGCAAAAACAGCTCCCCCGCGCGGGGAGCTGTTTCCATTTTAGAGCCAGGCTGGGAGCCGCGCGCCTGGAACTCACACTACGAATGCGCCCGCTAGTGCGAGTTCCGGTGGTTATCCAGCTTGTACTCGTCGATCTTGCGGCTCAGCGTGTTGCGATGAATGCCGAGCATCTGCGCCGCGCGTGACTGATTCCCGTTGGCGTCCTCGAGGACGCGCTTGATAAAGCGCTTCTCGAACTCGCAAATCGCCTCATCAAAGAGGATTCCGCGTTCCACCATTTGGCTGACCAGCGATTCGAGTTGATCTTTCATGGCTGCACGCTCCGCACTGGACGCCTGTTTGCCCCTCGACTCTACTCCAGTTCCCGCCCGGTAAGAATTCGGTGCGCCTCGCGGTATTTTTGACGTGTTGCCGCCACCACGTCCGGCGGCAGTTCCGGTCCCGGCGCTTGTTTGTTCCAGCCGATGCGCTCGAGATAGTCGCGCACGTATTGCTTGTCGAATGAGGGCTGCAGCCCGCCGGCTTTGTAGCGGTCCGCGGGCCAGAACCGCGAAGAGTCCGGCGTCAGCGCCTCGTCAATCCATAACAGCTCCTCGCCGAGCAGGCCGAATTCGAATTTCGTATCTGCCAGGATGATTCCGCGCGGCTCCGCGTACTGCGAAGCGCGCTGGTAAATTTCGAGGCTTGTTGCGCGCAGCCTCTCCGCAAGCGGCCGCCCGACGAGTGTTGCGGCCTGGTCGAAGGAAATGTTTTCATCGTGGCCGGAAGTTGCCTTCGTCGCCGGCGTGAAGATGGGCTCCGGAAGCCGGTCGGACTCGCGCAATCCCGCGGGAAGAGCGATGCCGCAGATCTTGCCCGTGGCAAGATAATCCTTCCAGCCGGAGCCGGAAAGATAGCCGCGCACGACGCACTCGACCGGCAACGGCGTGGTCTTTCGCACCACCATACTGCGTCCCGCGAGTTCCTCGCCATACTGCTCGAACGGCTCGGGAATTTCCGCGCCGCTCAAGATGTGGTTCGGCGTGACGTCGCGCAGCAGTTTGAACCAGAACAGAGAAAGCTGCGTCAGCACGCGGCCCTTGTCGGGAATCGGCGTCGGCAGAATGACGTCGAACGCGGACAAGCGATCCGTGGCTACGATCAACAGCCGGTCTCCCAGATCGTAGATATCGCGAACCTTGCCGCGAGCGATGGGCGCAACTCCCGCGAACTGAGTCTCTCGAATGACGCGATACACAGGGGTGGCCGCCACAGGAATCCTCGGCTGGGAAAACAGGACGCTATTCTAACGCAGGGCGACGCCAAGTCAATGTTCGATCGGGTCGCGGTCGTGTGGAAAAAGTGCAGCGCTGCACCCATGTGAGGAATGAATTCGGCGGCCCGAATTTCGGTGATCGAGATTCGGTTACGCCGCCGACGCCGCGTGCTTCGGCTTGGGCGCCTCTTCGTCTTCCCAGCGCACGGAGACAATCTTCGACACGCCGGGCTCCTGCATCGTCACGCCGTAGAGCACTGAGCCCATCTCCATCG
>QHYP01000398.1:2665-4069 GCA_003224195.1 Acidobacteriota bacterium | reverse complement strand
GTAACGGTGGAGGTGCATTCCTGGGTGATGCCGTAGTTATCGAGCGCGTGCGAGTACGTATAGTTCAAGTCAAACGTCAGCCCGCGGTAGGCGCGCGAGCGCAGGGTAACAAACCCCGCATTGTAGTTAGCACTCGTGTTGCTCATACTCCAGTCGAACGACCCCACCTGGGTGAGGGCCGAGGTCATCGGCCCGGTGATGAAGCTTGGCTCGAGAAGGGACCAAACGCCTCCTGCACCGTGAGCCGGCCAGAAGGGATTACCATTGTTAGAGTCAAATACGGCTGCAGCAGCCGTGCAGGAAGCAAAACCGGTACAGAAGGCGCTGGTGGGGCCACCCATCATGGCTTCAAACCAGGGTTGAGTGGCCACGGCCGCGGGATCGACGCCGGCCTGGAGTTGAGTCGCCACGTTATCAAATGCCTGGGCGAAGGTCTGATTTACGCCCCTTGGTTTGAACATGTACGGGACGGAATTTAAGTCAATGTTCCCGTACAGGTCCCGGGACCAACGGCCCACATACCCCACTTCCAGGATCATCTTTCCGGGCAGCTCACGCTGGATGCTAATGTCGATCGAGTCCGAACTGCCGGCTTGGCTTCGGGGATCAATCCGGAAGTCTCTGCCCTCGAAGACGCTGTTGGCGTTCACCGGCGGCAACGAAGCATTCGTACCGGGAATGATCACTCCACCGCTCACCACGGGAAGCGGTGGAACGCTGATGTGATTGCCGTCCACTGTTCCGATTCGGAAGGCATTGCTAGGATTCGAGAATCCACTGCAGCCACCCCCGCTAGCCGGAGAAAGCGGAGCTGTGCAGACGGAGAGATCTCCGAAGCCGATTCCGAGCGCAGGAGTGAGCACAAGTCCTACGCCGTTCTTCCGCTCAAACGCTCGAGACCAGCCCCCACGAAGCACCGTCTTTTTGTTTCCAAATAGCGTGGCCAACGGTCCCTGGGAGAAACCTGGGTTCCAAGCAACCGCCAGGCGCGGCCCCCAGTTCGTATAGTCCGGATCGAATGGGTATTTCCGTCCCGTGCTCTTAATCGGGACATAGCCGACTGTTGGATTCACGATGTTGCCGGCCAACCCCGCCGTAGCCTTTGCGCCCAGCAACTGCTCAGCGGTAATGACCTTGCCGGTGCTGGTGTCGATCATCATCGACGTCTTACCCGTCGGATCGTATGGAGGCATCGCGACACCCCAGGTCAGCCCGTAGGACGCCGTCAACGATGGTGTCACTCGCCAGCTATCACCAAAATGGATCTCATAGGCATTTACGTTCTCTTTCTGAGTAATCGTGGTGGAGGGAGTGGGCGTCACAGGATTCAGACTCGCGTCGCGCGTCAATACTTGCGTGGCGCTATCCACCATTCCCAACGCAGAGATATAAGCACGTCTGTAA
>QHYP01000398.1:1024-2660 GCA_003224195.1 Acidobacteriota bacterium | reverse complement strand
AACGTCGCTCGTGATTGGAATTCCGCCGATGTCGAGAAATTGGCCGCCCCGCACTACATAATAGATCGGTGTGGTTAGACCGCCCACGACTTTGTCATCGCGGACATGCAAGAAGTGTTGGAGTTGCGCTCGTCCTCCAAAAGACCAGGCATGCTTCCCCTTGATCCAGCTAAGGTTATCGTTAAACGTATAGTCTTGGCCGTTCCAGACGCGCTGCCGGGCGTTCTGCGTGTCCACGTTGATGGGTACCATGCCGCTCGTACGGCTCTCCGACCAGATTTGAAGCCTAGTATCGCTGAGCGAGGACGGGAGCACCGGGATACGGGCACCCGGGGCAATCCACGACCACCAGTGGCGCAACCAATCAAAGTGGAACTCGTTGACAAGATTTGGCGTGAGTCGCCCCGTCAGACCCGCAACCAAAAACCGTGGCTGCAATGGGCGAGTGGCGAGCGAGCAAGGTACGCCCTTCTGGCAACCGGGCGCGATACCGCCAATATCCTCCTGCTTGTTGGCGGGAACGATGTTAGAGAGGCTATAGCGATAAGACCCCGTGAAATCCCATTTGTCGTTGATCTTATGGTCCAACCGGATTACGCCAAAGTGTTCGTTGCTGACGTTCGGCACAGCGCTTGTGAAGTTCGGTGACCTTAACGCCGCGTCGCCTCCCGTGAAGTCATTGCCTGCCGGCAAAGCGGCCCATTCGGCTGCGATGGCTGGACTGAGGCCTAAATTGCGCGGGTCCAGCGGGTTGCAAGTGACCAGAGTGCCGACATCGCAGGTGGCGCCGGTGACGCTGTCCTTCCCGGTCGTGGGGATCAACGTACCGATTCGAGGATCATTGTCCGTTGGAGTAGCGGCGGGATCGAGTGTCGCCGTTGGGTTCAGATTGTATGCCCTGACAAGGCCCGTCGTGGCATCTCTGAATTTCAAGATACCGACCCTCAGGGCCGCAGAGGGCACCAATCGTTGAAAAGGAGATTGTGTGAAAAAGTGGCGCTCCTCTTCATGGACGAAAAAGAACGTCCGATCCTTCCAAATGGGCCCGCCAACGCGGCCGCCATAGCGGTTGTCGCGCCATTCGGGGTTAGTGATCTTTAGGCGATTCCGAAACCAATCGTTGGCGTTCAATTCGTCGTTCTGGTGGTAGATATAGGCCGCGCCATGCCAATCGTTCCCGCCTCTTTTCGTTACCATCTGCACCTCGGCGCCACTGGAACGCGTGAAGTCGGTGCCGGCGTTGTTCGTTTGCACCCGAAACTCTTCCAGGCTCTCCACGGGGGTCGGGACCACGGCCCGCGGCGTGGCCACGAACCCGTTATTATACCCGCCGCCACCTTCCATGTTGCTCGTGGCGTCGCCACCGTCGAGCATAAAAGTGTTCTGATCCATCCGCGCTCCCGCGATGGTTCCGCCGTTTGAGTTGCCCTCGCCGTAGGAAAGTCCTACGGGTCCGTTAAATCCCGGAATGGCCATGGGCTGGAGCAGCACCAAAGCGGTGGCGTCGCGGCTAAGAGAGGGCATGTTAGCGAGCATATTCGTATCGAGGACATCGCCCACACTGGAGTTCAGGGTCTGCAGTTCCACCCCGGTCCCAGCGGTGACCTCCACTATTTGCGCCATTTCGCCTACTTCC
>QHYP01000398.1:0-844 GCA_003224195.1 Acidobacteriota bacterium | reverse complement strand
CAAATCGACCTTTGCGTTCGGAACGGTCGCGCCCGTCTTATCGCTAACGGTGCCGGTAACCGTCGAGGAAGCCGCCGTTTGCGCGTGCAGCGAAACGGCAGTCGCCAGCACAACAAAAAGGACTGTTGCAACCACCCCCAAAACGACCCTCACGCTACGCATAGATCCCTCCTCAGCCATTGAGTTTGCGAATCGGCGGGAAATAAAGTTCGTGCACCCCTCCCCCCGAGCACCCCAAAATTGCCAGTAGCCTAGTCAAATCCAGTCCCATTGGCAACCTTTTTTTTTCACCATACGGGTTCTTCCGGGGCTTTCTCTTCCCATCGGGATGACTTGCCCCATCGAAAGAACCGGACGCACACGAGCCCCTTCCTTGGTCTGAACCGCTTTTCGCATGTTTGCGTAAACCTCCTGAAGAGCTTCGTCAAATGCGATTGCTATCCGAATTATTAGAAGGCATCGATCCAACGGCCCATCTCACACTGCCGGAATCGATCGTGCGCTGCTGGTAGTAAGGCACGTTGGGCTCCACCGTGAGTGTTGATTGGAGAGCTTACTTTTCAACGACTTACGTGCAGCGCTTTTGAGTAACTTATGGGTTTGCGGAGTTCACTTGATTTGCTTCGTGCCGCATATTTCGCGTCTCGTATCTCACGCAGGTCATTCCATCACGCCCGCTTGTTAAGACACACCGAGCAGGAGCGACTCACTGACAACTTCCAGATTCTGTAGAATCTCCTCGATGTTCTGGCGCTCAATACCCCGCTATGCGCGGGTGCGAGATTAGGGGCCTGCGCTTGGACGCCAAACGGAAGGCACTTAGATGCGCTCTACGGTGGGGTTT
>QHYP01000274.1 GCA_003224195.1 Acidobacteriota bacterium | reverse complement strand
GACTGCTCGTCAAACATGGAATTGAAGGGGTACGGAAGGCCGGCTGGTAGTTGGTACGCGTCCGCCAGCTCGATGACTTCACCGCGGAGGGCGCAGTAACCGGCTATGGAATTTTCCCTAAGCGGAAGCGTGTGTTCAGCGAAACACACACCGACGCTGTCGTTTTGCATGAGCCGGAGGCGCAGGCAGCGGGCCTGCCTTTGGTCGCCTGATCTGCGCGGGCCGGATAGAGCGGACCGATCCTGTTAAACAAGATAGAGCGAGCCGGCATCTGCGCCGGCAATTTCGCGCGCCTTCCGCAGGATGAGGGGTAGCAGTTGCTCGATATCGCGGGTTTCCGCAAGCGCAATGCCGATGCGGTTCAACTCTTCGAGTTCGCGGGCAAGATGAGTAGCAGAGGACTCCTTGCCCTGGAGCGCTTGTCGCGGGCTGGCCATCGTTTCTAGGTCTGGGTCGAAAAGGGGTGCAAGTTGAATGGGGGTCCGGAAAGCAAGCTCGCGCACGAGAACAACCAAGCACCGCCGCCGCAGAGTAACCCGTGTTCCAAGCGCCCTATTCTCTTGAGGGTGCTGATTGCATAGGGTTTAGGACATTGATTGTACGCAATTGGCCGCTGCCCTTACTATTCTTCACTGCACCGCCGGCCCGCAGGTCTCATTGGGCGCCGAGACCGACCTTCCCATGGGCGCGCCTATGAAGTGGCCAAAAAGCGAGTAACTAATTGATGCCAACGCGTTAAGGGGGCCGAGAGGCTCTGCCAGCCTGCCGCTAAGATAGTAAAAGTTGTGCCGGACGGGTGTGCGCAATCTGGAAGCCAAAGGCTTGAGCCTGGATGCGGGAAGAGCCCGTGCTCGGCAAGCGTCAACGGCGTGAAGAGTTGAAAGCGCGGGAGCGGTGAAAGTGAAGATTGAAAGTGGTGGCTGCAGCGATGTCGGCCGCATCCGGACGAACAACGAAGACAGCTACCGGATCCTGACACCGCTCAACCTCTTTGTGCTTTCTGACGGAATGGGCGGCGAGGCGCACGGTGAAGTTGCGAGCGCGATCGCTGTGGAAACCGTCGTGACCCATTGTGCTGAAGCGGAAAGCAATTCGTCGGTGACGCTGTTCTGCGATCCCCGTCCCGGATGGAGCGAGCGCACAAGGAGGTTGGCGAGCGCGGTGCACCTCGCGAACCGCAAGATTTATCGCTCGGCGGAAGAAAATGAAGAGCAGCAAGGCATGGGCGCGACACTGACCGTCGCATGGATCCAAGGCGACCGTCTCAGCGTGGCGCACGTGGGAGACAGCCGGGCGTATCTTCTGCGCGCGGGCGGACTGCACCAGCTCACGAGCGACCACTCGCTGGTGGCCGAGCAGGTGCGCCGCGGGATCCTGACCCGCGTGGAAGCCGAACAGAGCGACATGCAGAGCGTCCTGCTCCGCGCGCTCGGTGCGCTGCCGGAGATTGAGGTGGACACCGAGGAACACCAGTTGCTGTCGCGGGATATCCTGGTGATGTGCTCCGATGGCCTGACGCGCATGGTGACTGAGCCCGAAATTGCGGGCACCCTGCAGGCGGAGACAGACCCGCAATGCGCGGCAGAAAGACTCGTACAGCTGGCGAACGAGTACGGCGGGGAGGACAACATTACTGTGATCGTAGTTCGGTACGATCCGCAGAGGAACGGATGGTTTTCGTGGCTGCGCTCCGGCAAGCGTGGGGCGGGCCGCAGGGCACCCGGGAAAAGCGAGAGCAACGGCTCCGCAGGAGGTTTGTGAAATGGCGAAGCTCAGCCTGATGTTCGAGAACAAGGTGATGAAAGAGGTGCCCATTGGCGGTCGGCCGATCACCATCGGCCGCGCTCCGGACAACGATCTGGCGGTGGACAACCTCGCCGTGTCCAGTTATCACGCCAAGGTATACTACGAGGCGGGAAAGCTCGTGGTGGAAGACCTGGACAGCTTGAACGGCACATTTCTCAATGACCTGCGCATTGAGCGTGCGACCCTCCACGACGGTGACGCGATCTGGATCGGCAAGCACCACATCAAAGTGGACACGTTCGGCGATGCGCCCGTCCCGTTGGATTTCCGCAATCGCACCGCGGCGCCGCGAATCAACGAGACCATGGTGCTGGATACCAAAGAGCGCCGCGAAATGCTCCAGCAGGCGGCGGCCTCCGGCGAGCGCATGCAGTTTGCGGGGGGGCGAATGAAGGTGCCCACACTCGTGGTGCTGCGCGGGAAAACGGACAGCAAGGAGTATGTGCTCACGACCAAGCTCACGGTGATCGGAAGTTCGGCCATGGCCACGGTGCGCCTGAAAGGCTGGTTCAAGCCGCCCGTGGCGGCTCAGATTAATCAGCGCGACGACGGATATTACCTCGGCCCGGGCAAGAAAACGCCCAGGATAAACGGCAACCCCATCCCCGGCCCCGTGCGCTTGAATAACGGCGATTTGATCGAAGTCTGCGGGGTGCAGATGAATTTCCAGATCCGCGAATAGCGCGCGAGCCGCGATGGCCACTCCGTCGGTTAAACTTTGGCTTCGGCGGAGGAGTTTCGGTCTGTATGAGCTGCTCCTGGAATGGTGGCGCCACCGGGTTTCCTTCCTGTTGAGCCTGGGCATCACGCTTCTCGCCTGCGGCCTGTATTACTTCACCTTCCTCGGCGAGAAGCCGACGCCTGTCTTCGAATTTCTCCAACGCCTCGAATACGACACGATCGACACTCGATTCCGCTACCGGCCGCGCAGCGCGACGCCGGCCGATCCACGCATCGTGATTGTGGACATTGACCAGCACTCGCAGGAAGTGCTCGGGCGCTGGCCGTTTTCACGTACGCAGTTCGCAAAGCTTCTTGACGTTCTGCGCGCGGACGGCGCCAGAACAGTGGCGTTTGACGTGACCTTCAGCAAGCCCGATCAAACGGCCGCGCCTGTCCACACCCTGTGGACCGAGCTCCAAGAACGCAGAAAGCGAGGCGAAACGCTCGATCCTAAGCTTCTCAACGAACTGCAGAAGCTCGCCGCACAATACGACGCCGACGCCCAGTTTGCCGCCGCGATCAAGCGATTTGGAGCCGTTGTGCTGGGCAGTTACTTCCTTTATTCGGAAGCGGACATGCGCGGCATGGACGAGAAGACCCTCGACGAGTACGCGGATCAGTTGAGCTTCTTTTCCTTCCCGCAGGTGCGCGTGGTGGAACGCCGCAAACCGTTTGGCGACGCCGATCGAATCAATCTCATCCGGAATTATGGCCTCGAAACACCGAGCTTGTCGCCCCGCGGCACGGAAGCCAACATGCCCTTGTTCACCGGCGCCCTCGCCGGCAACGCATCCTCGACGGGATATTTCAACGCATTTTCCGATCAGGATGGTGTGGTCCGCCGCGCTGCCATGGTGCTGCCCTTCGGCCGCTCGAAAAACTTCAAGGAATGGGACCTCTTCGGCTCGCTTGACGTCGTGGCCGTGGCCTCCTATCTGCGGCTCGGCCCCGGCCAATTACTCCTCAACTACAACGAGGTAGGCGTCGGAGATATCGAGTTCGGTCCCGGCCTGGTCATCATCCCGAGCTATCTCGGCATGGCCATGATCAATTACCGCGGCCCGGCGGGGAGTTTTCCTCATCACTCGATGGCCGACGTTGTCCGCGGTAAGTTCGCGCCCGGGTCATTTCGCGACAAGCTGGTTCTCGTCGGCGCCACGGCGACGGGGATCGGAGATTTGAGGACCACACCGTATGGAGGAACGGACTATCCGGGCGTCGAAATCCACGCGAACATCATTGACAACATCCTGAACCAGAGATTCCTCAAACGTGGAATCAAACAGTTGGAGGCGGACGCCCTTTTGATTCTTGTGTTCGGCATCCCGCTGGGAATCTGGATGGCCCTCGTGTCCCCGCGCTGGATGTGGTTCGGATTGGGGCTGCTGGCGCCGTTCATCGCGGTGAACTACTGGGGTTTTCTGCACGGTTGGTGGCTGAATTTCAGCGTCCCGGCGCTGACGCTCACGAGCAACGTCCTCCTCGTTTCACTGTACCGTGCGCTGATCGAGGAAAAAGAGAAGCGACGCGTGCGGAGCGCGTTCGGACAGTATCTGAGCCCGGAAGTCATCCGGCGCCTGCTCCTGAATCCGCAGCTCGTCGAGCCGCGCAAAACCGAAATCACCGTCATGTTCAGCGACATCCGCGGCTTTACCACGATTTCGGAAAAGCTGGACGCACAGGAGTTGGCGATTTTTCTGAACCGCTACCTCTCCGACATGACCCAGATCGTCTTCGAGCGTCACGGGACGCTCGACAAGTACATCGGCGATGCCGTGATGGCCTTTTGGGGCGCGCCGTTTGAGGAACAAGGCCACCCGATTCGCGCCTGCGAAACCGCGCTGGACATGATGAAGCGCATCGGCGAGCTGCACGCGCAGTGGAAGATCGAAGACATGCCGAAGCTCGACATCGGCATCGGATTGAACACCGGCGTAGCCTCGGTCGGGAACATGGGCTCGACGCTGCGCTACGGATACACGGCACTGGGCGACACGGTGAATCTCTCCTCGCGCCTGGAAGGATTGAACAAGGAATACGGTACGCACATTCTTGTGAATGAAACAACCTATGAAGGCGCGCGGGAAGGCGGATTTCTATTCCGCGAGCTGGACCTCATTCGCGTGAAGGGCAAACTTCAGCCCGTAAAGATCTACGAACTCATGGCGCGGCGATCGGACCCATCAGCAAATGGCGCCGCCGGCATTGAGGCGCGACTTGCAAAATTCGCAGAGGCGCGCGCTCTTTATCAAAGTCGGCGCTGGGCGGATGCCCAGGCGATGTTCCAGCAGGTGCTCGAAAATTGGCCGGAGGACGGGCCCTCGCGCACCTACTGGAAACGCTGCCAGGAGTATCTCTTCGACGAGCCGCCGACCGGCTGGGACGGCGTCTTCACCATGACGCACAAATAGCGCGAGCAACTCGCCGGCCATAACCCGCATGCGGCCCTTGGTATCCAACCGAATTACCGCGCAGGCAAGTCAGCGCTTCATCTAGAATAGTTGTGAAGGAGACTGATAGGCTGCGAATGCGCCTATCCAGCGGCCTTGGGGAAACGAGTGCTGTGGCCTCGAGTCGAGACGCCGCGTCGCTTCCCAGTCCAATATGGCACCGATGTAGCGTCGCCGCGAATGTATGCGTCTAACGGAAGAGCGAATCTAACGAGCACTAGGGCGCGGCCGGGGAAAGCAACCCGCCGGCAGGGAAAGCTCTGAAAACATGTGGATCGTCCGATTAGCACTGTCGCGGCCATACACGTTTATCGTAATGGCCCTCGTCATCATTTTGATGACACCCGTCGTGCTCTTGCGAACGCCCACCGACATTTTTCCGGAAATCAACATTCCCGTCATCTGCGTCGTGTGGAGATATCAGGGGCTCGAGCCGCAGGAGATGGAGCAGCGCATCACCTCCAACGCCGAACGCGGTATCACCACGCTGGTCAACGATATCGAGCACATTGAATCGCAGTCCCTGCCCGGTATTGCCGTCATCAAGATCTTCTTTCAGCAGGGCGCCAACGTCCAGACGGCGCTCGCGCAGGTCGTGTCCATCTCGCAAACGTTCCTCGGCAACCTTCCGCCGGGAACGAATCCGCCGCTCGTGTCCATCTTCTCGGCATCCACCGTGCCCGTGATCCAGATCGGTTTGACGAGCGACCGGTTCAGCGAGCAGCAACTTTTTGACTACGGCAATAATTTTATCCGCACGCAGCTCGCCACAGTCCAGGGCGCGGCGCTCCCATATCCATACGGCGGCAAGCAGCGGCTGATTTCGGTGGACCTCAACCCCGAGGCGTTGCAGGCAAAGGGTCTCTCGCCCGTGGACATCGTTAACGCCATCAACCAGCAGAATCTGATTCTGCCCGCCGGCACGGCGAAGCTCGGCGCTCTCGAATATGCGGTCGAGATGAACGGCAGTCCTCAGAGCATTGAGGAGCTGAACGACCTCCCCGTCAAAACCGCGAATGGCGCCACGATCTACATGAAAGAAGTCGCGCACGTTCGCGACGGTTTTTCCCCACAAACGAATATCGTTCGGGCCAACGGCCAGCGCGGCGTACTCATGAGCATGTACAAGACCGGCGGCGCCTCCACCCTCGACATCGTCGCGCGCGTCAAGGAGGTGCTGCGCAATTACGCCCCTGCCCTCCCGCCGGACCTGCACTTGACTCTGTTCTTCGACCAGTCGCTCTTTGTCCGCGCCGCCATCCAGGGCGTCCTTCGCGAAGCGCTGATCGCCGCCTGCCTCACCGCCATCATGATTCTGCTCTTTCTGGGGAACTGGAAGAGCACGTTTATCATTGCCATTTCCATTCCCCTGTCCATCCTGGTCAGTGTGATCTGCCTTAGCGCGTTGGGCCAGACGGTCAACATCATGACCCTGGGCGGGCTGGCGCTGGCCGTCGGTATCCTCGTGGACGACGCCACGGTCGAGATCGAAAACATCAACCGCAATCTCGCCATGGGTAAAGAGACCGTCCAGGCGATTCTCGACGGCGCGCAGCAGATCGCCGTCCCCGCCTTTGTCTCCACGCTCTGCATCTGCATTGTGTTCGTGCCCATGTTTTTCTTGACCGGAGTGGCCAAGTTTCTGTTTGTGCCCCTGGCCGAAGCTGTCGTGTTCGCCATGCTGGCGTCCTACATGTGGTCCCGGACGATCGTGCCGACCCTGGCGATGTATCTCCTCAGCGCCGAGGACGAATACCGCGCCGAGCAGCACGCCGGAGAGGAGCAAGGTTTCTTCCGTAGATACCAGCAGGTGTTCGAGCGCAACTTCGAGAGATTCCGCGAAGGATACCGCCGGGCTCTCGAAACCGCGCTGCGCCGGCCGAAGCTCTTCGCCGCGTGTTTCCTTGCCTTCTGCGGCGCATCGGCTGGAATCACCCTGATTCTCGGAAGAGATTTTTTCCCGAAGGTGGACGCCGGCCAGATCCGGCTGCACATGCGCACGCGCACGGGCCTGCGCATCGAAGAGACCGCGCGATTGGCGGATGAAGTGGACACCGCGATTCGCGAAACAATCCCGAAAAAAGAGCTCGTCACGCTCCTGGACAATATCGGCCTGCCCTACAGCGGCATAAACCTGAGTTACAGCAATGCAGGAACAATCGGAACCTGCGATGCCGAGATCCTCGTCCAACTCAAAGAGGAGCGCGGCCACCCAACCAGCGAGTACGTCAGACGGTTGCGGGAAACGCTCCCGCATAGGTTCCCGGGTGTGCAGTTTTTCTTCCAGCCGGCGGACATCGTGACGCAAATCCTCAACTTCGGCACCCCTGCGCCAATCGACATCGAAATCACCGGACAGAACCAACACGGCAACTATTTGATTGCCCAGAAACTGGCCAACGAAATACGTCACATTCCGGGAGCCGTGGACGTGCACGTGCACCAGGCGTTTGACGACCCGACCCTGCACATGGACATTGACCGTACCCGGGCGCAATCGGTGGGCTTGCAGGCCAAAGACGTCGTGCAAAACGTGCTGGTCTCTCTGAGTTCCAGCTTTCAGACCGCTCCGACCTTCTGGCTGAATCCCCAAAACGGCGTCAGCTATCAGGTCGCCGTGCAAACGCCTCAATACCGTATCGCTTCGTACCAGGAGCTTGAGAACACGCCCATCACCGCGAGCACGGCCAGCGCGCCGCCACAAATCCTGGGTAACCTGGTCCGAAACTCCACAACGGCCCGGGCGGCGGAAGTCTCTCACTACAATGTGCAGCCCATGATCAACCTCTATGCCTCGGTTGAGGGGCGCGATTTGGGGTCCGTCGCTAAGGAAGTGACGCAGCGTGTCACCGCCGTGGAAAAAGAACTGCCGCGCGGGAGCTTCATCGTCATCCGCGGTCAGGTGCAGACGATGCGCACTTCCTTCACGGGCCTGGCCTTCGGCCTGATTGGTGCGATTGTTCTTGCTTATCTGCTGATCGTCGTAAACTTCCAATCATGGCTCGACCCGTTCATCATTATTACGGCTCTGCCCGGAGCGCTTGCGGGTATCCTGTGGATGCTGCTTCTGACACGCACCACGCTCAACGTTCCCTCGCTCACCGGAGCGATCATGTGCATGGGAGTGGCTACGGCGAACAGCATTTTGCTCGTGTCGTTCGCGCGAGAACAGATGCGGGAAGGGCTGAACGCGAAGAAGGCCGCGGTCCAAGCCGGCTTCGTGCGCATCCGGCCGGTGTTGATGACCGCCCTGGCGATGATGATCGGCATGGTGCCGATGGCGGTCGGTCTGGGCGAAGGAGGCGAACAGAACGCGCCGCTTGGCCGGGCGGTGATCGGCGGCCTTTTCTTCGCCACGGTTGCCACGTTGTTTTTTGTGCCCTGCGTTTTCTCGATCATTCATGGGCGGCGCGAGAGGAAGCATTCCGAAAGCTCGGCTGGACCAGCGGTGGCGTGAACGCGGAACGCCGGGAGAGTGAGCGGAGTGGACGAAGATGCCCGGGCCGCCGGCAGCCGTCTGTACGTGGCGCTGGGTGTCGTGGTGGCCATCCTGTTCGTGGCGGGCGTGATCACGCTCCTCCAGCGCCGCGCACAATACCAGGCGCTCGCTGAGGAAACCGAATCCAATGCCATCCCGACTGTCGCCGTGATTCACCCGACGGCCGAGCCGCCGCAGGAAGATCTCGTCCTGCCGGGCACCCTTCAGGCTTACGTCGAATCACCAATCTACGCGCGCACGAACGGCTATCTGAAGAAGTGGTATCACGATATCGGGACTCGCGTGCGCCAGGGCGATCTGCTCGCCGACATCGACACGCCGGAAGTGGATCAAGAGCTCTCACAGGCCAAAGCCACGCGGCAGCAGATTGCCGCCAATCTCGAACTTGCAAAGACCTCGGCGGAGCGATGGGAAAGCCTGCGCAAGTCTGACTCCGTTTCCCAGCAGGAAGTGGACGAGCGGACGAGCGCCTATACTCAGATGCAGGCGAATCTGGCGGCGGCGGATGCGAACTTCAGGCGCCTCGAAGAACTCGAGTCCTTCAAGCACATTTACGCGCCCTTCAGTGGCGTGATCACGAAACGTAACGTGGACACCGGCACATTGATCACCGCGGGGAGCGGAAGCAATTCGCAGCTTCTTTTCCATCTGGCGCAGACTGACCCGATCCGTGTGTACGTTTCCGTGCCCGAAACGTACGCGTCCGAGGTCCGCGCCGGCCTCGCGGCATATCTCGAGCTGACGCAATATTCCGGCCAAAAATTCCAGGGCAAGGTCGTGCGCACAGCCGAGGCCATCGATCCCGGCACTCGAACCCTGCTCACGGAAGTGGACGTGCCAAACCACCGAGAGCAACTCCTGCCGGGCGGCTACGCGCAGGTGCACCTCGCCTTGCATGTAACCCTCGACCGCCTGCAAGTTCCCGTCAATGCGCTGCTCTTTCGTTCGGAAGGGCTGCGCGCCGTGACCGTGGATGCCAAAAACCGCGTGCACCTTCAGACGCTGACGATCGGCCGCGACTATGGCACCTCCCTCGAAGTGCTCCAGGGTCTCACCAAAGGCGACTGGATCGTGATTAATCCGGCCGATTCGCTCGAAGACGGCCAGGAAGTCCGCGTGAAGCAGCCGCAGCCGGAGCAGAAACCCGGGGCGGCTCCGGTGGGCAATACCGCCACAGGCGGAGCGCAAAAGGAATGAGACACACGTTTGCTGAACTTTTCGCGCCCGCAATTGTTCTTGTGTTTTCTTCCGGGTGCACAGTCGGGCCGAAGTATCAGCGTGCAAGCGTTCCCACCCCGGCCAACTGGGAGACGCCGCAGCCCTGGCGGCCGAGCGACCCGAAGGATACGGTCCCGAAGGGTGAATGGTGGAAGGTTTTCCACGAAGACCAGCTCGAGGCGCTCGAAGCAAAGGCGCTGGACGCGAACCAAACGCTGAAGTCCGCCGTGGCGCGCTATGCGCAGGCGCGCGCGCTCACCTCACAGGCCATTTCCGCTCTCTACCCGCAGATGAACGTCGCACCGCTCGCCCAGCGGCAGCGCCTCTCCGGGAACCGGCCCACAAGCGGCGTCCCCATTACCTTGAGACCCGTGACGCAGAATTCGTTCACGCTCCCCTTCACCGTGAGCTACGAAGTAGACCTGTTCGGTGGGCGGCGGCGCAACATCGAAGCGTCGGAAGCCTCGCTGCAGGCGGGCGCGGCGGACCTAGAAAACGTGCGCCTCGTAATCACCGCCGAGATGGCGAGCGACTATTTCACGCTGCGCCAGCTCGACAGCGAGCTCGCGATCCTCGACCGCACCGTGGCCACCCTGGATAAAGGCCTGCAACTTGTGACGGCGCGCCACGAGGGCGGAATTGCGTCGGGACTGGACGTGGCACAGGAAGAGACGCTGCTGCGCACAACGCAAACGCAGGCCACACTGCTGCACCAGCAGCGCGACCAATTTGAGCACGCGATTGCGGTCCTTGCCGGGCAGCCGGTCCCGGGTTTCCATGTGACTACACAGGAACTCTCCGGCGAGCCGCCCGCCCTAGATGCGGGGCTGCCGTCCGATCTGCTCGAGCGCCGGCCGGATGTCGCCGAGGCGGAACGCCAAATGGCGGCGGCGAATGCGCAAATCGGCGTGGCTCGCAGCGCGTATTTCCCTTCGCTGAATCTCTTTGGCAATGGCGGCTGGCTGAGCGGCGATGTGACGAAGCTACTGAACGTGTCGAGCGCGGTGTGGGCAGTGGGCGCGACCGCCGCGGAGGCAATTTTCACCGGCGGGGCGCGGCGGGCGCAAGTGAAGTTTGCGCAAGCGGGCTACGATGCGGCGGTGGCGAATTATCACGAGACCGCGCTGAATGCCTTCCGCGAAGTTGAAGACGACCTGACCGGCCTGAGTATCCTGAACGATGCGAAGACCACGCAGCAGCAGGCCGTCGCGGCGGCGCGCCGCGCGGTGGACATCGCCAGCGACCGGTACACCGGCGGCCTGGTCAGCTACCTGGACGTTGTCTCAGCGCAACAGACGCTGCTGAGCAACGAGCAGCAACTGGCGGCCATCCAGGGCGAACGGCTGGTGACGTCGGTGCTGCTGATCAAGGCGCTGGGCGGCGGCTGGGACGCGTCCAGCCTGGCAACAGCGCGGATCAAACCGACGATCAAGCAGGCTCTTCAACCCTGAACAAAGAAAAAAACGCGGGGCTTGCACCCGGCGCTGAGGTCACGCCCAATCAAGGGCGCCCTTCTTATAGAGCCAGATGTAGCCGACCAGCAGGATTCCCAGAAAAACAAACATGGAGATGAGGCCGACAAGACCGAGCGATTTGAATTTAATGGCCCAGGGGAAGAGGAACATCGTCTCCACGTCGAAAATCACAAACAGCATCGCGATGATATAGAAGCGCACGGAATAGCGGCCGCGGGCATCGCCCTCGGCGGGCACGCCGCACTCATACGGCTTGAGCTTCGCGCCGACCGCGCGGGAATCGGGGCGGATGTATTTCATGATGATCAGCGTGACCGCGGGAAACGCGAAGACCAGCACCGCGAAAATCAACACCGGGATGTAAGCGCTCGGCATCTTTGTGTTCAGCGGCGAATCGTATCACAAATTGAAGAACCAAAACGCATCAGCAGTGCCTCATTTCTCGAAGAGGAGCTCGCCGGCGCGGTGCGTGGCCTTGACAACCGCTTTGATGAGCGTGACGCGCAGCTTGCCTTCTTCGAGTTCAAGAATTCCATCAATGGTGCAGCCGGCGGGCGTGGTGACCGCGTCCTTGAGCAGCGCCGGATGGTCGCCGGTCTCAAGCACGACGCTGGCGGAGCCTTTCATGGTTTGCGCGGCGAGCAGCGTAGCTATGTCGCGCGGCAGACCGACTTTGACGCCAGCTTCGGCGAGCGATTCGAGAATGATGTAAGCGAAGGCCGGACCGCTGGCGGAAAGGCCCGTGACCGCGTCCATGTGCTTTTCGTCCACGACGACGGTGCGGCCGACGGCGTCGAAGAGAGCGCGAGCGATTTCGAGGTGCTCCGGCGTGGCATGCGAACCGCGGCAGATGCCCGTCATGCCGCAGCCGACGGTCGAGCAGGTATTGGGCATGGCGCGCACGACGGGAACTTTTCTATTTGCGCTGCTCGCCGCAGCGGCCACACTCGCGCCGCTTGCCGCGGCAACGCTATTTCCGCCGCTTACCGCGGCGCAGCCAAGATGCTGCTCGATGTAGCTGGTCGGGACGGATGCGGCGACGGAAATGACCAGCGATCTTTCGGTGAGTTCCGGGCGAATCTCTTCGAGGACTTCGCGGATGACCTGCGGCTTGACGCAAAGGAGAATAATGTCCGCGTTTTTTACCGCCTTGCGGTTGTCGGTCCCAACCTCGACGGCGAGATCTTTGCTGAGCGCAGCGGCTTTTTCGGCGTGGCTGACGGTGGCGGCGACGCGCTTGGGCGCGAAGAGGCCTTGCTTGAGATAGGCGCGCAAGAGAATGCCGCCGAGCTTGCCCGCGCCCAGGACGGCAAGTTTTCTGTCGGAGAGTTTGCGAGTCATGGTGGAGACATTCTGCTTGGTGACCGCGAAGCGGTCAAGGTTCCCGACTCGGGGGCGGGGGGTCAATGTTTCGGCCGAGCGGTGAGAGGTGGTGGGTGACAGGTGACAGGTGGCAGGCGGCACGTGGCAGGTTGCAGGTGACGGGTGGCAGGTTCTGAACGCCAGAACGGTTGAAGGCGGGCGCATGGAAGCGTTGAAAGGTAGAGACGGGATGCGAAACTCGAACTTGGAGAGACGAGAGACGAAATTTGGCAGTTCCCTGTGGAAATCTGCCCCCCACCCCCCTGTTTTTTGTAAGAATGTGCCTTTAAAGGGTTTACGGGAGCTAAGTCTGTTAAGAATATCAAAATAAAGGGGTTGTAAGTGCTTTGTTGGCACATCCTTACGGAAGGGCCCGTAAGTATGGCTTCTAAAGGAGTTATGAGAGGCAGTGACCCCTCGGCTGCGATCAGGGCAGGCCGGTGAAGAGCAGGAAAGTCCACAGTCGATAGTTGATAGTGGCTGGAGAGACGCGCGAGTTTTCCACACGGTCATACCCCCCACACCCCCGTTGCGATGGAAAGAGTGCGGAAGCGCGTGAATCAAAAGGAGTTGCCTTACGCCCATTGGGAAAAAGAGTGCGGAGAAGGCAGAAAGGAAAGCGGTTAGATGGAAAAGTTCCGCGTTTTGCCGGGAATTGACCGCAGAACTGGGCAGGCAGTTATTCCGAGATTTTGCAGCGAGCGGGCGAGGAAGAATTGCGTGGCGTATCATGTGCGAGATTACCACAAAGGAATAGAACGCCGAAGTGAATTTTGGCGGAGGGCTGTGGAAAAGCGGCGGAATGGTAAACGCCGACGGGGAAATGTGGCGCGGATGGCGATAGGCGGGTCCGGAGGAAGTGGTCAGGCGTTTCGGTGGCGCTCGATACGACCTGCGCTGCCACCCGCCCGTCTGGACTGCCACGTTCCGTTCCGTTAGGCTGCGCCCGTCCAGCGCTTGCGAAGCACAACGAACGTGATGTAGTGCGTCACTAGAAGTGCGGGGACCCAGAAAGCCGGGATCCAATACGCGGCGCCCATGTGCGCCGGTGCGTCGTAGAGCGTCGCGAGCACTATCGCGGACAGCAAGTCCAGTGTGCCCTCGACGTTGAAAACCCAAACGAGGAGCCGGGCGCTTCGCGCCTGCTTGACTACGGCGGCAATCGCAGCGATGGCCAACACCGCAGCGAGCAAGTCGCCGAAGGCAGCCGGGTAGGCAAACTGCGGCGGGATGCCGGGGTACGTGGCGCCGGGAGCCAGGAACATGAGACCGAGGTGCCGGGTCGAGTGCAGCAGGAGGATCGGCAGCAGCACCGTCCGTGGTGACAGCTCGTGGAGTCTAGGGAAAACGTAAATCCTGGCAGCGATCCAGAATACCAGGGTGCCGAAGAGGAGATTCACCGGCAGGATGTTCATCGCAGACCTCCAAGATTCGCTTGAACGGAGAGCGGCCGATTTGCTTCTGAGCTCGATCGAGCAGCGGAATCATATATCGTCGCCGCTGATTGGATGCGGGTCAGGCTTTCTTTGTAACGAGCGGGTGCGCCGCACCGGGCCAGACTCGTCCAGTCGGCGGTGGAATCGGAATCGAAGGAGTAAGAGTAGAGAGGCTAGCGAAAAGCGGCCCCACCCTTGCAGTGAACAGAACCGCAAGGGTACGCCAACCAAAAGCGTTCCAGCGGATCGAGCGTCGGCCACCCGCCACTTATCGCTGCGAGTTTAGCGCGCCGGATGGATTGAATTGGAAACGGGTGTGAGGCTATACTCGGCCAATTGTTGGGTCCCATGTGGCAGCGATTGCATCTCGACTTTGCGTTTCTTTTCTTCTCCGCTACGGTGGCCGGGCAAGATCAGCCGTGCGAAGTGGATGTTCCGCTGAATGTGGTCCTACCCGATGCGGCTCTTGTCCGCAAGATCTCTCCGGATGGCTTCATGGCCCGGCAGGGGGGCGAGCTTCTCACCATCCGATCCGTAAGCGTGGATACCGCTCCCCGCCGCGTCGTTCTCGTCGCGGAGAACGGGAAAGATGTGAATCCGGCAGCGCGCAAGGTCGAAGCCAGCGTGCTGGAGGCCATGGTGACAACCGCTCGCGCGGAAGATTCCTTCGCCATGCTGACATCCGGCGGTCGGCGCAAAGAACTGCGCTTCGGTACGCCCCGCGATGCGCTCCTCTCGGATATCCACGAACTTTCCTCGCCGTCCGCGGGAAAAAGCCAGGGCAACTCCGCGCTCGACGCCGTGCTCGAAGCGGCCGGATGGTTGCAGCCCTCGCAACCCGGTGATTCCATCCTTCTCCTGACGATGGGCCTTGAGCCAGGCGGCGGGTCCGGGTATGGCAAGGCTCGGAAGACGCTTACCGCTGCGGGCATTCGTCTGTTCGGCTTTCAACTTGGAAGACTCTATCTGGGCATCTATAGCGTGGGTCTCGCCCCCAGCCCCGGAGGTCCCATTGGTTTCCCGACCGGTGTTCTGCTACCCAGCGCGAGGATAGATCCCAACAGGGAAACAATTTTTGATCTCGGAGACGAAACGGGCGGCTTTTTCGTGGAAGAAAACACGGAAGGCGATGCCCAGAAAAGGTATCAGTTGACTGACGAACTGCTCCGGGTGCTGAACAAGCGCGCGGGACAACTCTACAAGGCCATCGTCGAGTATTACGGCATCCGGCTGGCTGCTGCGCCGAAGGGCTTTGCCGTTGACTTGACGGACGCTCTTCGCCAGCAGCTCCCAGCGGCGCGCGTGAACTATCCACGAGAAATGCCGCGCTGCTCGGGGGGCAGCGGCGTAAATCCCTCTCCCGATAGGCCGTAACCGCGCGAAGCGGCCTTACTCGCCGGACGGGCCCTCCTGCGGCGGGGAGGCAGGAATGACGATGCCTCGCCGCATCGTCAGATGGCCGACTGAAGTCGTCCGCTACAAGGGCCGGCCACGGGACTGCGGTTCGTTCGCTCCGCAAGGACGAGAAAGGCGCCGGGCTCCCGACAGGGTCGGGACAAGGTCTGCACAGGCAAGAGTGCCTGTGCTACCTGATGCCACGGCGGGCAGGCGGCAGTCAAGCTGCGGAAGACGGGCGCAACTGCATGAGGCGGAGTTTGCCGCCCACCCAGGCTTGGGGCATCGCGAGCACGATGAGCGCGAGTGGGTACCAGTGGGGCCCGAAGGCAGGTCCCCGGTTCCACGTCACCGCGGCGCCCACAATGCTCACGGCGAGGCCTACAACGCCGCCCACCAGGGCGTGCTGCATGGGCCGATTGGGCGCGAGCCGGGCAATGAGGTAGCTGCCCACGACGCCATAGACGGTGCGATAGACCGTCGCAAGCAGCAAGGCCGCGTCGAAGCCGACCATCGACTGGCCCCATGGCGGGAAGACGCCGGCCACGTGCAGCACGATGTCGGTTGCAAGGGTGAGTACGACGCCCACGAATATTCCGGCAAGCACGGCGCCAATGCTTCGACCAATGCGTCGCGGATGCTCCGTTTCGCTCATGATCCCGCCTTTCTCCATGCCTCGCGCACCCGGCGATGCGAACGGTACGCGAGAATCCTCTCACACCATCCTGGTGCCGTTCCAACTTTTTCAGGCTGGAGTGGCGTGACAAACTTCCTGCTCAGCCCGGACCGAATGCCAATTTCTGATAGGCGAAGTATTTGGAACGGTACTGGCCGGATATAGGATTTTCTGCGTGAGAAAGAATGCCGGGGCTTCGCGACCAAAAGCGTCGGGACGCCCCGGAAATTCCCCACCCTTGCAAATCAAGGGTGGGGCACCCGCAGAGTAAGAGGCATAGGCTGGAGTGGCTGTGCTACTCGACTGTCAGTCGTAGCCGGGGTGAGTCAGGGATGCGGGGCGACGGCGCGGAGGCGAGCGACCGCATCTTGAGCCTGCTGGAATGCGTGCTTCTCCTTTGAGTCCAAGTCGTCGAGCGAGCTTGTGAGCTCTTCCAACTTCTCTGGGTCGGCACTCGCGGGGTTGCTGGCGGAAGATTCGATAGTGGCCATTAACTGCTCGGTGAGCTCGATCCCTTTTCGCTGAGTGGCAATGTACTCTCGGAGCGCATCGGTGGCCTCGCGGGAATAGCGATTTGCATCCCCGCTGAGCTTCGCGCTGTCGGTCACCAAATCGTCCACCAAGCCGCTTTGCGTGTCCACGATGGAGCGGGCCTGCGAAAGTAGCGCCTTGTATTGACCAATCCAGGCACCGACGGCCATGGCGTGCCTGGTGGGATTGCGCTCGTCCGAAGCTTTCTCGAGCTGCTGGTTGTATTCGTCGGCCTTCTTTTCGAGATTATCCAGTGCTGTGTCCTGCTCAACTACTTTGTCAAACTTTTCCAGAAAATCTTTGGCCGCTACGCTCTCTGCTGATGGCCCGCAGCCCAGGACGAGGACAACCGATGACAACATAGCTGCGAGGGCGAGGTGTTTCGCCGCATTCTCCTGCATAGCCAATCTCCTCCTGAGCCATAACGACTGCCGGCCGATACGGC
>QHYP01000399.1 GCA_003224195.1 Acidobacteriota bacterium | reverse complement strand
GGGATGTGCAAGGATATTGAAGGCGCGCTCTAGCGCACGAAGGTCGACAACTGGCGCATGGGTTGCGCGGAGTTCGAGGGTGCGAAGTTTGTAGGCGAGTCGCAGCTCAGTTGGCGATATGTTGGGATTGACCCGCAGGAGTTCGTAGAATGAAGGCTGCCGGTCCCACGCACAGCGGCGATTACCCACATAGAAATAATCCCTCAGGGCCTCGCAACGAATTTGTACCGACACAATCCCCAGGCGACCGCCGTGAACTTCGGCGGAAACGAAGAGGTTATTGCGCTTATCTTTTCGGGGTTGCGCCGCGTAACTGATCTCAGCCTGAAAAACGTCCCACCTTCTCTCCTCAAGATGGGTCTTGCGAATGTAGATTTGTGTGCCTGCGTCGGCTGCTTCATGCTCCAAAGGGAAAAACAATTTGTTGCCAGAGCGAATGAAAGACGCCAAGAAATTCGAGACCAGTATAGAGGTCCCATCGGTGAAAACGCATGCCGTCTTCGCGCCTTTTGGATTTGTCTTTAGGACCTGCCGTTGGTAGAAGTCTCGTGAAGAGCTGGTTCTAGCTTGGAGCGCGACACTCATAGCAACGCGGAATCTAGCATTGGGACGGCAGACTGCCAAATGAGTTGCCGGGGGAAAGATAGCGCGTTGACAACACGTGCAGCACGTGTTACACGTATTATACGTGTTGCGCAGCAAGTAGCTAAATCAACGGAGGTTAGAGGCAATATGAAGCAGAACGTGACGATAAGCCTCGACCGGCAGACGCTTCGAAAGGCCAAAATCATCGCCGCTAAACAGGGCACATCCATTAGCGGGCTCCTTGCCGAACAGATTGAAGTCCTCGTTGGCGAGGCGGAAGCGTATGAGCATGCGGAACGCCAGGCGCTGGCGCTGCTCGAGCAGGGCTTTCATATGGGCGGCGCTTTCATATGGGCGGCGTAATTCGCGCCAGCCGAGACGAATTACATGAACGGTAAGACTTTCGTCGACACAAATGTCTTGATCTACGCCCACGACATCGACGCGGGGTCCAAGCATGAAATAGCGAAGAGCCTTATGCGCGAGCTGTGGAGCGAGCGGGCCGGCCTCCTGAGCACACAGGTACTACAGGAGTTCTACGTCAACGTCACGCGAAAGATTGCTTCTCCACTCTCAAAGGTTTCGGCGCGCGCTGTGATTAACAGCTACTCAGGTTGGTGCATCGAGAACACTCTGGTCGATATTTCGACAGCATTTCGAATTGAAGACGAGTCGCAGATCGGATTCTGGGATGCGCTGGTCATCGCTTCAGCCGTCAAAGGTGGGGCGACGCGCCTCATCTCGGAAGACCTGAACTCTGGGCAAACAGTCATGGGCGTACTTATCGAGAATCCTTTTGTCGTGATTCCATGAATGGTTGATGTCGGGACAAGTTCCTGCATTAATCGTTCGCCATTCTTATTCCTTCAGCCCTAACTGGCATGCAAGATTTACGACCCACCATCATGCATGTGATCCTCGCGTATTCAATTACCAATTTCGTTTGAGCGAAGAGTTTCCCAGCAGCGGCTCGGCATTTCGAACCACAAATCCTGAAAGCTCAATTTAACGGGGGATACCATGCGCCTTGCAGGTCGTGAGCGTTTGGGCTTCTACCCTCTTCCGATTCTGGAGGCGGTGCGAATCCGTAGGTTCCTACGATTCCCCGACCATCTGTGTTCAGCCCTCGACCCTTGCATCGGGGATGGTGCAGCGTTCGCTGCAATCACCTCTGACAAAAAGGTATCCCGGTACGGAATTGAACTGGACACTGGCCGAGCCGAACAGGCTCGCGCCACCGGAGTCGCCGTGATCCATGGAAACTGCTTCGACGTGCAGTGCCCGGTGGAGTCCTTCTCGCTGATCTATTTGAACCCGCCGTATGACTTCGAGATTGGCGAGGAGAGATCGCAGCGGATGGAGAAGCTGTTCTTGGAGCATGCGTACCGATGGCTAAAACCTGGCGGCATCCTGGTGCTCGTCGTGCCTGCCAAGCGAATTGCCGATTGCACAGTTCTGCTTTCAAGACATTTCCGAGACATACGTGTTTATCGGCTCACGGAACCTGAAAGTGTCCGCTACGCGCAGCTTGCAGTGTTCGGAGTGCGCCGCACTAGACAGGAAAGAGACCGGCTGGGAGATAGAGAAATAATTCAGGCGCAACTTTGGCTAGCGTCGGTCGAGAGAGAAGTCCAAAAACTTTCGCCGCTCCCGCTGGAACCTGATCACCTGTACGCTGCGCCGCCGGGCGGCCCCG
>QHYP01000273.1 GCA_003224195.1 Acidobacteriota bacterium | reverse complement strand
AAATCGTCGAGACGACCGTCTTTCTGAAGAATGGCCAGCCCGCCAAACTCTCCGATCTGACCGTAGGCGACCGCACCGCGATTCACGCCACACCCAAAGGAAAGATCCTCGAAGCCGACGAGGTAAAGTTCCGCGCGCTGCCCAGGACCCAGGCCAGCAAGAAAGCTCAGCCGTGATGCGAAGACCGCTCTGGGGGGCTCACTCTTGGACGAAATGACAGGAATGCGTTTTCAGAATCATCCAAACGTTTTGCCCTTCGGCTAGTTCCAGTCCGCGGCATGCGCCGGGCGTGAGGTGCACCGCGAACGTCGCGCCGCAATCGACACGCGCCGTCACGAACGTGCTGCGCGGCTCGAGCGAGAGGATTTTCCCCGGCAAAATGTTCCGCGCGCTCAGCCCCGACGGTCGCTCCGTCGCCAGCAAAATGTCCCCCGCGCGGATCGCCAGCCGCACGGAATCACCCGGCGCAGCGTGCGCCAGCGGAACCTCGAGTTCGGCATCGCCTGTTTCCAGCCGTACGCGCATAACTCCGTCGGCTTGCCGCAGTTCGAGAACCGTTGCCGCCAGCAGATTCTCAAAACCCGCCGCCTGCGCCAGCCGCAAACGCCGCGGCGCATCCAAGACTTCCCGCGGCGCCCCGGTGGCCACGACGCGCCCGTGATCCAGCGCGATCACGCGTTCGCCGAGGGCGTCAACCTCCTCCCGGCTGTGCGTGACATACAGGATGGGCAGCCGCCGGGCCGCATTCCACCCCCGCAGATCTTCCAAAATCTCGAACTTCACGCCGGCATCCAGCGCCGAGAGCGGCTCATCGAGCAGCAACACACGCGGCGAAGTGACCAGGGCGCGTGCCAGTGCGACGCGCTGCCTTTCCCCGCCGGAAAGCTCCCCCGGCTTGTGCCTGCCGTGGCTGGCTACTCGGAACGACTCCAGGATTTCGACGGTGCAGGCGCGGCGCTCTGCGGCAGACAACTGAGCGAGTCCATAACTGACGTTGTCCTCCGCACTGAGATGCGGAAAAAGGGCGAGTGACTGAAACACGTACGCCGCGCTTCTTCTTTGTGGCGGCAGGTTGATACCCGCCTCCGAATCAAACAGAACCGCATCGCCCGAAGCGATACGCCCCGCATCGGGCCGCGTGAGCCCCGCGATGCAGTCGAGCAGCGTGGATTTGCCCGCTCCGGAAGGGCCAAACAGAATCGTGATGCCGGGCGGCACATCAATTTCGACATCGAGCGCAAACGAAGCAAGCGTTCCGCTGCGAAATCCCTTTCGGATTTGCGCGACGAGCGTGGGCGTTGTCATCGAGGGGTCCACGGCGTCCAGACGCGGCGGTTCATCGCATAGACAATCGAAAGAGCCAGAAACGCGAACCCGAGGAGCACCATGGCCATGGAATTTGCGCTTGCGTAGTCAAGCGACTGCGCCGAATCGTAGATCGCGATGGAGACGGTGCGCGTGATACCCGGCAGATTGCCGCCGACCATGAGCACGACGCCGAATTCGCCAAGCGTGTGCGCAAAGCTGAGCACAAACGCGGTGACGAGCCCGGGGAACGCAAGCGGCGCGATGATGCGGAAGAACGTGCGCAGCGGCGACGCGCCAAGAACCGCAGAGGCCTGGATCAGCTTGGGATCCACGCCCCGGAACGCGGCGACCACCGGCTGCACGGCAAACGGGAGGCTGTAGAGAAGAGAGGCGATGACGAGCCCCTCAAACGTGAAAACGAGACCGTGGCCGAAGAGCCGCTCCCACAACCGGCCGAGAGGACTTCGCGAACCCATCGCAATCAGAAGATAGAAACCCAGCACCGTCGGGGGAAGGACAAGCGGCAACGAAACGACGGCTTCGATCAGAAATCGTCCGCGCCATTTTCCGAAGGCAAGCCAAGATCCAAGCGGCAAGCTGATAAGCAAAAGAATAAGAGATACGAGCGCGGCGAGTCGCAGCGAAAGAAGCAGGGCGGTGAGGTTCATTTTCGGCCGCCGGCCGCGTCGTCTTGAAGCGGAATTTGGAAGCCGTAGCTCGCCAGAATTTTTTGGCTCTCCTGGCTTTTCACAAAATCGAGAAAGACTCGCGCCGTCTCCTTTTTTGTGGATGACCGCAGCATAATGGCGGCCTGTTCGATGGGCGGATGAGCGTCTGCCGGAATCTCCCACCGCTTGCCTTTATCGCGCATCGCCGGCGACAGAGCGAGGGAGAGAGCTACGATGCCGGCCTGGGCGTTTCCGGACTCGACGAACTGCGCCGCCTGGGAGATGTTTTCGCCATACACGAGCTTGGTTGCCACTTTTTCGTAGATCCCGGCCGTTTTGAGTGCGGCCACTGCCGCGCGGCCGTACGGAGCATGCGCCGGATTGGCGATAGCGATCTTCTGAACCGCTGGATCGACCAGCGTGTTCCATTTCAGCTTCGCGAGATCCAGCTTTGCATCTCCTGGTATCCAGATGACGATCCGTCCCAATGCGTATTTGTAAAGCGTTCGGGGCTCGGCTAGACCGGCCGCTTCGAGTTTTCGCGGGTACTCGATGTCTGCTGAAAAGAAGAGATCGAATGGCGCGCCGTTCTCGATTTGCGAATAGAAATTGCCGGAAGATCCGTAGGTGATGCTGACCGTGTGGCCGGTCTTTTTCTGGAACTGGACGCTCAAATCGCGCAGGGCGAATTGCAGGTCCGAAGCCGCCGCCACCCGAAGCTCGTCCGCGGCAGCACTCCCCTCTGCGGTAAAGACTCCCAGGAGTAGCAACGAGGCAAGAACTCCTCGAATGCGGTCTCGGCTTTGCGCGCGAACGCAATCCCTTCTTTCGACGTTGGCAGAATCTCCGCGAGTGTGGTGACAATCGGTTGACATGCCCAGGACCTATTGGGAATCAAACTCGAAGAATCATGACTTCAGTGGATTTGATCAGCGCCGCGGCCAGGTCGCCGGGCTTCAGGCGCAATTCCCGTGCCGCGTCCGCCGTGATAATCGCAGTGATGCGTTGCTCGCTGATGGAGAGCTTTACCTCGGCCAGCAATCCGCCGAATTTCACACTCACCACGCGGCCGATGAGCTGATTCCGGCCGCTGATTCTGCGGAAGTCGCCGCGGCGCTGGCCTACAGCGCCCCGCGACAGTTTCTTCGGCAGCAGCCGGTCAATTTCGCTCTCCGGGATGCGATGGTGTCCGCCGGGGGTTTTCGCCGTCTGGATTTTTTTCTTGTAGATCCACTGCTTCAGAGTGGGATAGCTGATGCCCAAGATATTGGCCGCTTCGCGCGGCGGCAGGAGATTCAGCCGGGCCATAGCGTCCTCCCTCGATGCTACAGTTTAATACGATTCGAACCGTATATTCCATCCTTTCAGCTCAGGCAAGCGGAGTGCGTGTTTCGCGCCAGCCGCCGAAAGCCCGGGCACGGAGAAGCACCGGATTGCGTACAATCGGCTCGCACGCAAGCGTTCGAGACGCCCGTTTCGAGGGTCATGCGCCATGTCGGAAAAACTGTCCACCGAAGATGTTCAACAAGCTGTCAAACGATTCTGGAGCACCTTCCAAACGAAATCGGAAGCGGCGCTAAACTCTTTTTACGCGCCTGGAAGTACGGTATTTCAGGTTGGCATGGGCCGCACGGAGCCGGGCCGGCTGGGCGCGATGCGCCGTGCGCGCGAATATTTCCAAGCAGGCACTCGCTTGGACCTCAAACTAGGAGCCATCGACGTCTTTTTGCTCGGCAATGAAGCTGCCGTCGCCAGCTACACGTTCCAATTTGAGGCCAGCGGGCGGGACCTCGGCGGGGGAAAGCGCGTCGACGAAAAGCTGGCGCTGGTACGCGCGACTCACGTTTTTGTCCGCGATGAGCGCGCCGTATTGCGAATCGCCCACGAGCACCTCTCCGTGCCCGTGGCCTGACAGGGGATCAGTTCCGCAGGGGCTTGCCGGTTTTGAGTGTGTGCGCGATGCGCTCCTGCGTCTTCTTTTCACCGCAGAGAGAGACAAAGGCTTCGCGTTCCAGGTCGAGCAGATATTGCTCGCTCACGGACTGTGGCGCAGTGAGCGGCCCGCCGGCAAGAATACTGGCGAGCTTGCGGGCGACGTGAGCGTCGTATTCCGAAGCGTAGCCGCCCCGGGCGAGAAGATGAATGGCAAGCTTCGCGCCTGCAAGAAACTGTTCGCCGAGCACGCGAATCTGAGTGCTGGCAGCACCCTCTGCCGGGGACGCCGCCGCGGGGCGATAACCGGAGCGAACCAAGGCCAAGGCAACTTCCTTCGCGTCGGAGACCAGACGATCTCGATTCATGGAGACGCCGTCTTCACGGCGAAGAAACCCATATTCGCGGCATTCTTCGGCGCTGGTGCCCACTTTGGCCATGGCCACGGTTTCGAAGATCGGCTTCAGAGCATGGAAGAGATCGAGGTCGGATTCAGCGCTTGAAGATGCCGGCCTCCCGGCAGCGCCGGGATAAACGCCACCCGGCGCTATACCGGCGCGCTCGTTGGCGCGGATGAGCATCTCTTTCGTGCCGCCGCCACCGGGGATAAGGCCAACGCCGGTTTCGACCAGCCCGATATACGCCTCAGCCGCGGCGTGCATGCGCGGCGCGTGGAGACTGAGTTCGCAGCCGCCGCCAAGCGCCATGCCCTGCGGAGAGGCGATTACGGGTTTGGGCGCGTACTTGATGGCCAGATTCACGTTTTGGAATTGGCGCACGGCGAGATGCAGCTCGTCCCACTCCTGCTCCTGCGCGGCGACGAGAACGAGCATGAGGTTTGCGCCGACGGAAAAATTTGTGGCTTGGTTGGCGATCACCATCGCGTCGAAATACGTATCAAGCCGTTTAAGACCCTTGCGCAGCATGGCGATCAGGTCGGCGCCGATGGCGTTCATCTTGGCGTGGAATTCGCAGCAGACCACGCCGTCGCCGAGGTCGATCAGGCTGGCGCCAGGACTGCGCTCGATCTCGCGGCCGGCTTCCTTGAGGGATTTGAGAAGAATGATCCCGGCGGCTTCTTCCACGCGTTTGGCGGCGCCGGTGGCGAGATCGAAGCAAGTCGTCTTGCCTTTCTCCGACTCGCAGAACGACTTGCGGCCTGAGGCGAGCAATTTGGAGAGAAGCGGCGGAAGCTCGCGGCCCTCTTTTTCGACCTGGGCGGCGAAGGCGCGCACGCCGATGGCGTCTATCAGCTCGAAGGGGCCCAGTTCCCAGGCAAAACCCCAGCGCATGGCGCGGTCCACGTCGGCGACGCTGTCTGAAATTTCCGGAATGCGGCGGGCGGCATAGAGACACATTTCACTCAGCCCGCTCCAGATGAATTTCTGCGCCTTGTCGGCGGGCTGGCCCGCCAGGACGGGCCCGACGAGGGCGCGCAGGCGCTCGCGCGTGTCTTCAATCGTCTTGCCCATTTCGAGCGAAGCGAAGCGCGCCTTCTGTCGTGGACGATATTCGAAGGTGTTGACGTCGAGAGTCAGAATTTCGCTGTCGCCATCTTTTTTCACGCGCTCGTAGAAGCCCTGGCCGGTCTTTTCGCCGAGCATGCCGCGGCGGACCATTTCTTCGACCAGCGGTGGAACGCGATAGGCTTCGCGCGACTCGTCGCTTGGAGCGTTTTCATAAATGTTTTTCACGACGTGGACCAGGACATCCAGACCGACAATGTCCGCGGTGCGGAATGTGGCCGATTTGGGCCAGCCGACCGCGGGGCCGGTGCAGGCGTCCACTTCTTCCACCGTCATTCCAAGGGTGGTCATCAGGCGCAGCGCATTGAGCATCGAATAGGTGCCGATGCGGTTGGCGATGAAGTTGGGAGTATCCTTGGCCACGACAACGCCTTTGCCCAGGCGGCGGTCGCAAAAGTCACTGAGAGTTTCGATGACGTCGGCCTGTGTCTTCGGGCCGGGGATGACTTCCACCAGCTTCATGTAGCGCGGGGGATTGAAAAAGTGGGTTCCGGCCCAGTTCTGCTGAAAATCATCGGGCAAGCCGTCGGCGATAAGGCGGATCGGCAAACCGGAAGTGTTGGTGGTGATGATGGCGCCGGGCTTGCGATGCTGAGCGACGCGGGCGAGGAGCTTGCGCTTGATTTCGAGATTCTCCGCCACCACTTCGATGATCCAATCGGCCTCCGCGCAGCGCGCTAAGTCGTCTTCGAAGTTGCCGATGGCGACACTGTCAGCAAGCGAAGGAACAAAGAACGCCGCGGGCCGCGACTTGCGCGCAGATTCGAGTCCCGCGCGAACGATGCGGTTACGCTCGCTGGCCGGAGCACCGGGGGGGAGATCGGGCGGAACGATGTCCAGCAGAACGCACGGCAGGCCGGCATTGGCGAAATGCGCGGCGATCCGCGCGCCCATCGTTCCAGCGCCCAGGACCACGGCTTTCTCAATGCGGCGTTTCATGCAAGAGTTCTCGTCGGCTGGTCAGGGTACAAAACCGGTATCCTCTGGTCAAACGAAACATCGCGCAGCGGCACCCGGACGCGATAGATTGTTATCAGGTTGGCCGCTATGCGGCCACCCGTAAAGATGATTGGACGCAAAGTGGGCACGGCGCTGGAATGGCTGAGAAACGCTGCGGAGAAGCTGCGCACGCTGGGGCAAAGCGACGGCGCTGAGGCGGCGCGCCCTCCAGAGCGGCCGCGCATTGGATTGGCACTTTCGGGAGGATTTGCGAGGGGCATCGCGCACATCGGCGTACTGCGCGTGTTGCGTGAGGCGGAGATCCCCATCGATTGCGTTTCGGGGACAAGCGTGGGCGCGTTGATCGGAGCTGGATTCTGCGCGGGCGCGCCGCTCGATGTAATGGAGCGCCTGGGCCGCGCAACGGGCTTCACCGATTTTGGGCGTTGGACGCCGTCGTGGCTCGGTCTGGCGACCAACAAGCGCCTGGAAGGCTACTTGGAGCGCATGACGCCGGCAAAAACGTTTGAAGAACTGCGCCTGCCATTCGCCATTGCGGCGACGGACCTTGACGCAGGAGTCGCGGCTTATTACACGCGCGGGCCGCTCGGGCCACCGCTGCGCGGCTCGTGCGCCTATCCGGGTCTTTTTGTGCCCGTTCAGTACGAAGGGAAAACACTGGTGGACGGGTTTCTGGCGGCGCCCGTCCCCGTGGAAGGAGCGCTGCTGCTCGGCGCCGACCTGGTGATTGCAGTGTATCTCGAGGCCGGAACCGTGGAGCATCCGCGGACGATGGCCGATGTGATCAGCCGGTCTTTCACCATTGTTCAGCACCATGCGGATATTGCCTGGCGGCAACAGGCCGACATCGTGATTGAGCCGGACGTAAAATCATTCGTGTGGGACGATTTCAGCCGCTCGTCCGAATTGATCGCGGCGGGCGAGGCAGCCACTTTACAAGCGCTCCCGAAGATTCGCGAGAGACTGGCCGCATTTGCCCGCGAGCCCGCCCGGTAACTTCCCCCTCGGCCGCGCTTTCCTGCTCACGATCACCCAACTTTTGAATCCAACAGAACATTTCGGGGAGGCTTGTATGCCGGCGATTCGTCTGGCTCGTCTAGTTTTTCTCACTGCTCCCGTTTTGGCGGGAGCAATTCCGAACGCGCGGTATTTCGCGGCGAAATTCGATGTGGACGGCCTGCTCCTCGAGTAAAGCGAGACGCATGGCGAGGGAGTCGGCCGTGTCAGGAGTTTTTCTTCGGCGGGTCCTGGGGGGCGGCGCGGGCCACTACTTGAACCGGCTTGCCATCACCTTTACCGCCCTGGCTGAGCCACGCGGCAAGCGATTCGGCGAAACGCTCCGGTGTGACGCGAAAACTCACTTCGACTCGGCCTGCGCCCGTAGCCAGCGTGTCGTCAAATTCGGCGGCATTCGTGAAGTTGCGCATGCAGAAGGCGTCGAGCCATTCGAGCGGGCACGGCCGTCGCTCGCCGCCAATGACGACGTCCACCTCCAGCTTCCGCGCGTACACACCAGCAGTATAACAAGCCGATTGGGGAGGTGCGTGCACGCGGGCCTCTGTGAATTCCACCGGGGCGCAAAAAAGAAGTCCCACTCTTTCCGCGACGCAAGTCAGGGGAAAGAGTGGGAGTTGAAGACAAGCCGATTCGAGCGACGAATTAGGAACCGGACTCCTTGATGGTCTGGTTCGCCTGCTTCGTGGCCTTCTGGGCCTCCGTCTTGGCATCCGCCTGCGGATCCAAGGTCTGGATGGCCTTGCCGAGGCTCATCTTCGTTGTGTTCGTGCACGGTGATGTTGCTCCCACGGCGGTCTTGCCGGTCATGTCGCACATCAAGGCCGCAAACCCGCCCGGGATATTCAGATTTTTGCTGACGTGAGCCGCAGCAACGAACTGGCCGAAGTTCTTGAATGCGCTCGCATCTGTCTTCAGGTCAGTCAGATTCGTCGCGCCTGTCAGGGTCTCGAGCTTGGTGGCCAGATTTGAGTTGTGCTCGAGGACGCTGCCGGGATCGGTGCTAGCCATCGCATTCGATGAACTATGGCCTCCCCCAGCAGAGGTGCTATTCCCGTGTGCGCCCGAGGCGGCCGTGCTGCCCGCCGCGCCGGGAGTACCGGCTGGGCGGCCCTTTCCCTGCGCATACGCTGACGAACCTAGAAACAGCAACGTAGCGAGTGCTAGGAACGGAACGAACAGACGTTTCATTGTTTCATCCTCCTTAGTGAGACGGACTGCCGAAGAATCGGGCCAGGTTGAAACCGACTCCAAAATACACCGTGTCGAGAGAGAAGGTGACGGAACGTGTGTAGCCGATGGCCAGATCGATAACGTGGAAGGGGCTGGCCTCAAAACCGACCGAGAAACCGTGGTCGCGCGCGATGTCGGCCGTGCCAGTGGTTTCCGGCGCGGTCTGGAATACGCCATGACCGGATGATGCCCCCGGACCAGTGCTGCTCGCCTGGCGAGTCAGCAGCTTACTGAAAACCTTCTGCTGTCCCGAAGGCTCGATGGCGTACGCGGAGGCGCGCAGGTTCACCAGCGGCAAGATTCGCACGCCAGCGCCGCCGTCAAAGTGCCCTGTCAGGCCCAGCGTTGTATAGGGCCGCACGAAATACGCGCTGTCTGGCACGGTGTTCGCCACGCCGAGGTCGGCAAAAGGCGTAACGCCGCCGAAGGCGCGGTCAAAATGGTTATTCCAATCCGCAGTTGCCCGGCCGGAGCTGAAGCCGTTCGCAGTGCTGCCGGTCGGAGCGGTGCCCCGGATGTTGGAGACGAAATTCACGGCGGGATTCCGGAACGTAAAGCGCAGATCGGTGTAAACGTCCCCAATGCCGTTCGCCGAACGGTAAGTAGTGGTTGTCGTTGAAGATGAATGAACGAACAGGACGGGCGCGCCGAAATCCACGCCGAAATGGTGATTGAAATTGTAGCCCAGCGTGGAATCGAAACGCGTGACGCTCCCCAGGGAACTCGAAGTCCCCATCACGCCTTCATACCAGATCAGGCCCCTGCCGGAGTCCTCTTTGGACTGGGCGCGAACCGCTGGCGACAGGCCCAGATATAGTCCTAGTGAAAGAACAAACAAGCAAAGGGTCCCCCGCATGATATGTCTCTTGAACATTAAACCCACCTCAGCGAGTTAAGTTCCGGTGAACATGAATCGGGCAATGAGCAATTTTGCCGGGGCTGGTGGGCTATCTACGACCATCTTAGAAGCTTGGCGGTAGGAATGGGTTGTCTGGCAATTTGGCGTGCAACTTATGCGTTTCCCATAAGCTAAGGCGGGGTGTCCGGGGCCGGTCCGGCTTAACGAGTGCCATTCCAACTTCTTGAAGCCAGCTTTTTTCTCCGCAGAGAAAAAGTGGCAGGGAGGCCCGCCCGCCGCAGGCAGGTTTGCGCAGCCTGGGAAGAGGCGGGGTTGTTGCGTTGAATCAAGGGCTACCTTAAACTGACCCGCGGGATTGCCGCCTACCTCGCAGCTCTGGCCTCTGTCCCACTGTGAAGCCGCGCCGCTGCCGAGGTCGTGTCCAAATCTTTGCAGAGAGAACCGGCCTTGGCCACGCCACTGGAACAATGGATTGAGGAAGCAGCGCGGCTGACCAAGCCCGACCGCATCGTTTATTGCGACGGCTCCGAGGCGGAAAGCCAGAAAATGCTGGAGGCTCTGATCCAGCAAGGGAANNTGAACGAAAAAACCTACCCCAACTGCTATCTGCATCGAAGTGACCCCAACGATGTCGCCCGCACCGAGCACCTGACCTTCATTTGTTCCCGCACCCGCGACGCCGCCGGTCCGACGAACAACTGGATGGATCCCCTCGAGGCTAAGAGAAAAGTGGGTGCGCTGTTTGACGGCGCGATGCGCGGACGAACGATGTACGTCGTGCCATACGTCATGGGCCCGGTGGATTCCCCCCTGAGCAAAATCGGCGTCGAGATCACGGACAGCCCCTACGTAGTCGCGAGCATGAGGATCATGTCGCGGATGGGAAATGCGGCCCTCGAGCGGCTGGGAAGTTCGGCGGAGTTCGTTCCCGGTCTGCACTCGCTCGGCGATTTGAATCCGGAGCGGCGGTTCATCCTGCATTTTCCCGAGGAGCGGCTGATCTGGAGCATCGGCTCGGGTTACGGCGGCAACGCGCTTCTCGGCAAAAAGTGTTTCGCGCTGCGCATTGCCAGCGTGATGGCGCGCGAACAGGGCTGGCTGGCCGAGCACATGCTCATCCTCGGGCTCGAGTCGCCCGGCGGAAAAGTTACTTACATGGGCGCGGCATTCCCGAGCGCCTGCGGCAAGACAAACCTGGCGATGATGGTTTCCGCGCTCGAATCCCAGGGCTATCGCGTGTGGACCGTGGGCGACGACATCGCCTGGATGCAAATCGGCGCGGACGGCTGCTTGCATGCCATCAATCCCGAAGCGGGATTTTTCGGCGTCGCGCCCGGCACGGGAATCAGAACCAATCCCAACGTGATGACCGCGCTGCGGCGCAACACGATCTTCACCAACGTCGCGATGACGCGCGAGCGGGAGCCGTGGTGGGAAGGCATCGATTCCGACGTGCCCGAAGGGCTCGTCAATTGGAAGGGCGAGCCGTGGGACAAATCGAAAGGTCCCGCCGCGCACCCGAATGCGCGCTACACCGTGCCGGCCAGGCAGTCGCCTTCGATTTCCCCGCATTGGGAAGACTCCGCGGGCGTGCCGATCTCGGCGTTCATCTTCGGCGGGCGGCGCGCGCGGCTTGCTCCGCTGGTCTACGAATCCTTTGACTGGCAGCACGGCGTGTTCGTGGCCGCCACGATGGCGTCGGAAACGACGGCGGCGACGACGGGTGCGGTCGGCGTCACGCGGCGCGACCCGATGGCCATGCTCCCCTTCTGCGGCTACAACATGGCGGATTATTTTCGGCACTGGCTGGAGATGGGCAAGCGCATCCCGAAGCCGCCGAAGATTTTTCACGTGAACTGGTTCCGCCGCGGAGCCGATGGCAAATTCCTGTGGCCCGGCTTTGGCGAGAACGTGCGCGTGCTGAAATGGATTGTGGAACGCCTGGCGCCTACGGTGCCCGGGGCTACCGAGGGAGGCCGCGGCGGCGCGCAGGAAACGCCCATCGGCTACGTGCCCGCGCGCGGCGCGCTTACGCTCGATGGCCTGAGAATTTCGCAGGAAACCCTGGACGAATTGCTCCGCGTGAATCCCGCCGACTGGGAGCCCGAGCTCGAGGACACTCGCGCCTTCTTCTCCAAATTCGCCGATCGCCTCCCCCGCGAACTCCTCGACGAACACGCCAAGCTTGGGTCCCGCTTCCACCGCGCCGTCCCCGCCTGATGGTCCCAGCCGAAATCTGCCGCCCGCGGCCTTTGTCGAGTCTTTCTCGTCAGTTTCCGGATAGCCTACCTATCGGGAGCAATCGCCCATTCCATCCAGAAAAGCGGTCCCATAAATTCCATAACTACTAGCACCACTCTAGTAGCCATTTCACTCTCGGGTAATCACTCCATGCTCCGACGGGAAATCGCCCCCACGGAAAATACGGCCTTTTTCTGATTGTCGGCCAACCGCATCACGCGTACAAGTCTGCCAAGATCCGGCTGATGGAGAAACCCATCGAGGAATGGCCGGTTCGAGTCACCGAATTAGAGCGAAACACCCATGAACGGCACTCCGCAGGAGAAGGGTCACCCTCAGAGGCTTTTTGATGGGAGAATTGAGAAGCGCCTCCCGATGGCGGTCCCCGTGTACGTCACAAGCGCGAAAGAACCGCGCGATATGGAAAAAACGCTCACGCAAAACGTCAGTCCCCACGGTGCTCGGGTAGTGACCAAGCGGCTCTGGCGGCCCGGCGAAGAACCTCTGGTTACCCCGTTGACCGGCGAGTTCCCCCAGCCGGCGCGAGTCGTTTATTGCCGGCCATCGGGAAACGGTGGTTTTTGCGTGGGGTTGAAGTTCCCGGGACGCTCGGTCAAGTGGGGTGGATGGCCCGTCGGGTAGCGCCTCGACACTCGGACGCCTCTAAGCTACAGTAGCTACATAGCTTACCAACAGTGCCGTTAACCAGCTTGTTTCCCGCTTTCGAGGCGCGGGACTAACGCCCTTGATCACTTTCTCTTCATGAAGCTCCCGACATAGAGCGCGACCGCCCGCTTCTGCTCCTCCGGTTCACTCTTCAGCCGGCCGGAGACCGCTCTGGCGATCTCTTCGTCCGAAAGGTTTCGCTCGCTGAGCGGAGGGCTGGACTTTACCCCGATCATATCGGGGGCGTGAGCCGGACCGGGCATCTTCGGTTCTGTAGCGACCGCTCCGGCACCAGCCGGAACGGGCACTCTCTCCGCTGGTATAATGCATCCCTGCCGGTCCTCCGCGCCGCGTCGGACCGCCTCTACAAAACCATTTCATGACCAAACAATTTCCTCGGAAAAATATCCGGTTGCCTGCCCTCAACTATAGGGGCAGTGGCCGATTCTTCATCACCCTGTGTTGCGAGCGCAGACGAGCGATCTTGGCGCGGCCAGTTTTCGCGGATCGCGTAATCGAAATATTTCGCGATTCGGCTCTGCAGCACGGCTTCGCCGTATACGCCTATTGCCTGATGCCAGACCACATTCACGCATTGCTCGAGGGCCTGCACTCATCCTCTGATCTCCTGAGATTTGTGAGGAACTTCAAGAGGAAGACGACAGGAGCCTTTCGTGCCCAGACTCCTCAAACCCTCTGGCAGAAGAAATTCTATGATCACATTCTGCGGCCCAACGACTCTTCCGACCGCGTTGCCGCCTATATCTGGCTGAATCCGGTTCGGAAGAGGCTTTGCAAAGACGCCTGCGATTATCCTTACGCCGGATCGTTCGTGTTGGAATGGAAGACAGTTCCGCGACCTGTGGAACCGTGGATGCCGCCGCGCAAAAAGGCCACGCCTTTGTAGCGGCCGTTCCGACGCCGGTCGGAACGGGCATCTTCCTCAGCCACCCCCTGGAGGCGTGTGCCCCCGGCAACACCTCGCCCGCATTTGGCCCCCCAAGTGCGCGCCCCATCGAATGACTCCCGCCTAACCTTCTGTCTCTCAAGGGCTTACTCGCCGCGCGTTTGAACTAATCAACCAATTAATAGTATTTGACAAGTATATAAATCCGTGCTAGTATGAGTCATGAATCGACGGTACCAGCCTCGCTCATCGCGCGCGGCTGCCCCGTCCTTTCATCCGGTTAGCATGAAAGAGTGGGGAGATGACATTTGTCCGTCACCTTTGTGCCCCCTCCCGAACTCGCGCAATCCCGCTTCCCCTCGTCCATCCCTCTGGGAGCTCTGCGATCTCCGCGCCAGGCCCAAATCTTCTGCAAAAGAATTGCCCTTTGTTTTCATGGTCTTACGCACTCTTCCATTTTCCGTACACCAAACTTTCCCCTCCAAGCTCATTGCTTTCAATGTCTTCCGCACTCTTTCTGAAAAACACGGGGGTGTGTACCAACTCTTCCCAAAATGGAACGCATCGGCCCGGACTCGGTCGCGGTCGCGGCAGCAATTGACCGTTTGCGGCGTTTACCCCGAAAATTGGCTGGAGGAACCCATGCGCCGTCGCATACCCGTCCTTGCCTTTCTTCTCGTGCTTTGCCTCGCCGCAGTGCCGGCGAGCGCCGCGCAAGCCGGCGCACCCTTCCCGCCGCTCGAACAATGGCGCTCCGCCGTGCTCGCGGGAGATTCCAGCGCGCTCGCGAGCCTCTATTCCGCGTCACCGCCCGCGCGCATAACCCTTCCGGAGCACCCCCCGGCAAGCGTCCAGGAGGAAGTCGCCTTCTGGAGCGGCTGGAAGGCTAAGGGACTCGCCAGGATTTCGATTGAGGACCTGCAGCAGCAGGACGCGATGCCGGGTGTGCGCCAGATTGTCTTTGAAGCCGTCCTTTCCTTGAAAGATGGCGCCGGGACGAAGAATGTGTACGTAGCGGCGGCGCAAACCTGGGTGCAGCAGGGCGACTCGTGGCGGATCGGAGCGGTCAAGCGCATGGCCCCGGCGCGGCTGAAGCAGCCGCTCTCCGCGAGCAAGGATCTTTACCCGGCGGGTTCCGATGCCAAAGCAGAAATCGCCGAGGCCATTGGCAGTGCCGCGAGCGCGCGCAAGCGCGTCCTGCTGGTTTTCGGCGCCAACTGGTGCTACGACTGCCACGTTTTGGACGAAGCGTTCCACTCTGCGGAAATTGCTCCGGTGCTTTCCCGCTCCTTCGAGGTCGTGCACGTGGACGTCGGCGAGTACAACAAGAATCTGGATTTGGCCAGGCAGTACGATGTTCCGGTGGAACGCGGCGTCCCCGCCATCGCGGTGCTTGATGGGAATGGCAAGCTGCTGTTCAGCCAGAAGCGCCGTGAGTTTGAGAAAGCCCGGTCGCTCGCGCCGGAGGACATCCTCGACTTTCTCGAGAAGTGGAAGCCCGTCGCCGCGAAACCTTGACCGTAGCGTCAGCCGCGAGTACCGGACCGGCGCACCGGCGAGCTGACCGGCGGGCTGTCGTCCGGCTCAAACAGGGCTGGCTCGCGTTCGGCGCGAAAATCCGGGCGGCTTTCGAGCAAACGCACGCAGCGGTTCCAGCGCAGGATGGCGTCGTCGTTGCCCGGCGGGCGGATATTCTCGGCTTCGGAGAAACAGCGCATGGCTTCCTCGATGAGCGGCAGGAGAATGTGCGCGGCGCGGCCGGCGCGGAGTTGTGCCTTGGCGCGGCGCTCGTATAACAGGCCCGTATAGTAAAACCGCTCGTACGGATCGCGGAGGCCCTCGAAGATGGCTCCCACTTCTGCATAGCGATCGCCCACTTCGCCGGTGAATTGGTCGGTGATGGCCAGGCCCAGCATCCGGCGGGCTAGCTGATGATCGGGATCGACGGAGAGGATATCGCGGCAGATGGATTCGGCCTCTTCAGGCTCGTTGAGGTAGCGGTAGAGCTCGACTTTGGCGAGAGCTTCGGCGATGCCGGCCTTCGAGATGGATCCTTTCGGCGGAGAAGCCGATCGGCTGCTCCAAGTGAACAGCGCGGCCTCGGGGCCGCTTCCGAGCGGCCTACGGCAGGTTCCAGAGCAGGTAGCCTGCCAGCGCTGTCCCCAACAGGGCTCCGCCGTAACAGCAGAAATTGATTACCTCGTTCAAATGTTTGATTTGCAGGCCGTCGTAGAGCGTGTAGCGAAACCGGTGCGCCCAGTGAAACAGCGGAAGCGAGCACAACACGAACAGATAGACTCGCGCAGCCGGATGAGCGACCAATGCCACAATGCGCTCGTACGCCGGGGGCTGGATCCACCCCAACGGAAACGCCAAGCCCCAAAGGAAAAGATGCACCGGCACAAGGAACGCGGCCACCACGCCGCCCGCACTGAACAAAGTCCAGAGGAACGGCTCGATCCGCACTTGAGACTCTTTCCCGGCCATTTATCCTCCCCGCAGAAACCAGGCCACCACAACGGAGATGGCCACCCACGCCGCGTAGTTGGCGCCCACTATCAGGAGTTCGGGGACGCGCTTTCCCGCGAAGCGGACCGCCATCGCGCGCGGGGCGAGGTGAAACCACGTCACCACGTGAAACAAAACGAAGACAAAACTGACCGCGTTCAGCGCGATGACCGCCGGGCTCTTCATCCACTTCTGAAAATCGGCGTAAGCCTGCGGGCCGTGGGACAGCGCGCGAAGTTGCAGCAGCGTGATCACCACGAAGAGGGCGACGAAAATACTGCTCAACTCCCGCAAGACAAACTTCAAATAGGACCACTGGTGAAGCCACCAGTAGGTGGAGACGCGCGGGCGATACCACCGCGGGTGGAAGAGCGAGTATCCGGGCGCTGCGTTGTTTGATTTCATCTCACGCCCCAGGGCAGCAGCAGCGATTTGAACCATTCTTTTGCCGCCGTGAGTTTGTACCGCTGGATGGCGCCCGCCGGATCCACGTGCTTGGGGCAAACCTCGGTGCACTCGCCGACAAAGGTGCAGGCCCAGATCCCTTCGTGCTGGGAAAGGATTGGAAAGCGCTCATTGGCTCCCTCGTCCCGGGAATCGAGGTTGTAGCGCTGGGCCAGGGCGATGGCTGCCGGGCCGCTGAACAAGGGATCGAGCCCGTACACCGGACACGCGGCGTAGCAGAGCATGCAGTTGATGCACATGCTGTATTGCTTGTAGCTGTCCAATTGTTGCGGAGTCTGCAGGTACTCGCCCTCCGGCAGGGATTTTTCTTCTTTCCGAATGATCCAGGGTTTCATCGCTCGGAGCTTGCGCAAGAAATCGGTCATTTCGATGACCAGATCGCGGACAATCGGGAAATAGCGCAGTGGCTCGACGCGCACGGGAGCGGGCGCATAATCGGCGAGAAACGTGGCGCAGGTCAGCTTGGGCTCGCCGTTCACCATCATCCCGCAGCTTCCGCAAATCCCCATGCGGCACGACCAGCGGAAAGTGAGCGAGCCATCCAGCCGATCCTTGATGTAGTTCAGCGCGTCGAGGACGACCCACTCTTTGCGGAGCGGGACCTGAAAGGTCTCGAAGCGCGGGGCGGCATCGCGTTCCGGCGAATAGCGGGCCACTTCCAGCTTGATTGTCTCTGCCATACCGACGCTACCCCGGTGCACTGGCCTTCTGAGAATCGGGACCTGGTGCGCCATACACTCGCTCACCGGGCGGCCAGCGCGTGATGGTCACCGGGAGGTGCTCGATGCGCGGGCGGCCGCCGTCGTTCCCGGAGATCAGAGTATGCGCCAGGAATCTCTCATCGTCACGTTTTGGGAAGTCGGTACGCTGGTGTGCTCCGCGGGATTCGGCGCGATGCAGCGCCGAGTGCACGATCGCTTCGGCCACGTCCAGCATGAATGCAAGTTCGAGCGCCGCGGTCAGTTCCGTGTTGAATGTATGGCTGTGGTCATCAAGAGCCACATGGGAGAATCGCTGCTTAAGCCCTGCTACGCTTTCTGCGCCGGCGGACAGAGAAGATCCCGTGCGGTAGATTCCTGCGCTCGTTTCCATCGTCTCTTGCAACTCCTCGCGGAGTAGAGAAACGCGCTCGTGGCCACCGGACTTCCGGAGGAATTGCTCTCCGAGCCGCCGCTGCTCATCCACTGCCTGCGCAAGAACGTGATTGGAGGACGCCCTTGACGCTGACGCAAATTCGGCCGCCGCCCGGCCCGCGCGCGCCCCGAAGACGAGGAGTTCCGGCAGAGAATTCGAGCCCAGGCGGTTGGCGCCGTTGATACTGACGCAAGCAACTTCGCCCGCGGCGTAGAGGCCGGCAAGCGGCGTCGCGCCGTTGAGATCGGTGTGCACGCCTCCCATCATGTAGTGAACCACCGGCCGCACGGGGATCAGCTCTTTGACCGGGTCGACGTTCTGATATTTCAAGCAAAGCTCGCGAACAAAGGGCAGCTTCGCATCGATTACCTTGGCCCCGAGATGGCGCACATCCAAATGGACGACAGGTCCATAAGGTCCCTCGATCGTACGGCCTTTTTCCTGCTCCTTGACAAAGGCTTGAGACAGGCGGTCGCGCGGACCTAGCTCCATCGAGCGCAAGACCGGCTTTGGCTGAGGCGTT
>QHYP01000272.1 GCA_003224195.1 Acidobacteriota bacterium | reverse complement strand
TAGGGATGTAGTTCAAGGCTTCCGCGCCTACAAGAATTCGGGGTTTTCCCGTATTGCAATTACAGAGTTTCCCGGATTGCCGATTGCCATAGCGATGGCTAAGGTGGCGGCGCTTGGGGTCCCTGTCTTGCGAGTGGCATTTGTACGTATCGGTCGGTGAACAGCCAAGGAATCCGTCCCCAAACCGATCAGCCCCGGGTCTGCACGTTCCCATACCTGCTCAGAAGCCCGGGAGTTCGCAATGCGTTCAATGAACCCACCGGCAGGGACTACCAGCCGTAGCCTGTTCGCAGGATCACCCGCGCGCGCCGTGTGACACAGGACCATCCTTACAGATTACGTGGCTGCGTGGTGGGAAGCGACGCCAGGCGCTCATCTACAGGGGGGTGAAGAATGAAAAGCCACGCAAAGACGTATTTGCCGGGGATAACTTGGGGCTGGGCGTGGATCGGCTATCTCTGTATGTTGACCTGGATGTTGTCGAGCGTGACGCCGACACATGGCCAGGAGTTTCGCGCGACGCTTTCCGGCATTGTGAGGGACCCCAGCGGAGCGGTGGTCCCGAAAGCCCAGGTGAAGGCAGTGAAGAAAGACTCCGGGCAAGCCGCCTCTGCCGCAACGAATGCCCAAGGTTTCTACATGATTCCGTACCTCATTCCGGGAGAGTACCAGGTCACGGTGGACGCGGCAGGCTTTCGGCGGTCGGTTCGGACCAATGTCCCACTTAGCGTGGCCGAGAAGGAGGAATTGGACTTCACACTTGAGCTGGGCAGCGCGGTACAGGAGGTCCTCGTGAGCGCCACGCCCGACATCGTGAATACAGCGGACGCTTCCGGCGGCACTACGATGAACCTTCAGCAGGTCCAAAACCTGCCTTTGAATGGGCGCCAGGTTTACATGCTGATGCAATTGACGCCGGGCGTGATGTTCCTGCAGACGCAATTCGGCTCGAGCGGTTATTCCGGGACGCGCGGGTGGGATGCCAACAACAACTACTCCATGTGCGGTGGCTGGACCGGCTACAACCAATTCCTGCTGAACGGCTCGCCGGTGATTACGGATGAAGCCAACGGCTGGGCGGGCGGCTGGTTCGTGTCTCCCAATCAAGATGCGGTGCAAGAATTCAAGATCATCTGCCCCGCCTTGGACGCAGAATTCGGACGCACAGGGGGAGGAATCGTCAATACGACCCTGAAGGCAGGGACTAACAAGTTTCACGGCACGCTCTTTAATTACTATGTGAATTCGATGTTTAACGCCAACACGTTCACTAACAACCTAGCGAGCAAACCCAAAGGACTCCAGATCACCAACCAATACGGGGGCACGTTCGGCGGACCCATCTTCAAGAACAAGGCGTTCTTCTTCGCAAGTTTTGAGGGATACCACGAAATCGTACCCTTCCCGGTCGTCACGAGTACGCTGCCAGATTCCGTGAAGATTCTGGCCGACGGCAGCGTGGATTTTTCCGGGACCGGATACCAGGTTTACGATCCGCTGACCACGCATCTTTGCACCACGGCAGACAACTGCGCCAGTGGTCAAACCTACGCGCGGAATCCCTTCCCGAACGACATTATTCCAGGCCCGAACGCAGCGCTTCCGCCGGGTATCCAGAGCCGGGTCAATCCCATCGGATTGGCGATCATGAAGCTCTATCCCGCTCCGACGGTCTCCGGTTTACAGAACAACTACATTCAGACCGGCGGGCTGGCCGAGGGGCGCTATCGCTATTTTCAGCCGATGGGCCGCGTGGAGTATAACTTTAGCGACAAAACGCGCATGTATGGCCTGTTCACCTGGCAGCGCGGCCATGAACACCGCAACTCCTCAGGGTTTCCTTATCCCATCGCCATAGGAAACATCGATTCGGAGCGCGACTTTATTGCCAGCATTCTTGATGTGACCCATGTATTTTCTCCGGTCTGGCTGATTGACGTGCAAGGCTCGTTCGGGCGGTTCCATCAAGACTTTCCAGAGGGACCGATGGTTGCGGGCCTGGCCAAGCCGTTTACCGCCGAGTCTCTCGGCCTGCAGATGCCCCAAATTCCCACTACGGGTCTTGCCATCGCTCCGCGCATCAACGTTTCCGGCTATCAGAGCATCATCGGAAATTCGATCAGCGAGCAACTCACGAACGCCTTCGACATTCGGCCCGTAGCCACGCACGTCGTAGGTCGGCACGACATCCGCTTCGGCGGCGAAGCGGAAGACATCCAGTACGCCGACATGGGAGTTGGCAGGCCGCTCGGGCAGTTTGGCTTCGGGACGGGGTTCACGCAGGATGACCCCTTCCGCCGCGGCCATTGCCCTGGATGCGGAACAACGGTCACAAGCGACGGCTTTTCCTTCGCCAACCTCGCTTTAGGCTATCCCGATTCCGGCAACGTGGACTGGAACCAAACCCAGTTCGAGACCTGGCGCTACTACGGCCTCTTCCTTCAAGACGACTTCCGCGCGACGCGGAAACTAACGCTGAACATGGGCGCGCGCTGGGACGTGCAAACATCGCCGAGCGAACGCTTCAACCGCATCAACGCAGGGTTCTGCTGGACCTGCACGAACCCTGTCACCAATGACCCGACCTACCAAGCGAATATTTCGAATTCATCCAACATCGCGGCGTGGAACGCAGCGGGGGTTATGCCACCCAGCACAGTTCGCGGTGGACTCCTTTTTGCTGGGGTGAGCGGGCCGCGCGCGCCGTACAACAATTACCTGACGCAGTGGCAACCGCGCTTCGGCATCGCCTACGCCGTCCGGCCACAGACGGTCATCCGCGCCGGCTACGGAGAGTTTTACGCCATTCAAAATCAGCATGACACACGCAGTGGCTTCACGCAAAGCACGGGCTACATCAACTCACTTGACGGCGGGCTCACTCCCACGGATTATTTCAGCACTGGCACGCCCTTTCCTAACGGCGTCCTCGCTCCCACGGGGTCGAGCCTAGGTCTGCTGACCAATGTCGGCAACGGGGTCGGCTACGACTGGCGTACGCGGCGCATTCCGCACTCGCAGCAGTGGATTGCCGGTATCCAACAGGAATTGCCTGGACGCATTCTTCTGGAGGTGTCCTACAGCGGAAACTACACCAACAGGATGACCATGGGCGAACAGTGGGACGTTATAAGCGACGCGCAGCAGGCGGCCTGCCAGGCGAATAACGCCCTCTGCAACCAGTTGGTTCCGAATCCGTTTTACGGCGTCCTGCCGAAAAACAGCAGACTGGGTTCGGCCGCGCAAATTCAGGCGTGGCGTCTGATGCAGCAGCCTTTCCCTGAGTTCGACAGTGTGACGGAAAACACCAATCCGGGCGCAAGCTCCCGCTGGGACGCGCTGCTATTCAAAGTCGAGAAACGCGCCACTCACGGTCTGACGCTCCTTAGCGCCTTTACTTACCAGAAAGAATTCGAGAGGAACCACTGGCTGAATAATGGCAGCGGCTTCTCCAATGCATTCCGTGACGTGAATCCCATCCGGGAAGTTGCGTACTTCGACCGCACGCTGGTATGGCGTTTCAGTGGCGTATGGCAGCTTCCTTTCGGTGCGGGACAGCATTTCTTGAAAGGGGCAAGAGGGCCTCTCGGTCAAATCATCAATGGCTGGGACCTCGACTGGATTTTCACGGAAGCCTCCGGCGTGCCCACTGGCGTCCCGGACGCCTATTTCACTTGCTCAGGCCAGAGCATCTCCGTTCCGCAGCCGACCTTTGGCCAGTGGTTCAATAACAACCCGGCGTGCTGGCAGGCGCGGCCGCAATGGAGCAGGCGGGTGATGCCAGACCGGGTGAGCTGGATACGCAATCCCTATGTGCCTAATCTCGACCTGGCCTTGCAGAAGCAGTTTCGCCTGACTGAGGCGTCTAGCCTGCAATTCAAGGGAGAGGCCTTCAACCTGACCAATACGCCCATTTTCCCAGGCCCGAGTACCGATATATTCACGCGGCCGCGCCAGCTTGCGAACGGGTCCTGGATCGGGCTGGGCACGGTGCCTTACAGCCAGCAGAACTTTCCGCGAAACATTCAGTTTTCGCTGAAGTTCATCTTTTGATTTGAGTACGGCAAGCGGTGGCGCGAAAGATGCCGGCCGCACGCTTGCATTTTCCCGATTAGCCCTCTGTTTGCGAAGCGCCGAAGCAATGCAACAGCGCGCTCGACGGGGCGGAGGTGTGTGCATTAGGGTAGGCGGCGCGCCGCTTGGTTCGCGCACGCAAACGAATTATCATGCCTCCCCACCTGCGAGGTGAACGGAGGAATCCCGCCATGGAAAAGGAACTCAGCCTGGAGTTTCTGCGCGTCGTGGAGCAAGCGGCGATCGCGGCGGCGCGCACCATGGGCCTGGGAGACCGCCACCGGTCGGACGAGGTGTGCGTCGAGGCCATGCGCAAGACCATGGACGACGTGCAGATGGACGGCCTGGTGGTGATCGGCGAAGGCGAACGCGACGAGGCGCCGATGCTGTATATCGGCGAGAGGGTCGGCGCAGCGGTCCGCCGACCCGGCGAAAAGTATCCGGCGGTGGACATTGCGGTGGACCCGCTCGAAGGCACGAACCTGTGCGCGATGGGCGAGCCGAATGCCATCAGCGTGCTCGCGGCCAGCGAGCGCGGGGGACTGCTGCACGCGCCCGACGTGTACATGGAGAAGATCGTCGTGCCGCCGCCGTGCAAGGGCGCGGTGGACCTGGACGCTCCCGCGGCGGACAACCTGAAGGCCATCGCGCGGCGGCTGGAGCGCGACGTCGAGGACCTGGTGATCATCGTTCTCGACCGGCCGCGGCACGAAAAGCTGATCAGCGACATTCGCGCCACCGGCGCGCGCATCAAGCTCATCCGCGACGGAGACCTTTCGGCGGGCATCGCGGCGGCGGTGCGCGGCACTGCCGTTCACGCCGTGATGGGCACCGGCGGCGCGCCCGAAGGAGTGCTGACGGCCGCGGCGCTGCGCTGCCTAAACGGGCAGATTCTGGGACGCCTGGTGCTGAACAAGCCGGAGCACCAAGAGCGCGCGGCGAAGATGGGGATCAAGGACAGCAAGCGCGTTTATGACACGGAGGATCTTGCGCCGGGCAAGAAGATCGTTTTCGCGGCCACGGGCGTCACGGAAGGCGACCTGCTCCGCGGCGTGCGATTTTTTGGCGAAGGGATTCGCACGCACTCGATGATCTTGACGCTGGAAGAACATCAAGTGCGTTTCATCGATACGGTGCATCTCGAGCGGCGGCCGGACATCAGCGTACGGTTCGTTTAGAAAACCAATTTTCTCGTCAGGAGAACAGCTTGCCCGTGGACATGACGCATTCTAAATGCCATGTCAACCCATGGAGGCATGAGCAAACGGACGTCGCACCAGGATCCCATGGCCGAACATTGCGTCGAAGCCATCCGACCATTAGGCTATTCGCTGAGTGTTTGTGAATAAGGAGGACTTCCTATGGCCGAACGAAAGCCCACGCATGACCAAGCGCAGCTCCAGCTTCAACTCTATGATCTGCGGCGAGAGGCCACACTTCGTCAGGCACGCGACTGGTACTTCCAAAACTACTTCGTGGAAAAGATTGAGGATGCCACCCGCATCGCTCCGCCTGGCTCCCAAGAAGGAACTAATATGGCAATGGTTTTGAGCTATTGGGATCAGGCTTGCGCTCTGCTCAACCGCGGCCTGCTCCATGAGCAACTATTCTTCGAGACGAGCGGCGAGTTCTTCGCCGCCTGGGACAGGATCAAACCCGTCGTTGCCACGATCCGAGAGCGGTACCACATCAAGCACTGGCTTGCGAATATGGAAAAGGCGGCGAGCCGGTACGCGAAATGGGTGGAGAAGGAATCGCCGGGTGCGCTCGACGCAATGCGCCAGTACACGCAGCAGATGCGTGCCGCCAAGGCTGAGCAGGCCACAGCTTCTAAGGCAGCAAGGGCAAACTGAACGGCGAGAGAGAAAAGAACATGTAGTTTTAGCCCGGTGTGACCGGAGGGGCTGGACGCGCCCACGCGCTCCCGGCAGACGCTTATTGCGCGGCACTCGGCGGGACGGGTCTGGCTACGGACACGTGGAGGTACAAATGCTGAATATTTCGCCGTTCGAGCCACCGCCGGCCCCGCCGGAAGAACTCGGAGGATTGTACACGGTGACGACAGCAGTTCCGGGATTAGCGATGAAATTTCCAGGCACGGTCACCTGAATTTCCGTAAACGTCGCACTGCTCACGGTGAGGGTCGATTGTGAAGGACCATTATTCCAGCGAACGCTGGAACCGCCGGACGGGTCGCTTGTGGGAACAAAATCGCTCCCAGAAATGATGAGCGTGAAATCAGCGCAGGTAGCGCTGCAAGCCGGGACGCTCGCGGGCGAGATGGAAGTGATCGCCGGCACGGGGTTGCCCGGGGGGTTGATGAAGAACGCAAGCGAGTTGGATAGCCCGTTGTCCGTGCCGCCTTTGTGGGGATTCAACGTGTTCACGAGCGCCTTGGCTGGGTTGGCGATCAAAGCTGCCGGCACGGCGGCAGTGATCACCGTTGCGGACACGTTTCCAGAACTGTCCTTTACTGGGGTCGTGACGAGGTTTTGTCCATTCCATTGAACGACAGTTTTGTCCACAAAGCCGTTTCCACTTACCGTCAGGGTGAAGTTCGGTCCGCCCGCCGTGGCGTCGGCAGGCGAGAGAAACGATATGGCGGCGCCGGTGTTCGGTTGGACCGCAATGTTGTAATCGTTGCAACTCGTCGCGACAACCGGAGCCAAAGCAACGGCCGCCACTGCCAGAAACCGCTTCATTGGAAAAGCCCCTTCTTTCTCCGGCGGACGACCGGGAAGCCCGCGGCGCCACAACGTTTTTCGGTGAGATGCGCGCGGCGCGCGGGACGTTGACTGCCCCGGCGACTAAGATTCGGTCCGAAGGCGCCTGCGGCTGTCCTGCCCCCGCTAT
>QHYP01000271.1 GCA_003224195.1 Acidobacteriota bacterium | reverse complement strand
CAGCGAGCGGGCGACCGCAAAGGTGAGAAAGAATCCGACCGCCGCAAGGAAAAGCCGGCGTTTGGGCCGATCGGGGACATGCTGGTGAAAAAGGCCGCCAATGCGTGGATGGTGCAGCATCCAGAGGACGACTGCGGTGGTCACAAGAACCGACAAAGCAAGCAGCCAGGCCCTCGGGAGCATGAATGTGCCCTCTCCTATAAGCACCCCGATTTCAACAGGGTAGGCGCCGCTGGTCAAGAGGTGCAAGGCGCAGAAAATGGCGGCTGGCCCTCCTGCGGCGGGCAAGGGCGGGAAATGCCGGCCGTGGCGTTCCGGTATTTTACCCAGGACTCTTTAGGGTGTTTCCCGGATTGTTATGTGCAAGTCGCCGGCTTAACGTGCGCAAGTTCTTTTCACTTGTGACCCCGACCAGGTCGGGGTCAACGCCTGTCCCCAGTTCGTTTTCTCAAGTGTTGGCCCAACTCCGCAGGGCCGGACGTGATCCGTGGGAACCACGCAAGAACAACCGCTCTACTCCAGGAGGCAGACTACTCGCGTCGAGGCAGCGGATGGCGTGTGGGTCTACTGGCAGTGCGATGGACGTGATGATGTTTCGCGCGTTCGGGATCTGAGCGCCGGAGGTTTGTGCATCGCGACGTCAAAAGCAAAGCCGGTGGGCCTGAAAGCCAAGATTGATTTTCTTGTTCCGGAAGGACCAATCAGGGCCGAGGCTCTGGTGCGGCATGTAAAGTCTTCCGGGGGCCTGGGACTGAAATTCACGGCATTGACCGAGCAAGACTCACCCCGTCTGGCGGCATTGATGACGAGGCTTGGCAGCCCGTCAAGAACCTTCGGCAACCCGTGATTTTAGGTAGTGTCCGAATTTGACGAGCGCTTCATTTCAAGCCGAGGCCCAAGGCCGTCGGATGCTTCGGTTGATAAAGACCGATCTCACCTCCACCGGGAAGCCGCATCTTCGTAATTGAACCCCATCGTGCTTCCTGAACCGCAGAGCACTTAACACCCTTCTTCGCGAGCGAAGCCATCTCGGCTTTCAGGGCGTCGCACATGAAATAGAGTTCGTGGGGACCATTTTCATCGGACGGGTGGAACGCGGCTTCTCCCGGTGGGAGGGCGAAGATCAGCCAGCCATGGCCCGCGTCCACGGACTTGAACCCGAGAACGCCGCGGAAAAATGCGCGGTCCGCTTCGGCATCTTTACTGTGGACAATTACGTGAGCGCCAGAAATCACTTGCCCCTCCAAAGCTGCAAACTGTGAAAAATGGCGGCGCCGAGGAGGGCGGCGCCGGGAATCGTCAAAATCCAGGCCCAAACAATGCGGCGGGTGACGCCCCAATGGACGGCGGTGAGGCGGTGCGCGGCGCCCACACCGACGATGGCGCCGGTAATCGTGTGCGTGGTGCTGACTGGAATGCCGAAATGGGCCGTGCCGGCCAGCGTGAGCGCGCCGGCGGTCTCCGCGGCAAAACCGCCAAACGGGGTCAGTTTGGTGATGCGCTGGCCCATGGTTTTGATGATGCGCCAGCCGCCGGCCATGGTGCCGCCGCCCATCGCCAAGTGGCAGCAAATAATAACCCAGTAAGGAGGACGGTTGGTTTTCACGAGGCCGCCTACGAGGAGCGCAGCCGTAATGATGCCCATGCCTTTTTGTGCGTCGTTGGTGCCGTGGCCGAGACTGTAGAATGCGGCGGAAACAAGCTGGAGGCGGCGAAACCATTTGTCTACTTTTTGCGGGCGCTGGCGGCGGACGAGCCAGCTGGTGGCCACAGTGACGGCCATTCCAACAAACAGGCCGAGGAAGGGAGCGAGAAAGATGAAGACGACGGGCTTCGTCCAGCCACTCAAGATGATCGCCCTGAAACCGGCTTTAGCGAAAGCGGCGCCACCATAACCGCCAATAAGGGCATGCGAAGAGCTGGTGGGCAGGCCGAGAACGAGCGTGATCATGTTCCAGGTGATGGCGCCGAGAAGGCCGGCGAGGAGGACGTACTCGTTGACCAAATCGATGCGGACCATACCCCCGCCGATGGTTTTGGCGACGGCAGTGCCAAAAACGAAGGCGGCGATGAAGTTCCAAAAGGAGGCCCAGAAGACGGCGCGAAAGGGAGTGAGCACGCGCGTGGAAACGACCGTGGCGATGGAGTTCGCGGCGTCGTGCCAGCCGTTCGAGAATTCGAAGGCCAGAGTAAGTCCTACGATGATGCCGACGAGGCCGAGGCTCGTCACGACAAGCGGCCCCTGCCTGCGCTGAAACGGAAGAGAGATTTCACCCGATGAGAATCGGGGCTCGCGCCGCTCTTCGGGCGCTGGTCCCGACAGGAGCCGGGACTCGCACTCCTCCTTGGGTGCTCGTCACCGGCCTTCGGCGGGTTCGGAAGGACGACGGGGCCGGAGCGCGAGTGCAAGAGCTGAATGTGCATTTAAGGTCAGGCGCTTTTTAACGTGACGGCCTCGATGACGTTGGCCACGTCTTCGCACTTGTCCACGGCCGTTTCGATAACCTCGAAGATTTCCTTCCACTTGATGATCTGGACCGGGTCTTTCTCTTCGTCGAAGAGTTGCGCGATGAGCGTGCGGCACAGGCGGTCGCTCTCATTCTCGCAGCGGTTGATCTCGATGCAGTGCTCAAGCGCGCGATCCGGCTTGCCGAGCGCCTTGACGGCCAAGGCGACCTCGCCGGTTGTTCCGAGGAGGATTTTCGCAAGGTCAACGGTTCCGGCGCGGACCGCGTCCACGCGGTAGAGGACCATCCGGCTGGCGGCGGCGTCGATCAAATCCAGTACGTCGTCGAGCTTCGAGCACAGCTCGTGGATGTCCTCGCGGTCGAACGGCGTGACGAAGGTCTGGTTGAGCTTGGTGATGAGGCCGTGAGCGATGTCGTCGCCCTTGTGCTCGAGGGCCTTGATGTTCGTGGCCTGCTCAGGCACGCCGGTGTAATGCGAGAGCATTTCAACCAGCGCGCGCGCTCCAGCCTGGATGTTCTCCGCCTGCTGAACAAAGAGGTCGAAGAAGCTTTCTTCCCGCGGTAGGAACCGCCGCAAAAGACCCGGCATCGCGTTGGTCTCTCCCCTGAAGAGTCGTCGCTGAGGCGGGATGACTATAGCGGAGGCGGGCAAAGGAGGCAAGAAAGGGGGCGCGCAGGTGAATTGGGACGCCCTCGGTCCGTTGAGAAACGCACAGGCAAGAGTGCCTGTGCTACTGGCAAGGCGGAGTTAGTACAGGCCGTAAAGTAAAAGGGCGTCCCGGTGAATCGGAACGCCCTGTGGTTTGAATAAGTTGCAGAGAGGCCCTTCGGCTCGCTGCCCTTCGACTTCGCTCAGGGTTCGCATCCTAGTCGGATGCGAAATTTAGTACATGCCGCCCATGCCGCCCCCGCCCGGAGCGCCGGCGGCGGCTTTCTTTTCATCTTCCTTCAGTTCGGCCACGAGCGCTTCGGTGGTGAGCATCAGGCCCGCGATGGAGGCGGCGTTCTGCAACGCCAAGCGGGTGACCTTGGCCGGGTCAATGACGCCCATCTTCACCATGTCGCCGTATTCGTCGGTCTCCGCGTTGAAGCCGAAGTTGTCGTCCTTGGACTCGCGGATCTTGCCGACGACCACGGCGCCTTCGGAACCAGCGTTCTGCGCGATCTGGCGGGTGGGCTCTTCCAGCGCGCGCTTCACGATGCTGAGGCCGACGGCCTCGTCGTCGTGCAGCTTGAGCTTATCGAGCGCGCCGAGGCAGCGCAAGAGTACCGTGCCGCCGCCGGGAACGATGCCTTCCTCGACGGCCGCGCGGGTCGCGTGCATGGCGTCCTCGACGCGAGCCTTCTTTTCCTTCAGCTCGGTTTCGGTGGGTGCGCCGACCTTGATGACGGCGACACCGCCAACGAGCTTCGCCAGCCGCTCCTGGAGCTTCTCCTTGTCGTAGTCGGAGGTGGTCTCCTCGACCTGGGCGCGGATCTGCTTCACACGGCCCTCGATCTCAGCGGTTTTGCCCCCGCCTTCGACGATGGTGGTGTTGTCCTTGTCGATGGTCACCTTCTTGGCGCGGCCGAGATCCTCGATTTTCACGTTCTCGAGCTTGATGCCGAGGTCCTCGGTAATGGCCTTGCCGCCGGTGAGGGTGGCGATGTCTTCGAGCATGGCCTTGCGGCGATCGCCGAAGCCGGGCGCCTTGACGGCGGCGCACTGGAGAGTGCCGCGAAGCTTGTTCACGACGAGCGTCGCGAGCGCTTCACCCTCGACGTCCTCGGCGATGATCAGCAGGGGCTTGCCCATCTTGGCGATCTGCTCGAGCAGGGGTAGCAGGTCCTTCATCGAGCTGATCTTCTTTTCGTGGATGAGGATGCGGACGTCCTCGAGAACGCATTCCATGCGCTCCGGATCGGTGATGAAGTAGGGAGAGAGGTAGCCGCGGTCGAACTGCATGCCTTCCACGACCTCGAGCGTCGTCTCCATCGTGCGGGATTCCTCGACGGTGATGACGCCGTCCTTGCCAACCTTCTTCATAGCCTCGGCGATGATGCTGCCGATTTGCTTGTCGTTGTTCGCGGAGATGGTGCCGACTTGGGCGATCATCTCGCCCTTGACGTCGCGGGAGAGCTTCTTGATCTCCTCAACGGCGACTTCGACGGCCTTGTCGATGCCGCGCTTGAGCGCCATGGGGCTGGCGCCGGCGGCAACGGTCTTGACGCCCTCGCGGAAGATGGCCTGTGCGAGGACCGTCGCGGTCGTCGTGCCGTCACCGGCCACGTCCGAGGTCTTGGACGCAACTTCGCGGACCATCTGCGCGCCCATGTTCTCGAGCGGATCCTTCAATTCGATTTCCTTGGCAACGGTCACGCCGTCCTTGGTGATGACCGGCGCGCCGAACTTCTTCTCGATCACCGCATTGCGGCCCTTGGGACCGAGGGTGATCTTCACCGCATCTGCGAGAATATTCACGCCGCGCAGAATCGATTGGCGCGAATTCTCACCTGTAACAATCTGCTTCGCCATGCTCGTGTTTCCTCCTGAAAATAGGCTGTAAAGCGATTTAAGCCGACAAACCCTCAGGCCCGAAGGCCCGAGCTACAAACTGGCGGGAGAGCCCGCCGGAACGGGTTAGCGCTTGGAGCCGGCGGCCTTCGCCGCGCCGCTGAGTTTCGCCAGGATTTCATCCTCCTTGATGATGAGGTACTCCTGGTCATCGACTTTGATGTCGTTGCCGCTGTACTTGCCGAACAGCACGCGGTCACCGGGCTTCACGTCAAGGGGGATGAGCTCGCCCTTTTCGCGGCGGCCGGCGCCGACGGCAATTACTTCGCCCTCTTGGGGCTTTTCTTTGGCCGTGTCAGGGATGATGATGCCACCCTTCACGGTTTCCTTCTCCTCAATGCGCTTCACGATTACGCGGTCGTGGAGCGGCGTCAGGTGTACTGCCATCGTCGAAGAACCTCCATAGGTGAACTAACTGATTTGGGGCAACACAGAAGGAAGTTAGCACTCCTCGCTGCCGAGCGCTAATATAGCAGAAAATCCTTCCATGTCAAGTCTTTAGGTGACAACCAAGCAGGAAACGAAGCTCTGCCAGATGGAGCGCAAGACACATCTTTTCAGGGAGTTACATGGTGCAAGAAAAATCTTGCACATGGCAATTGTACTGCTTCACCCAGAAGCATAAGATTCTGAGCGGCTCGCCATGCACTTTCTTCTCTACGTCCGGCTGATCGGCTTCACCGCAGGAACGCTGCTGCAGCTCTTTTGGATGGTGGTGATACTCGGGTATCGGCGCCAGCGCAACTTTGAACGGGTGTTCTTTTTTTTGTGCCTCGCACTTTTTTTCTTCTATGGCGGATCACTGCTGGCGCTGAACGCGCAAGTCTACTACTCCCAGCCACCCGCGCTGTTGACGGCATTTGCGTGGGCCCTGCTGTGTATGGGCTTGTGTTTCTTGCCACCGCTCCTGGTGCACCTGCACCTGGAATATAGCGAGACGCGACAACTCTTGCGGGGTCGCGCGCGAAAGCGATTGTGGCTGGCCGCCTTTTATGTGCCGGTTGTCTATTTCGCGTTGCGAGTTTATCCGATTCTCCTCAGCGGGCGCGGCTTTGATTTCCTTACGCCAGGAAACTCTCTGGGCCGCGGCTTTGGAATCTGGCTGGGAGCCGCGCTGGTTTTTTCATCGGTCTGGGAAATGCGTTTTTCGCGCTCCGCGCCGGACGACCGCCAGGAAATCTTCCACCGGGTTCTGGCGAGCGGCCTACTGGTTACCGCGTTCCTCATTTTCGAGCTTCACGTTTCGCCTTGGCATCGATTCACATCGGATGATCCGTGGATCAGCACGGGGGTGGCACTCTTCCCGATTCTGCCGCTCAGCGGGCTGATTTACTACGTCCAGAAATTCAATTTTCTACAGATCGGGCGGCAGAGGAATCTGGTCTACGCGATTTCCGTCACTTTTTTTGCCCTCCTCTACCTAAGCCTTGTGCGCCGCGTCGGCATTTGGCTCGAACCCATGTTGCCCCCTGAGGCCTCGGCTGCGATTCTATTGTTCATCCTGGTGATTTTTTTTGAGCCGCTGCAGCGCTTCTTGGGCAAGCGCCTTCACGAGACGGCGCAAACGGAAATTGACCGCACGCAGCGAATCACCAGCGCGATCCGTGAGGTTGCCCGGCAGGGAAATCTCGAAAAGCTGCGCACGTTCGTCGAGCTGGGGGTCAAGGAAATGTTCGAGTTGTCGGAAGCGGGGCTCACGCTGTTCGATCCCGAGGCGCCCGATCAACACCCGCCCGCCGAGAAGCCGGCCTTCCACAGCGCGTTTCCCATCGAGCAGGCGGGTCGCATGATCGGAGTCTTACAGGTGAAGCCGCACGGGGCGATGTTATCCGGGGAGATTGCCGCCGCACTGGAGTTCTTGTGCGAGCAATTGCCCGCGACCCTGGACCTTTGCCGCCTGATCGAAGAGAAGCTGCAACTCGAACGCGAGCTAGCGGAGCGCGAACGATTGGCGGCGCTCGGCCAGATGGCGGCGAG
>QHYP01000151.1 GCA_003224195.1 Acidobacteriota bacterium | reverse complement strand
AAGGGCTGCGGGTCATTCGGTCCCGGCGCGAGCGCATTGGCCAGGTCGAAGATGTCCTGGTTGAAGAACGGCATTTCGACGTCCGCATGGGCATTGTCGAAGTCGATGGCGCTCTGCAGCGTCCCGCCTGCTACCGGCACGCCCACGCGCGTGGCGAAGTACGCCCCCACATCGTTGCGAAAGTCGAAGAGCAGCACCAGGAACTCGCCGTCAGCCGGCGCGAAGTTGAAACCTTGCGCATCCAGGTCGATCACGGTGGCGCCTGCCGTCGTGAGTTCGTCCACCGCCGCCTCGAACCCGTCCAGCACAGATTGCGGCGTCGGTACATTCGGGTCAAATCCGCCCAACCCAACGCGCGTCACGCCCAGCCTCGCGCCCTGGAGCCCGTTCGGGTTCACGAACTTGGTGTAATCGGTGGGGATGTTCTTGGGACGTGTCTTGCCCGTTCCTTGCCAGCCCAGCGGGACGCCACTCGTCGCCGGGTCCCGCCCGTCGAAGCTGCGGCTTTGGATGACGCTCAGCGCCGCTGCCGCGTCGGCCACCGTCCGTCCGTGGGGACCGACGGTGTCTTGCGTGTGCGAAATGGGCACGACGCCGGCGCGGCTGGTGAGTCCAACCGTGGGCTTGATTCCGACGACGCCGTTAGCGTTTGCGGGACACACGATGCTGCCATCCGTCTCGCTACCGAACGACACCGTGGCGAAGTTCGCCGATGCCGCCGCGCCCGAGCCGGAGCTGGAGCCGCAGGGGTTGCGATCGATACCGTACGGGTTGTGCGTCTGTCCGCCGCGGCCTGACCAGCCGCTGATCGATTCAAAGGAGCGGAAGTTCGCCCACTCCGAAAGGTTGGTCTTGCCCAGGATCACGGCACCCCCGGCGCGCAGGTTCGCCGCCACGGTGGAGTCCCGCGACGCAGGCATGCCCACGAGCGCGAATGACCCCGCGCTGGTCTGCATCTTGTCGCCGGTGTCGATATTGTCCTTCAGCAGGACTGGGATGCCATGCAAGGGCCCGAGCACGACGCCTCGCTTGCGCAAAGCGTCCGCGTTGCGCGCCATGACCAGCGCGTCCGGGTTGAGCTCAATCACTGCGTTGACCCCGGGACCGTTCTGGTCTAGAGCAATGATGCGGGCGATGTATTCGCTGGTCAGTTGCTCTGAAGTGAGCATGCCGGAGGCCATCTGCGCTTGGAGTTGGGCCACCGTAGCCTCGTTGTGCTGCGTGGGTATGGAGCTCGGTGAAACGCTCTGCGCTGCCGCCGAAGCCGGCAGCAACAGCGCTGCGAGAAGGAGATTGCGTATTACTGGAGCGGTCATCTTATTCCCTCCTGAAAGCCTCGGCCGTGTAATGGCGACGAAATCAGGGTGCAGCCGGTAGGCTCATCGAGGCGGTCAAAATAATCTCCCGACCGCGCGCAGTCAATAGGGATTCCATTTGTCGAGCACCACCCAGTTTCGCGGTCATTTTCTCGACCCGCGCACTCGAGTTTGCTTAACTAAAGCAATTGGTGAAGACTACGGAATGGCGAGGGAAGCCCCAGTCTCTTCCGCGGAAGCATAGTTGCTGAGCGTTGCCCTGAGCCTCGCACAAAACTCCAGGATCGCGCACGCGGAATGCCCTTTGATAAGTCTGGACTTTGCGAAGCGAGATTCAGGTAGCAGTAGACGATTTGGTTGGCAAAGCGGAGGTATGGCCCGGCTGCTCATTTGGCGATGGTGCCCGAGCCAAGGCGTACTCGGAAACTGACCTACCACGCGTTCGCTTGCGTTCTCCTTCCTCTCCGCGTAGCATAATCTCTTGCGGCTCTCGCGGTTTCCTTCCTGAGATTCCCTAGCTGTTGTTCGTGCGGGGAAGAGTGCGGTCGAAGCGGAACAATGTATGAAATCGGTCGTCGTGGTCGGCGCGCAATGGGGCGACGAAGGCAAAGGCAAGGTCGTTGACTATCTTGCCGGTTCGTTTGACTACATCGCGCGCTGCGCCGGCGGACACAACGCTGGCCACACCGTCATCTTCAATGGCGATCGCTTCGTCCTCCAGCTCATTCCGTGCGGCATCCTGCGCCCGGCGCGCCACGCCGTCATCGGCGCGGGCGTCGTTATCGATCCCGAAGCCCTCGTCAATGAGATCCAAATGCTCGCGAAAGCCGGCATCGATGTCTCCGGCAGGCTTCACGTCAGCAACCGCGCACATCTGATTTTTCCATATCACCGCGAGCTCGAGCGGGCCGCGGAAGCCGCTCGCGGCGCGAACAAAATTGGCACAACGTCGCGCGGCATCGGCCCTGCGTACGAAGATAAGATGGCGCGGCGCGGCCTGCGCATGTGCGATTTGCTCGACCCGCCGGCCTTCCGCGAGAAGGCGGCGCGCGTTGTGGCCGAAAAAAACCGCCTGGCCAAAGGCGCGTATGGCGCGGACATTGATTTCTCGCATGAGGTCGAACAAACTCTTCGGCTCGGCGAGCGCATTCGCGCCTACATCACGGACACGTCGGCCCTTCTGAATTCCGCGATGGACGGCGGACACTCGGTTCTCTTCGAGGGCGCGCAGGGCACCATGCTCGACATCGACCACGGAACCTATCCCTACGTGACCTCGTCCAACGCGACCTCCGGCGGAGCCGCCACCGGCCTCGGCGTGCCGCCGACCAAAATCTCGGCCGTGCTCAACGTCTCCAAGGCCTACACCACGCGCGTCGGCAGCGGGCCCTTTCCCACGGAAATGCCGGACCTCGAGGCTAAAGAAGTCCGCGAGCGCGGCAAAGAGTTCGGCGCCGTCACCGGCCGCCCGCGCCGCTGCGGCTGGCTTGACCTGATGGTCCTGCGTTACGCGAAAATGATCAACGGCATGGACTCGCTGGTCATCACCAAGCTCGACGTCTTCGATACGCAACGCGAAATCCAGGTCTGCACCGGCTACCGATACAAGGGCTCGCCCATTCACGAGATGCCCGCGTCCGCCGAAGAACTCGAGAGCGTCACGCCCGAATACAAATCGCTCCCGGGCTGGTGCCAGCCCACCTACGGCGTCCGCGATGCCGCGCAATTGCCGAAGGCCGCGCTCAACTACCTCCGCTTCATCTCGGATTCGCTGGATGCGGAGATCGGCATGATTTCCACCGGCCCTGAGCGCGACGCGACCATAATTCCCGCCGGGACGCTCTTTGCTTCCTGGCTCTGAGATTGTGCGTATGTCCGGTATAGCTCCGGCCTTTAGGCCGCCACCGTTGTCTGGAATGCTGCCTTACGATCAAGCGCGCCAGCTCGTCATTCGCGAAGTTGCCGCGCTGCGGAAGACCACTGCCGCCGAAACGCGCCGGCTGCGCGAGGCTCTCGGCTTCGTTCTAGCCGAAAACGTCATCGCCGACCGCAACTATCCTCCCTTCGACCGCTCGACGCGCGACGGCTACGCCGTGCGCGCCGCCGATATCGCGCCCGGTGTGACGCTTCCTTGCACGGGTGAGCTCAAAGCCGGCGATGAATCTACCGCCGTGCTCGCGCCCGGCGGCTGCGTTTCCATCATGACCGGCGCTGCCGTTCCTCCCGGCGCCGACTCCGTCGTGATGATCGAACACACGCAGCGTGATGCCGACCGCGTCACCTTCGATCGCCCGGTGCAGCGCGCGCAAAACATCGTTCCCCGCGGCAGCGAGGCCCGCGCCGGCGCGATTCTCCTGAAACCCGGCCAGCGCATCGGCTTCGCGGAATCGGCGCTCGCCGCTCAGGTGGGCGCGCATAGCGTCGCTGTGCACAAGAAGCCGCGCGTGGCCATTCTTTCCACCGGCGACGAACTCGTCGCCATGGAGCAGAAGCCCGGCCCTTTCCAAATTCGCAACAGCAACAATCTCTCTCTCGCCGCACAGGTCCGTTTCGCATGCGGTGAGGCTGTCGAGCTCGGCAGCGTCCCCGACCGCCCGGACGCGATTCGCGCCGCCATCGAGAAGGGGCTCGCCGTCGACGCCCTCGTTCTTTCCGGCGGCGTCTCGATGGGTAAATACGACCTCGTAGAAACGGTCCTGCGCGATCTCGGCGCGCAATTTTTCTTCGACGCGGTCGCCATTCGCCCCGGCCGCCCCGCCGTGTTCGGCATTTGCCGCGGCGTCCCGGTTTTCGGCCTGCCCGGCAATCCCGTTTCGACGATGGTCACGTTCGAGCTTTTTGTCGTCCCCGCCCTCGATTTGCTGAGCGGCGCCGAGCCGCGCCCCTTGCCTCTGCTGTTCGCGCGCCTTGCCGCGCCGGTGCGCCAGAAAGGCGGCCTCACGCATTTCCTTCCCGCTGTTCTCGACTGGTCTTCGGACGAAGCCTCCGTTCGCGAGCTTCCCTGGCAAGGCTCGGGCGACATCGCCGCGCTCGGCCGCGCCAATTGTTTCCTCGTCGTTCCAGAGGACAAGCCGGAGCTGCAACCTGGCGATGCCGTCCTCGTCTTGCCGCGGCGCGACCTGCTCTGAGACCATGTTAAGGTTACGGTGCGTCGGCTCTTAAGCCGGCATATCTCCCCCATTCCGATGGCGGACTCACGCAAACTCTCGCATTACACTCCCCGGGGCGAAGTCCGCATGGTGGATGTCTCCGCAAAGCCCGTCACCTCGCGTTCCGCCTTCGCCTACGGCTTTGTGCGCATGACGCCGGCCGTCGTCCGCCAGCTTCGCCGCCTCAAAAATCCAAAGGGCGACCCGTTGGAAATCGCCCGTATCGCCGGCATCGCCGCCGCCAAGCGCACTTCGGAGTGGATACCTCTTTGTCATCCTCTGCCTCTCACGCACATTGATGTGACCCCGCGCCTGTGCCAGAATGGCGTGGAAATACGCTCCCACGTGACGGCCGCCGCCCAGACTGGCGTCGAGATGGAAGCGCTGGTGGCCGTCGCCGCTGCCGCCCTCACGGTCTACGACATGTGTAAAGCCCTGGATAAAGGTATCGAGATCGCGGACATCTTTCTCTTGGAAAAAACCGGCGGGAAGAGCGACGACTACCGCCGCAAGCCTGCCGCGCGAGGCATGCGAGGCACGCGCAAATGACCGCCGCCGCAGCCAAAACAACGGTTCGCATCCTCATCGCCGAGGACAATCCCCTCGTCCTCGATCTGCTCGTCAAGGGCATGGAGCCGCACTGCGACGTCGTCACCGCCACCGACGGCACGGAGGCGCTCATCAAGGCTCTCGACGAGCCCCCCGACGTAATCCTCTGCGATTACAAAATGCCCGGCCTCGATGGCCGCCAACTCTATGAAAAACTTCGCGCCCGCGAAGCCTCCAAGCACATTCCGTTTCTCTTCATGGCCAGCCGCGGCGACATCGAAGAAAAGCTCCGCCCCATGGTGGACGGCGTTGAAGACTTCATCACCAAGCCGTTTCTCGTGAAAGACCTCGTCCGCCTCACGAAGAAAGTCGTGGACCGCCTGCACCTCGAAAAGTTGCAAAAGCGCGCCTCGCGCCCCGGCGTCATTCAGGGTCGCCTCGAAGAGATGAGCATGGTGGATTTAATGCAGTCGCTCGAAATGGGGCAGAAGTCCTGCCGGCTCGTCGTTCGCCATCGCGGCGAACAGGGCGAACTCTATTTCACGGGCGGCCAGTGCCGCGACGCAAAAGTCGGCAAGATGGAAGGCGACGGCGCCGTCTATCGCGTGGTTCTCTGGGCCGACGGCGAATTTGAAATCGACTTCAACGCGGCCAGCGCCTCTTCCCGCACCACCACCACAAAATCCACCACTGGCCTGCTCATGGAAGCCATGCGCCTGATGGACGAAGCCAGCCGCGACCCTGTCCAAGCTCAATAGCCGCCGATGCCAACTCCGCTTCGCGTCGCCATCCTCACCATCAGCGATTCCGTCTCCCAGGGGAAGTACGAAGACCGCTCCGGCCCCTCTGTCGCTCAGGCCTGCCTCGCGCATCAGTGGCAGGTTGCCTCGGCCTCCGTGCTCCCCGACGAGCGCGGGCACATCGAGGAGCGTCTGCGCGGCTTGGCCGATTCCGGCTCGTTCGATCTCATCCTCACCACGGGCGGCACGGGCGTCGGCCCGCGCGACGTCACTCCCGAAGCCACTTCCGCCGTTTGCGACAAGTTGATCCCCGGCCTCGCCGAGGAGATGCGCCGCAAGGGGCTCGAATCCACTCCCCGCGCCGTCCTCTCGCGCTGCATCGCAGGCGTCCGCGGTGCAACGCTCATCGTCAATTTGCCCGGCAGCCCCAAAGGCGCCGCCGAATCCCTCGCCGCCATCGCCGCGCTTCTCCCTCACGCCTCCCAAATCGTCCACGGCGCCCGCCACGAGTAACCGCCTGTTTTTCGTCGATTCATGTAGCGCCGGCCTTTAGGCCGGCATCTTTCGTCTACCTGGCAGGTCCGGCAGCGCCTTTTGCAGCCGTTTGTGGACGCCCTCGCAACGCCACCGGTTGCAAGGGAAGTTTGTAGGCGCGCAGCTCTTCGACGAGGCGTTTCACGCGTGGGTCGGAGGCCCTCACCACGATCTCATGCGGTTTCTTTACCTTTCCTTGCCGCATCTCAAGAACCTCTTCCGCTGTCTTATAGACGACCACGACGACTGTAAGCCACGCTTTCACATGGTCCCATGCTGGTTTCATGCTCTGAAGCTGCGGAACGTTCGAGAGCAAATCTACCACGCCATAAATTCCTTCGAACAAGCAAAAGAATCTGTTGATCGCGCTGACCTTCTCCGACCCGAACCATTTCCAGTAACAGCCGTACGTGGTCAGACCCAGCCCCAGAATTTGATTTCCCTGCGCCCAATTCGGGGAACCTTCCAGTCCTTTCTCAAGCAGCATGTCATGAAAGGCCCCGCCGAACACGGGCTCGGCCGCCAGCCCGGGGGGCATCGCCTTCGGCTTGGCTTCCTGGCGAAGAAGCCACATCGCTTTTTCGCTGACAAA
>QHYP01000150.1:11874-24969 GCA_003224195.1 Acidobacteriota bacterium | reverse complement strand
AGTCGGGCACGTCGCATTTCCTCGGACAAAATTTTGCCCAGGCCTTCGAGATTCGGTATCTCGATCAGGGCGGCCAGCTCCAATACTGCTGGACGACGTCGTGGGGGCTCTCTACGCGGTTCATCGGTGCCATCATCATGGCGCACGGCGATGACCAGGGACTTGTCCTGCCCCCAAAACTCGCGCCGTATCAGGCCGTAATTGTTCCCATCTTCAAGACCGACGTGGAAAAAAAGGCCGTGATGGAACCAGCGCAGAAGCTGAAGACCGATCTCGCCAAGGCCGGTCTGCGTATCACGCTCGACGTGCGCGAAGGCATGAGCCCCGGCTGGAAATTCAACGACTGGGAGATGCGCGGCGTGCCGGTGCGGATCGAGCTGGGTCCAAGAGACGTGGCGAAGCAGGCGGCAGTGCTCGCGCGCCGCGACCGCCCGGGCAAAGAAGGCAAGTCGAGCATCGCGCTGGCGGATGCAGTCAATAGCGTGGCCAAGCTTCTGGAGGAAATCCAGAAGTCGCTGCACGACCGCGCCCTTGCCTTCCGCCGGGCGAACACAAAAGAGCCGAGAGATTACAAGGAGTTCAAGCTGGCCGTGGAGAACGGCTTTGCCTATTCCTATTGGTGTGGCAGCGCCGACTGCGAGGCCAAAATCAAGGAAGAAACAAGAGCCACTATGCGCTGCATTCCGCTCGACCAGAAGCTCGGCCAAGAAAGCGCGCATAGTTCTGCAAGCGGCTCCTGCGTGTATTGCGGTCAACCCGCGAGGGAGCGCGCAATTTTCGGCCGCGCCTATTAGGCCCCGGCCGGACTCGGCAGCGGGGCGCGGCAATCTCTGTTGGCGTCCGGTCTCGAATCGCGATCCACGAACTTTGGCAGCCCCGTTGGCTTTCCGAAAACACCGCTTCGCGCTGCGTCTCGACACCGCTCATTTCCGGTGCTAGCTTGAACGGAAGAGCCATGAACACAACCTGCAAGAGGCACTTCGTTGCGCGGCGCCGGTGCGCCGAGCGCGGTGAGGGCCGCGCGAAGGCTATCACGTGGACGCTGGTTTTTCTGGTCGTTATCTATGTCTCGATCAAGATTGTTCCGGCCTACGTGAACGAATACCAGCTCCGGGACAAAATGCAAGAAGAAGCGCGCTTCGCGGTGGTGAACCGGTTCTCGGATGAGCAGATCCGCGAGACCGTATGGAAGGAGGTACGGGATTTGGACCTGCCCATAAAGCGAGAGGACATCAAGATCGAAAACAGCCAGCAACTGGTCAAAATCGCGGTCAATTATTCGGTGCCCGTGGATTTCATGGTGTATAAGACGGAGCTCCATTTCACCATCGACACCGCAAACAAAGCCCTGTATTGAGGGCAACTGAAGTACAGCGCCCGTGCGCGCGCAAGAGCAACTTTTCCGGATGCATCTTCGTCTTTCCTAGCCGGGGCTCTTGCGAGACAATAGAGTTCAGCCCTCGGGGAGCATCTGTTTGCAGATTCGAGTGCAGAAGGGTTTTTGGACCTCCACTATAGGTCTGGGTGTTCTTGGCTTCCTGCTCTTGTGCGCCCTCGTCGCCGGTGGCGTCTTCACGGGATACTACTTCAAGTACTCCCGGATGATTGACCAGCGCCTGTCCGGGAACGTCCTGCAGAACACGACGCAGATCTTTTCGGCCCCCTTCCACATTGCGCCGGGCGAATCCATGTCGGCGGAGGAACTGGCAGCATACCTGCTGCGGGCCGGCTACCGGACAAAGAACGAAGACGGCGCGCTGGGCCAGTACACCTCTCGCGGCGGCACGGTCGACATTCGTCCCAGCAAACTCTCCTACTTCGACGGCGGGAACACGCTAGAGGTCAAGTTCGCCGGCAAGACCATCAGTTCCATCCGGCCGCTCGGCGGCGGCAACGAGCTTACGAGCGCGGACATCGAGCCCGAGCTGATCACGAATCTGTTTGATAGTGCGCGCGAAAAGCGCAGGCCGGTGCGCTACGCCGACATTCCGAAGCCGCTCTTGAACGCAGTTCTCTCCGCGGAAGACAAGCGATTTTTCGAGCACCCCGGTTTCGATCCCGTGCGCATTTTGGGCGCGGCGTGGGCCGACTTGCGCCACAAAGCGCACTTGCAAGGCGCCAGCACGCTGACCATGCAGGTGGCGCGGAGTTTCTTCTTTAGCACGGAGAGGACGTGGGGCCGCAAACTGGCCGAAACGATGGTGTCGATGCAGCTCGAGCAGCGCTTCTCGAAAGAGCAGATTTTCGAGCTGTACATGAACGAGGTGTACGTCGGTAATCGCGGGAGCTTTGCCATCCACGGATTTGGCGAGGCGGCCTTCGCCTATTTCGGCAAAGACCTCCACCAGCTCACTCTCGGCGAATCGGCGTTTCTGGCCGGCATCATTCGCGCGCCGAACTATTACTCATCGGCGGACCGGCGGCCGGAACGCGGCGTGCAGGCGCGCGACCGCGTCCTCACGCAGATGGTCGATAACCAATACATTACAGAGGAAGAGGCGGAGGCTGCCCGGCGGGCGCCACTGCGCATCGTCCGCAGCACGATTTCCGGGAACGAAGCGCCGTATTTCGTGGACATGGTGAAAGACCATCTGCTCGAGAAATTCTCCGAGAACGAACTGCTCTCGCAGAATTTCCGCGTCTATACGACGCTGGATCCGTCACTCCAGCGCGCAGCGCAAGCCGCGATCGACGCCGGCGTGAAGAACGTCGATGTGCTGCTCGCGCGGAAATACGCGAAATGGCGGCGCGAGCTGGACAAGAAAGGAAGCAGCGAAGCGGTGCCGGAAGTGCAAGTGGCGCTGGTGGTGCTCGATCCGCACACGGGAGAGATCAAAGCTCTCATCGGGGGACGCGACTACGGCCAGAGCCAGTTGAATCACGCGGTGGCGCGGCGCCAGCCCGGGTCGGCCTTCAAGCCGTTCGTGTATGCCGCGGCGTTCGACAATGCGGTGGACGGAGTATCGCCAATCGTCACTCCGGCGACCACGGTCGTGGATGAACCGACCACCTTTGAATTCGATGGCAAGGAGTACACGCCAAACAATTACGGCGAAAGATTCATGGGCACGGTGACGCTGCGCGACGCGCTGACCAATTCGCTCAACGTCGCCACAGTCAAAGTGGCCGAGCTGATCGGCTACGGCCGCGTGGTGCAAGTGGCGCGGCAGATCGGCCTGGGCAATAACATTCAGCCCACGCCAGCCGTGGCTTTGGGCGCTTATGAGATGACTCCCATCGACGTCGCGGCAGCCTATACGGTGTTCGCGACCAACGGCGCGCGCGTCGAACCCGAATATGTGCGCAGCGTGACGAGCGCGGACGGGAATACGCTCGAGAGTTTCACGTCGCAGGCGCATCAAGTGCTCGACCCGCGGGTGGCGTATCTGGTGAACAGCTTGCTGAAAGACGTCTTGAACAAAGGCACCGGCGCGGGCGTGCGCGCCCGGGGATTCACGCTGCCGGCCGCAGGGAAAACCGGCACATCGCGCGACGGCTGGTTCGCTGGGTTTACTTCCAACCTGGTGTGCGTGATCTGGGTCGGCTTTGACGACAACCGTGACCTCGGCCTGCCCGGCGGCGCAGCAGCGGCTCCGATTTGGGCCGATTTCATGATCCGCGCGACGTCTTTGCCGGTCTACCGGGACGTGAAAGATTTTGATCCGCCGGAAGGCGTGGTCACGGTTACCATCGATCCGGAGACTCTGCAACTGGCCACGCCGCAGTGCCCGGTGACGCGCGAAGAGGTATACGTCACCGGAACGGCACCGACCGAATTCTGCGAGCGGCACGGTGGCGGACACATGGTCACCTCGCTCCCGCCCGCGTCCTGGCTCTCGCACATTTTCGGCGGGCAGCCGAAGAATCCGCCGGCCGCGGGGGCGCAAGCTGGTGATCCGCAAAAACCGGGCAATCCGCCGCTTGCCCCCGGCGCCACCGCTCAGACTGGCGCAAACGGAAAGCCGGGCACGCAACAGGCGACGCAGCCGGATGCGCAGGCTCCCGATAAGAAAAAGGGGCCACTGCAGAAGTTTTTTGGTATCTTTGGAGGTAAGAAGAAGGACAAAGACAAGGATACTGACAAGCCGAAGCAAGACAAAGGAGATTCGCCATGACCTACCGTACTGTGGCGATTCCGCTGGCTGTTTCCCTTCTCGCCGTTTTCGTTCCCCCTGTGGGAAAGACCCAAACCGAAGATGAAAAATCGCCAATCCTTCCGCGGGGTGTGCAGGCCGCCGCGCCGCCGGCGGTGCCGGACGCGCGGCCGCCGCTCACTGAAGAACAGGTTGCCGACCTTCACATGGCACGCAAAGAATACAAGGAGGCGTCCGCTGTTTATCGCGACCTGGCGGCGAAAAGCCCGAACAATGCGGTGTACCTGAACAAGTTGGGCATCGCCTATCATCAGCAAGCACTCCTTTCGCCGGCGCTGAAATATTACGAACGCGCCTTCAAGACCAATCCCCAGTACGCCGACGCGATGAACAACGTCGGCACTGTGTGGTACCAGCGGAAGAGATATGGGAAAGCGATCAAGGCTTATCGCAAGGCGATTGCTATCCAACCGGACATGGCGATTCTCTACAGCAACCTGGGCTACGCCTATTTCGGGGACAAGAAGTACGAAGAGGCTATCGCCACATTCCGTCAGGCGATGGCGCTCGATCCGCAAGTCTTCGAGCACGGGGGCTCGCGTACCGGGTCGGTCCTTCAGGACCGCTCCGTGTACGACCGCGGCCGGTTCTACTTCCTGCTCGCCAAGTCCTTTGCCCAGGCCGGCGACATAGAACGCTCGGTCCGCTACCTTCGCAAAGCGCGTGATGAAGGCTTTTCGGATATGAGCACGGTGAAAAAAGATCCCGCGTTTGCGGCCGTGTTGAAGACACCTGGCATCGAAGAGCTGCTCACGCCCTTGCCGAAGAGCGAAGCAGCGAATCCCTAAAAGGCAACGGTGGTTTCTAAGGCGCGTCCACTGCGGGCGAGGCCGAACCGTCTTCTCCTTTGCTTCCGGCCCGCCTCTGCTACAATCAGGCGCAGAATGGTGCAGAGCTCTTTCAGTTGGAATTCTTTGCGCATGCTGTGCGCGATTGCGATGCTCGGCGTTTTGCCTGGGCCCGCTTCTGCGCAAACCGCTCCCGCAGGCACGCCGCCCACCAGTCCATCACAAGGCAGCTTTCTCGTGTTTCCTTTCGAGAATACAGGCGGGGGGCCGCGTCTTGACTGGCTCAGCGAAGGACTGGAGGAGCTGACCATCGAGCGGCTGTCGGCCGCGGGCAAACCAGTGTTTACTCACGAAGCCCGCACGTCGGAGCTCGAGCGGTACGGCCTGCCTTCTTCGGCAAAGTTCAGTCGAGCCACGATGCTGCACGTTGCCGGGGAGTTGGACGCGGATTTCGTGATATTCGGGAGTTACACGTTTGACGGCAACATTCTTTCCGTGCAGGCGCATCTCTTGCGGGTGAGCCCGGCTGCGCTCTTTCCACCCGTACGCGAGACCGGGCTGCTCGAAACCTTGATGGACCTGCACACGCGACTCGTGTGGCGGCTGTTCTCTGCGAATGACCGCAATTTCGCGATGGGCCTTGCCGATTTTTCGCGGGCGCAGAGGCCGCTGCGGCTCGATGCCTTTGAGCATTTCGTTCGCGGCCGGCTGGCGACGCAGGAAGAGGCGCGTACCCGCGAATTACGTGAAGCGGTCCGGCTCGAACCCGAGTGGCCGGAACCCGCCTATGCCCTGGGCCAGGTTGCGTTCACCAAGCGCGACTGTCCCACGGCGATTACCTGGTTTGCGCGTATCCCACCCGCGCATGAGCGCTACACGCAAGCGATGTTCTCGACGGGAGTCTGTCGGCTGTGGATGAACGAGCCGGACCGGGCCGAGACGACATTTTCGGCCTTGCAGGAATCGCTCCGGCGCGTTGCTGCCGAGGCTGGTGATCTGCCGGAGGTTCTCAACAATCTGGCGATCGCACGTTCACGCCTTGGCAAGCTCGAGCCCGCGCAGGAAGATCTTCGCCGCGCCGCCGATCTGGACCCGGATGAGAGCGACTACCTGTTCAATCTTGGATTGATCGCTCTGCGCGCGAGTAATTTGGATGAGGCGGTTACGGAGTTTCGCGAAGCTCTGCAGCGCGAGACCGACGACACGGAGGCGCGGGCGCTGCTTATTTTTGCGCTCGAGCGTGCCGGGAAGAAATCCGAGGCCGAAGCCGAGCGGACCTCTTCTCCAACTACATCGCGGGCAGGCCCGCTGCCCGCCGTTCGCCCGGAAAATCTTGCCGGGTTCGGGCGGATCATCGCCGAACTGGACGTGACGGCGCTGCCCCAAGAAGTCGAGTTTGCACAGCGGCACTCGAATGGCTCGCCGAGCTCGCCTGCAAGCATGCCGGGCCCGGAACACGTGAGACGCGGGCGGCTGGAGCTTTCCGCGGGACACTTGGCCGACGCGGAACGTGAATTCCGGGCGGCGCTGGCAGCGGATGCGCGCGATGCGTCGGCGCACCGCGGCCTCGCGGACGTGCTGCGGCGGCAGGGGAAACTGGACGAAGCGGTGGCGGAGTTGCGGACTTCGATCGCGACGCGCGATTCCGCTGGAACGCGCACCGCGCTTGCGAGACTCTACATTGACCAAAAGAAGCCGGACCTAGCGCGGCAGGAGCTGGAACATGCGCTCCAGCTCGCTCCCAATTACGCGGGGGCAAAGCAGCTTCTGCAGCGCCTGCCGGCCGCGAAACAAGGTGCGACCAAGCCATGAGCGCCCGGTTATCGACGGAAGGGGCGCGCTTAGGGGCACGCTCCTTGTGGCCCGTTGCTTTCCTCGACGTCCTTTGTGTTTTGGCGTTGTTTTCCGCGGACTGGGCCGGGGCTGCAGAGACTGACTTGCCGCGGGCGACGGTCCTCGAACTGAAAATCGATCGCGAGGTCGAGCCGGTCCTGGCGACTTACATTGACGAGGGTCTCGCCGACGCGGCCCGCCGCAAGGCGGCGCTCGTGCTGATCACCATGGACACGCCGGGCGGGCTGAGTGATTCGATGCGAGACATCATCAATCACATTCTGACTTCATCCGTGCCGGTCGTGGTGTACGTCTCGCCGGCGGGGGCGCGGGGCGCGTCGGCCGGGTTTTTCATTCTGCTGTCGGCGGACGTGGCGGCCATGGCGCCCGGGACGCACGCCGGGGCAGCGTCGCCGCTCATCGGCGTCGGGGCGTTTCCGGTGCAGATTGACGAAACGTTGCGGCGAAAAATCACGAATGATGCCACGGCTTACTTGAGAAGCTTTGCCAGCCAGCGCGGGCGCAACGTGTCGCTGGCCGAGACAGCCGTGACCGATGCGAAAGCTTTCACCGAGAAAGAAGCTCTCGACGGTAAGCTCGTCGATTTGATTGTCGCGTCGCCCGAGGAACTCTTCCACCAGCTCGATGGGCGCACGATCAAACGATTTGACGGCTCGCAAACGAAACTGGAATTGCGCAACCCCGCGCGCGCGCCCTTTGAGCTGTCCCTGCGCCAGCGGTTTCTGGCGCGGATTGTGGAGCCGGACGTTTTCTTCGTTCTGCTGATTCTCGGCGTGCTGGGTCTCTACACGGAATTCACGCATCCGGGATTGTTCGCGCCGGGCGTGATTGGAGGCATCTGCCTGTTGCTGGCGCTTTACGCCATGCACATATTGCCGGTGAATGTGGCTGGAGTGTTTTTGATTTTCTTGGCGTTGGCGTTGTTCCTTCTCGAGGCGAAATTTCCGAGTCATGGCGTGCTTGGAGCGGGCGGAGTTGTGGCCATGTTCCTGGGTGCAATCTTTCTGATTCGCTCGCCCCTGACAGGAGGGGGCGTGAGTTGGCGGCGACGCTGCCATTTGCTGTGTTCGCCGTGTTTCTTGCGCGGCTGGTGATGCGATCGCGCAAATGGAAGCCTTCGACGGGGACAGAAGACCTCGTCGGCATGCAAGGCGTGGTGCTGGCCGCGATTCCGGGGATTGCGGCAGGCACGGGGAACGAAGGAATGATCCGGGTACGCGGCGAGCTGTGGCGGGCGACCGCGCCGCAAACGATCCCGGCCGGTCAGGCGGTTCGCGTGAGCCGCGTGGATGGGCTGACCCTGCATGTCGAGGCGTCGCAAGGTTCAGCCGGCTCGACGAAGAACGAATAAGCTTCTAGGTACAGGAGGCGCGATGGAACCCAGCTTTATCGGCTTGCTTGTGATCATTGGATTCGGTCTCATCTGGTTCTGGAATTCGCTTTACATCATCAAAGAGTGGGAACGCGGTGTGGTCCTTCGGCTCGGTCGGCTGCTTCCGGAAGCCAAGGGCGCGGGCGTGCGGCTGGTTTTTTGGCCCATTGAAGTGTTGTATCGCGTCAACCTGCGCTTGGAGACACTCGACGTTCCTCCGCAGGACATCATTACGCGGGACAACGTTTCGGTGAAAGTGAACGCCGTCTGTTACTTCCGCGTTGTGGACGCAAACCTCGCGATGTCGCAGGTGCAAAACTATCAATACGCGACGTCGCAGCTCGCGCAGACCACGTTGCGCAGCATCGTGGGCCAGTTCGAGCTCGACGAAATTCTCTCCCAGCGCGAAAAGGTGAACGCGAAACTTCAGATCATTCTCGACCAGGACACCGAGCCTTGGGGCATCAAAGTCTCCAAAGTCGAAGTGAAGCAGGTCGATATTCCCGAGCAGATGCAGCGCGCCATCGCCAAGCAGGCCGAAGCCGAACGCGAACGCCGGGCCAAGATCATTCACGCCGCCGGCGAATTCGAAGCCTCGCAAAAGCTTGCCGACGCTGCCAAAGTTCTCGAAACACAGTCCTCGGCGATCCAGCTCCGCTACCTGCAGACGTTGACGGAGATAGGTGTCGAGAAGAACACAACGATTGTGTTTCCGCTGCCCATCGATATCATTAATACGTGGGTGCAGGCGTTAGGGGGACAGCGGAAGTAAGAATGGCCTACGGAGGAAAACGGGGCGGCGCCGGGGAACGTGTGCTGGAGGGCCGGCACGTCATCGGGTTGTTTTGCCTGATGCTTCTCTTTTCCGGCGTGTTTTTCACGCTCGGCTACGTCATGGGCAAGAACCAGTTCGACACTCAGGTGCGCGCCGCAGATCCCTCTCTGGCAGCGAATCCTGCAATCCTTCCGAAAAAGGATCCCGGCGGAAAGCGCGGGGCAGAGCCGGGCAATCCCAAGGCAGGCCCGGACGCGACGCCGATGTATCCGGAATGGGAGTTCTATCACGCCGGGAACGTGAAGAAGGCGGACGACCATTTGAAGGGAACGGAGTCCGCGCCTCCGTGGAAGGAAATAGGGAGGGGTGCGAATGGCCCTGCGCCGGCAAGAGTTCCTCCCACGAATGGCAAACCCTCGCCCAATGTGCCGGCAACTCCCGCAGGAGCATACCTGCTGCAGGTTGCGGCAATGAAGAAAGAATCGGTCGCGCTCGGGCTCGCTGCGAACCTGCAGAAGAAAAAGTTCCCCGCATTTGTCTCCACGCCCAATGGTGACAAATTCTACCGCGTGCAAGTGGGGCCGTACGCCGACCAGAAGTCGGCCGAGGCGGCGAGGAAGGGTCTCAAAAGCGCAGGTTTCAGGGCCATCGTCAGGCACTGATGGCGCTGTTCGACTCTCTATATTCCTCGACCAGCAAAGAATTCACCACGATTGGGCGCCTCAGCTTGGCCGCCTTTTCCGGATTTCTTCTTGCAGAGTGCTACACGGGCATCGGCTTTGCCATCGGTTCCTGGGTTTTTGTGATGCTGTTGCTCCTTCCGCTCTTCGGTGCGCGCGGCCGCGTCGCTTTCTCCTCTGGATTTTTGCACGGCCTCGTCTTCGTGCTCACTTCTCTCTATTGGATCGCCATCGTCCTCGAAGTCCACGGCGGGCTCTCGCACCTTGGCGGCATTGGCGTCCTCCTGCTGATTGCCTTGGCCTGGGGCGTTCTGACGGGTCTCTTTGCGTGGTGCGTGAATTTCATCTCTCGCCGCAGCATCGCGCGAGCCTGCATCGCTGCGCCGTTCTTGTGGGTCGCGTTTGAGTTTGTCCGGGCGCATCTTCCCGAAATCGGCTTTCCGTGGAATCTGCTTGGCTACCCGGCGGCTGCGAATCTCGCGCTCGTGCAATTGACGGCCGTCACGGGAATTTACGGCCTCTCGTTTGTCGTTGCCGGCTTCAACGCGCTCTCGGCCTGGACTGTTTCCGCCGCACCGGCGGGCTACTGGCGCCGCTGCAGTATTCTTCTCGGCGCAGTCATAGTGCTTGTAGCCATCGCGTGGCTCGGACCGCGTTTTGTTCCCGAAGCGCGCGCCGGACACTTTGCGCGCGCCGTGCAGCTCAATTTTCCGGAAGCGGAATCGTACGAGAGCGATTGGTTTCGCCTGCATGCAGCGGAGCTGGACGAGATTGAACGGCTAAGCGTCGCGCCGCCGGATAAGACGCCGGACATCATTGTTTGGCCGGAGGCGCCCGCGCCGTTCTCGTTCGAGGATCCCCAGTTTGCACGGCGTACTTCGGCGCTGGCAATTCGCTCCGGAATGCCTTTCCTCGCTGGGGATATCGAGTGGAAGCCGCTCGCGGTTTCTGAAGGCCAGGCGGGGCAAACACGAATGGCACCCTACAACAGCGCGATTCTGGTGGACCGGCAGGGCCAGCGTGTGTTCGAGTACGACAAGATCCATCTGGTTCCGTATGGCGAATACGAACCGTTTCCGCTGATTCACCGCGTGGTGACGAACGTGTCGAACGAAGTTGGAGGATTCACGCCCGGGTCGAACGTCGCCGTCGGAACGCTGGCCAATGGCCATCGCTTCAGCGTTTTCATTTGCTATGAAGCGATCTTTGCGGGCGAAATCCGGCGCTTTGCGGCGAAAGGAGCGCAGGTCTTCTTCAACCTCTCGAATGACGGATGGTTTGGCCGGTCGGCGGCGCCGGCACAACACCTTGCGATGGCGCGTGTGCGCGCGGTGGAGAATCGCCGCTGGCTGGTGCGTTCCACAAACAACGGCTACACCGTTTCCGTCGATCCGTATGGCCGGATCGTCGCGCGCCTGGCGCCCGATGTGCGCGCGAGCGTCGATCTTCCGTATGACTTTCGCACGGACGAGACACTGTACACGCGCTTGGGCGACTGGTTCGCGTGGCTCTGTGTCATTGTCAGCGCCTTGTTGCCCATGTTCGCCCTGGCGTCGAGGAAATGACGCAGGGGAACTCGAAACTGTCCGCATTGACAACCGGTGTTTGAAATTCGATTTTCGATTTTCAAGTTTCGCCATTAGAATAGTTCTATGATTCTGGAAGACCTCGAACATCGTTTTGAAGCGCTGAAGCAGCGTATCGAACTCGTGCGGAGCTATCTTTGACGCGCCGCATAACCGCGAATGCCTGAAGTCCCTCGAAGCCCGCAGTGCCAAGTCCGATTTTTGGAGCAACCAGGAAGAGGCGCAATCGGTCCTGCGCGACCGCAAACGCGCCGAAGACCAGATCGCTGCTGATGAAAAACTTACGCGCCTCTACGGCGACATCGAGACCTACATTCATCTTGCTCGCGAAGATTCGAGCGTCGAGCAGCGCAACGATTTGCTGAAAGAGCTTTCTCGGGAGCTGGATGCGGCGGAGAGCTACGTGGCGGAACTCGAGACGCAGACGCTGCTCTCGGGCGAAAACGATCACCTCAACGCCATCATGACCATCAAGCCGGGAGCTGGCGGGACCGAATCGCAGGATTGGGCGCAGATCCTCCTGCGCATGTACCTCCGTTGGGCGGAGCGGAAAGGTTTTCGCGCCGTGGTGCTGGACGAGACGCCGGGAGAGGAAGCGGGCATCAAGTCTGCGACGGTGCAATTCGAAGGCGAGAATGCCTACGGCTTGCTCGCGGGGGAAAGCGGCGTGCATCGGCTCGTGCGCATTTCGCCGTTCGACCAGGCCGCGCGGCGGCACACTTCCTTCGCGTCCGTCTTTGTGATTCCCGAAGTGGACGACCGGATCGAGATCAACGTCAAGCCGGAGGAACTGCGCATCGACACCTACCGGGCCGGCGGCCACGGCGGGCAGAACGTCAATAAGGTGGAAACCGCGGTGCGCATCACGCACCTCGCCACGGGAATTGTCGTGCAGTGCCAGAACGAACGCAGCCAACACAAGAATCGGGAGCTCGCTATGAAAATGCTTCGCTCGCGGCTCTATGAGCTTGAGCTGGAAAAACGCCGCCAGAGAGCGGACAAGCTCGATGAATCGAAGCTCGATATCAGTTTTGGCAGCCAGATTCGCTCCTACGTTCTCCAACCGTACCGGCTTATCAAGGACAATCGAACGAAATTTGAAATGGGCGATGTAGACCGCGTCCTCGATGGCGATCTGGACCCTTTCATCCGCGCCTATCTGCTGGCGAAGAAGAACGGGAGAAGATTGGACATCCAAGCAGCGGATGATGGTGGCGCGGGCTAAGCGGTCCAGGGGCCACGGCCCAAGCTGAGACGGGCGCGTGCCGCTATCGAGCAGTTCCACTGGATGGGAGAAAACGGGCCTTCGACCTTTCAAAATCACCGCTCAATGTTCAAATAACGCATTTGGATTCAGTGCGTTGACACTCCCTGGAGCCGATGTTAGTCTGACAGGGTCATAACGAAGGAAACTTTCGCGTTCGGTTGTATACGTCCTGGATTCCAGCATCTCACGAAGGAGAGATCCGTTCGAGCCAGCAGGGTAAGAATTTTCTGTTCACTTCTGAGTCCGTGACGGAAGGTCACCCGGACAAGATCGCCGATCAGATCTCGGACGCAGTGCTTGATGAAGTGATGCGGCAAGATCCGCAGGGCCGCGTGGCGTGCGAGACGCTTGTCACCACGGGCCTCGCGGTGGTCTCCGGAGAGATCACCACCAACGCTCACGTCAATTATGACGAGCTTGTCCGCGAAACCATTCGCGGGGTCGGGTACACGCGAGCGAAATATGGCTTTGACGCGGACACGTGCGCGGTCATGTGCACGGTGAAGCGCCAATCCTTGGATATAGCCATGGGCGTGGACACGGGCGGCGCAGGGGATCAGGGGCTCATGTTCGGCTTCGCCTGCGATGAGACCGACGAGCTCATGCCCATGCCTATTCA
>QHYP01000150.1:7813-11842 GCA_003224195.1 Acidobacteriota bacterium | reverse complement strand
GACGGCAAATCACAGGTCACCGTGGAATACCGAAATGGCCGGCCGGCGCGCGTCGATTGCGTGGTCATTTCGACGCAGCACGGCGACAACGTCTCACAGGCTGATCTCCACAAGGCGGTCATCGAGATGGTGATCCGGCCGATCATTCCCGCCGCGATGCTCGACCGCAACACGAAATATCACATCAATCCCACTGGCCGATTTGTGATTGGCGGGCCGATGGGTGACGCGGGCCTGACGGGGCGCAAGGTTATCGTGGACAGCTATGGCGGCTACAGCCGTCACGGGGGCGGCGCGTTTTCGGGAAAGGACCCGTCGAAGGTCGACCGCTCGGCGTGCTACATGGCGCGCTATATCGCGAAGAACATCGTGTCCGCGGGGCTGGCACGGCGCGCGGAAGTTCAATTGGCTTACGCTATCGGGATCGCCGAGCCGGTTTCCGTAATGGTTGAGTCGTTCGGCACTGCAGTCGTGCCGGAAGAGCGCATCACCGCGTTGGTTCGCGAATTCTTCTTGCTGACGCCGAAAGGCATTATTGAAACACTTGATCTTCGCCGGCCGATCTACAAACCCACGGCGGCGTACGGCCATTTCGGGCGGAGCGGTCCGGGGTTCACCTGGGAGCGCACCGATCGCGCGGACGCGTTGCGCAAGTGTGCCGGACTCTCCACGACGGCGAACGCGGAAGTCGCCGCGCATCGCTGACCTCCTGCGAAGCTGACGGGGCAAACTGGGGAAAATAGTGCGGAGCACGAGTGTGGCGACAGCCGAACAACTGAAGGGCGACGTTAAAGACATCTCTCTCGTGGAGGCGGGAAAGCGCAAGATCGAATGGGCGCAGCAGCAGATGCCCGTGTTGCAGATCATCCGCAAACGGTTCAGCAAGGAACAACCGCTCAAGGGCATTCGCATTTCCGCGTGCCTGCACGTGACAAGCGAGACCGCGAATCTTGGAATCACGTTGCGCGATGGAGGCGCCGACGTTGTACTGTGCGCGTCGAACCCGCTCTCGACTCAGGACGAGGTCGCCGCGGCTCTTACCCGTGAGTTCGGTATCCCGACGTACGCCATCAAGGGCGAGGACAACACGACGTATTACAACCATTTGAACGCCGCGATCGACCACAAGCCGCACATCACGATGGACGACGGAGCGGACCTTGTCACGACACTCCTGACCAAGCGAATGGATCTTGTTTCCAATGTGATTGGGGGAACCGAAGAGACCACCACGGGCGTGATTCGCCTGCGCGCCATGGCGAAAGACGGCACGCTGAAGTATCCCGTTATTGCCGTGAACGACGCCGAGACGAAACACTTCTTCGACAATCGCTACGGGACGGGGCAGTCCACGATTGACGGCATCATCCGCGCGACGAACCTTCTTCTCGCGGGACTCAGGGTGGTCATTGCAGGCTATGGCTGGTGCGGGCGCGGCGTGGCCATGCGTGCAAAGGGTCTTGGAGCGGACGTGATCGTCACTGAGGTAAACCCTGTGAAGGGAATTGAAGCCGTCATGGACGGCTTCCGCGTGATGCCGATGGCCGATGCGGCCAAGGAAGGCGACGTCTTCATCACCGTCACGGGCAACAAGAACGCCATTCGGGCTGAGCATTTCGAAGCGATGAAGAGCGGCGCGGTGGTGGCCAATTCGGGACACTTCAACGTGGAGATCGATATTCCGGCGCTGGAGCGAATGTCCAAGGCGAAGCGCGAAGCGCGTCCGCTCGTGGACGAGTACGAACTCAAAGACGGGCGCAAAATTTATCTCCTTGGAGAAGGTCGGCTGGTGAATCTCGCCATGGCCGAAGGACATCCGGCGGCGGTGATGGACATGAGCTTTGCCAACCAGGCGCTTTCCGCGGAATATCTTGTGGGCCACGCCAAAGAGCTGAAGCCGCAGGTTTATGTCGTGCCGGAGCATATCGACAAGGAAATCGCGCGGCTCAAACTTGAGTCGATGGGCCACAAACTCGACAAGCTCACCGCCGAGCAGGAGCGTTACTTGTCCTCCTGGCAGGAAGGTACGTAATTTCTCTGCCCAGGGGCGCGATGAATCGTGTCCCTGAGGAGGAAATCCCCTTCAAACCGCAGCCATGTGGGACCTCTGCACACATGCACTAGACGCAGTTCGCCTTCGCCGAGCGACGTACGCAGACGTGCGTGTTATGCACACGCGGCAGCGCGATCTCACGACAAAGAACGGCCAGGTCGGAACGCTGGCCCAATCCGAAACCATCGGCATAGGGATCCGCGTTGTCGCGAATGGCGCGTGGGGCTTTGCCTCGACCGACCGGCTCACCCGCGAAGGCGTAGCCGCTTGCGCGACACAGGCCGTGGCCATTGCCAAAGCCTCGGCTCTGGCGAAGCGTGCCGACGTGGTCTTGGCTCCTGAAGAGGCGTACGTGGATAGCTGGCAGAGCCCATTGCGGAAAGATCCGTTCGAGATGCTGCTCGAAAAACAACTGGAACACCTGCTCGCTGTCGACGCGGAAATGCGCCGCGTCAAAGGCGTCACGCTCACCGAAACCGGAATGCAGTTCCGCAAAACCGATCAGTGGTTCGCTTCCTCAATCGGCTCGCGCATTCATCAGCGCAAGGTCCAATCCGGCTGCGGCGTCGCGGCCACGTCGTTTCAGAGCGATGAGATCCAGAAGCGGTCCTATCCGAATAGCTTTGGCGGGCAGTACGCGCTGCAAGGATATGAACTCATCGAGTCGCTCGATTTGTTGCGGCACGCCCCCCGCGTAGCCGAAGAAGCGGTCGCATTGCATTCCGCCGCGCAGTGTCCGGAGCGCACCGGCACGCTGATCCTTGCGGGAGACCAGCTTGGATTGCAAATCCACGAATCCATCGGCCACCCCATCGAGCTCGACCGCGTCCTCGGGCAAGAAGCCAATTTTGCTGGGACGAGCTTCCTTACTCTCGATCAGCTCAATCGCTTGAAGTACGCCTCCGAAATCGTGAACGTCGTTGCGGACGCACGACTCGAGCACGGCCCCGGGCTCGGCACGTTCGCCTACGACGATGAAGGGGTGCCGGCGCAGTGCACGGACATCATCAAGGACGGCCAGTTCCGGGGCTATCTCTCCAACCGCGAAACCGCTCACCTGATCGGCCTCTCGCGCTCCTCCGGTACAATGCGTACGGAGAGTTGGAACCGGCTCCCGATCATCCGCATGACGAACGTCAGCCTGCTTCCCGGCGCGTGGCGCCTTAACGACCTCGTCGCGGACACGGACGAGGCCATCCTTATGGAAACAAACCGCTCCTGGTCCATTGATGACCGCCGCTATCAGTTTCAGTTTTCGACCGAGATTGGTTGGGAGATCAAAGGCGGGAAGAAAACGAGAATGCTCAAAAACCCCAGTTACAGCGGCATTACGACGGAGTTTTGGAACTCGTGTGACGCCATCTGTTCGCGCGACCACTGGACGCTTTGGGGTACGCCCAACTGCGGCAAAGGCCAGCCGATGCAGACCATGGGGACTGGACACGGTGCCGCGCCCGCGCGCTTTTGCAACGTGAAGATCGGTTCCGCCTTCGCGAAATCATGAGCTCCCCCGGCCCCTCTCAGTCTCTTCACTCGGTGCGCGACCTTGGCCGCATCGTTGAAAATGTTCTCCGCCTTGCGAAGCTGGCGGGAGCAGGCGAAACCGAGGTTCACATTGACGAGACTACGGATGCGCTCACCCGCTTTGCCAACAACGGCATACACCAGAACGTCGCCGAGCAGGGTTTGACGATTTCGATTCGCACGGCCACGGATGGTCGGACTGCCCGGGCCACGACGAACCGCACGGACGAAGATTCGCTTCGCGGGGCAATCGAGGCGTCTCTCTCCCTGGCGCACAGCCAGCCCAGGGATCCGCGCTTGCTGCCGATGCCCGGCCGTCAGCGCTACCGCAGTGTCAGCCGCTTCGTGGCGCAGACGGCCGCGCTCATGCCCGAGGACCGGGCCCGCGCCGTCCGCCGTGTCTGTGACCTCGCCGGAAGGCGCGGCCAGGTGGCCGCCGGGATTTTCGCGAG
>QHYP01000150.1:0-7793 GCA_003224195.1 Acidobacteriota bacterium | reverse complement strand
CGCGGCCTTTTTGCCGCTTACCGGCAAACCCGGGCCGAGTTTTCCGTGACTATGCAGGAAGAGGGTGCGACAAGCTGGGCCAAGGCCAACTCGGCGAGCGTTGCAGGCTTCAACTCGCTCGAACTCGCGCAGAGAGCAAGTGATAAAGCTCACCGGTCCACGGGTCCCAGGGAGCTCGAACCGGGCCGGTACACGGTCATTCTCGAGCCCGCGGCCGTCCTCGATCTCGTCGGCTTTCTCTTCTATGATTTCGCTGCGACCGCCCTTGAAGACAAGCGCTCTTGCTTGAACGGCCGCATGGGTAAACGGGTCTTCGGCAAGAACATCACCATCCTCGACGATGTCTACAATCCGCTGCAGCTTGGTGCGCCGTTCGATGGGGAAGGCCTGCCCCGGCAGCGCGTTCTTCTGGTGGACAGCGGCGTTCCGAAAAACCTGGTCTATTCGCGTTATGCAGCAAGGCGGGCGCGCAAGAAACCGACGGGGCATGGATTTCCGTTGCCCAACGAATACGGCGAGGCACCGATGAATTTGGTCTTCTCGGGTGGCAAAGCCAGCTTCGATCAGATGATTTGCTCCACCGAACGCGGGCTGCTTGCCACACGGCTTTGGTACATCCGGGAAGTAGACCCCTACGAAAAAGTACTTACCGGGATGACGCGCGATGGTCTCTTCCTCGTGGAGAAAGGCCGCGTCACTACTGCGGTGCGCAATTTCCGCTTCAACCAGAGCATCCTCGAAATGCTGCGCAACGTTGAGCTTTTGGGTCCAGCAGTACGCGCGACGGGCGAAGAAGCGTTCGAGATGGTCGTGCCGGCAATGAAGATCGGCGATTTTCGCTTCACCGAAGTCACCAAGTTTTAGCCTGCGAAACATCTTCTCGACACTTCTATAAAAACGATTCGGCCCATCAAAAATCTGCGTTGTACTTTCGCCCGGGGTGCGGGTACTAAACTCGTATGTATCTGTGTGACGAGCGGCCGCAAAGCGGTCAGCAGAGTGAGCGACCGCAAACCGGTCGACATCCCAATTGGGGGCACCCGGACCACGACGCTTGCGGGACCGGCTTCGTCACACGGCTGGGCGCTGCGCCGAGTCACGAAATCGTCGAATTGGCACTGCAGGCGCTGGAACGGTTGTCCCATCGCGGCGGCGTGGATGCCGACGGCGCGAGCGGGGACGGTGCCGGCCTGCTGACTTCACTCCCTGAGGAGTTTTTCCGCGCGCGAGCATCGGAAGAAGGGATTGACCTGCCTAACGAGTTCGGTCTGGGCATGCTCTTCGTGCCCCACGCGCGTGAAAAAGTCTCGCGCGAGGCCGTGGAAGCGGCCGCTGCCGAAGTGCGGCTGGGCTTTTTGGGATGGCGGGTCGTTCCCGTGCAGGGGGGCGTTGTCGGCAGCCAGGCGCTCGCGACGATGCCGCACATCCTGCAGTTCTTCATCGCCCCGCAGGATTCCTTACGGGCGGAGACGCCATTTGAGTTGCAGCTCGCGCTCCTGCGCAAGCGGGCTGAATCGTTTGTGCCGGAGGGAGCGTACTTCTGTTCGCTTTCCTCAAGAACCGTTGTCTATAAGGGCTTGCTCACGCCCGGGCAGTTCCCGCGGTTTTACACTGATTTGCGCGATACCTCCTTCGAGACTACATTTGCGATTTTTCACCAACGATATTCCACGAACACGCAACCGTCGTGGCATCTCGCTCAGCCGTTTCGCTACATCGCGCACAACGGCGAAATCAACACGATCGTGGCGAATCGGCGGTGGCTGCGCGCGCGCGCACGCGGCATTTGTGGGGAACTGGGGGCAGGCGAGTGGTTCCGCGCGCTGGAACCAAACGTCAGTGATTCCGCGAGTTTAGACAATGGGCTTGAACTCGAGATTCTGCGCGGCCGCTCACTGGAGAATGCCCTGCTACGGATGGTGCCGCCGGCATACGAGAACGACCCGACGCTTCCGGCGGCCGTGCGCGAAGCCCTTGACGCTCTATGCGGCTCGGAAGCGCCGTGGGACGGCCCCGCGGCCCTGATCTTCAGCGACGGTGAGTATGTGGGCGCAAAGCTGGACCGCAATGGCCTGCGCCCGTTGCGCTACCTGCGCACGCGCGACGGCCTGCTAATCGCTGGTTCGGAAGCTGGGCTGCTGGATGTTCCGGAGGCTCATGTCGCCGAGCGCCAGCGGCTCGGGCCGGGAGAAATGCTGCTCGTACATCCCGCAGCGGGCGACGTCTTCCGCTGGCCGGAAATTCTTCGCCGCCTTGCCGGCACAACTCCGAAGGGCAGAACTGCGTGCCGGAGGCGCTTGGAGGCTGGGGAAGCCGCGGCGGCCGTTCCGGTCGAGCCTCAGCGCGCGGCTGCGGCACTCGGCTGGACCGAAGATCAATTCCGAATCTTGTTTTCGTCCCTGTTGATGGGCAAGGAAGCTAACTGGAGCATGGGGGACGACGCGCCACCGGCGTTTCTTTCTGTACTGCCGCGGCCGCTCTGGGATTACTGCAAACAGCGCTTCGCGCAAGTCACCAATCCTCCCATCGATCCACTGCGCGAAACGCACGTCATGTCTCTTGACGTTCGTGTGAGCGATTCTGCCGTTTTGGACTCGCCCATTCTGACAGCCGGGCAAATGGCGGAACTCTCCGCCTCGTTTGGTCCTGTTCTTCCCATCGATTTTACGTTTGAAGCTGCAAAGGGTGTCTCGGGCGCGCGCTCGGCCCTCCTTCACCTCGCTGGAACCCCGTTTAGGGCTAGCGCGCGTCCGGGGCTCGTCCTCCTCTCCGACCACGACGTGAGCGAATCGCGCGCCGCGTTGCCGGCGCTGCTGGCTACGGCGGCTGTGTGGAAGGCGATGGTCGCGGAGGGTCTTTGGGACGTGCCCCTGATTGTGGAAACGGGCCAGGCATTCGATACGCACCACATTGCGCTGCTCGTGGCCGCCGGCGCAAGCGCGGTGCACCCATGCCTAGCGATGCATTTCGCGGCGTCGGGCGCGGACGGCGTCGTCGAGGGGTACTGCAAGGCGGTATGCGGCGGTCTTCGGAAGGTCCTCGCGCGAATGGGCATCTCCACGCTCGCGAGCTACCGCAACAGCCATCTATTTGAAATCATCGGTCTCGAGGACTCGGCCTGTGCCGAATACTTCGAGGATGCGGCCGCGTATCTCGGCCGTAAGCGCCTGGATGACGTGCTCGCCGATTACCTGCGCACGCATTCCGCCGCGTACGCTGCGGCGGCAGCCGCGCTTCCCGATGCCGGGCTTTACCGGTTTCGCAAAGCCGGCGAGCGCCATGCAACCTCGCCAGAAGTTGTGCGTCGGATGCACGCGTTCGTCAAGTCCCCCGATGCTGCGAATTACGCCGATTATGAAAGTTTGGGCATCCGCAGGGAGCCGGTTTCCGTCCGCGACCTGCTCGAACTCGTCCCCGGCAAACCTGTTCCGCTTGAGGAGGTCGAGTCCGAGCAGTCCATTTTGCGGCGTTTCAGCACGCAGGCGATGTCGCTTGGCTCGTTGGGTCCGGAGGCGCATCGCACGCTCGCGCTGGCGATGAATCGCCTGGGCGCTCGCAGCAATACGGGCGAAGGAGGGGAAGACCCGGCGCTGTATCGAACGGAACCCGCGGCTGCGAATAAGATCAAGCAGGTGGCGTCTGCGCGCTTTGGCGTTACAGCGGAGTATCTGGTCCATGCTGAAGAGATCGAGATCAAGATGGCGCAAGGCTCGAAACCCGGCGAGGGCGGCCAATTACCGGCCCACAAGGTGAGCGCTTACATTGCGCGCATTCGCCACGCCGTTCCCGGCACGCCGCTGATTTCGCCGCCGCCGCACCACGACATTTACAGCATCGAAGACCTGGCGCAGTTGATCTACGATTTGCGTGCCATCAACCCCCGCGCTCGAGTTGGCGTGAAACTGGTTTCGGGAGCGGGGGTCGGCATCATCGCCGCCGGAGTGGCCAAGGCCGGCGCGAATACGGTCACCATTAGCGGGCACGATGGCGGCACGGGTTCGTCTCCACTTACGTCGATCAAGAATACCGGTGTGCCGTGGGAGTTGGGTCTGCGCAACGCTCATGAGATGCTGACGCGCACGGGCCTGCGCTCGCGCGTCACGTTGCGTGTGGACGGCGGGCTAAAATTTGCACGGGACGTCGTTTTGGCCGCGATTCTCGGGGCGGATGAATTCGGCTTCGGCACGGCTTCGCTTCTTGCGATCGGCTGCGTGATGGCGCGCCAGTGCCATTTGAACACTTGCCCGGTAGGGATCGCCACGCAAGATGAGGCGCTTCGCACGCGCTTCGCGGGCAAGCCTGAGATGGTTATCTCCTTCTTCCGCGCCCTGGCGCACGAAGTCCGCGAATGGCTCTCCCGCTTCGGTGTGCGCTCATTGAGTGAGCTCGTCGGTGACGAAAGCAAGCTGCGCGCGCGCTCCCCGGAAGACACAGGATGGCTGAAGCCGTTCCTTAATCCTCCGCCGCGCTCGGCCAGCGGGCGCGTCGAATGCGCTCCGCGGCAGGTCCCAGACGGCTACGACATCGTCTGGCGGCCAGGAACGTCTGCCAGTGGGCGCAGCGGCGTTCTAGCGCTCAGGAATTCGCATCGCACGATTGGGGCGCGCTGGACGGGAGAATCCGTCCAACGCCTCGGCGTTATGCCTCTATCGGGAGAAAAACACGAAGCTGCTTTCCGAGGTGTCGCCGGCCAGAGTTTTGGCGCGTTTCTGGTGTCAGGAATCACGCTTCGGCTCACTGGCGAAGCCAATGATTACGTCGGCAAAGGACTTAGCGGCGGCACCATCGCGGTGACTGCAGGGCCGCGCGCATCGCGCCGCGGAGACGTGCTGGTTGGAAACACGGTTCTCTATGGCGCGACCTCGGGCCAACTCTATGTCGCGGGCCGCGCCGGCGAGCGTTTTGCGGTTCGCAACAGCGGCGCTCTGGCCGTGGTCGAGGGCACGGGACAGCACGCCTGCGAATACATGACTGCGGGGATTGTTCTGATCCTCGGTTCCACCGGTTTGAATTTGGGCTCCGGTATGACCGGCGGGCTGGCTTACCTTCTACCGGCAAATGTCCATGAAACCCTGAACCGCGAGTTCATCGCGCTGATGCCCCCTCACGCCGAGGAGGAAGAGTGGCTGCGTCTCGTGCTGCAGGAACACTTGCGGCTGACGGGGAGCCCGCGTGCTGCGCAACTCCTCAACCGTGAAGGGCCTCTGCCGCTGTGGCGCGCTCAGCCGAAGAATCTGCCGTGCCCGGTGGAGACAACTTGGAAGCCAATTTTGGATCACTTGGAGGAGCGCCCACCGCTCCCTGCGGCGGAGTCCGCGCGCGAGGTCTCGGAAACAGCACTCGAAGCCTGAGCGTGGATGCGTTCCCCGACGTAAAAAGAGTCGAAGAACTTCCGGCCGAATCAAGCTGAACAAGACTGTTTCGAGTTTATTCGTCGCATCTCAAACGTGTCGGGGTGAAAGAAGAGGGCGTCCCATAAGGGACGCCCTCTTTCGTCAAAGTGTTCAGTAGGACTTAGAAATAGAACTTCCCGGCGAGCTGCAAAATGCGAGGATCCCTCGCCGAAGTCACGCGTCCGAACAAACTGGAGTTCATGTTCCCATTGGGGTTCATGAATTGGACGTGGTTCCACACGTTGAACATCTCCAGGCGGAGTTCCATTCGAGTGGATTCTGTGATTGTGGTGTCCTTTGAAATCTCCACATCGAAATTGTTGAGCCCGGGACCCGCAAACGGGTTGCGCGCTGCACTCCCATTCGTTCCAACCGCCGCGCGCGCAAAGGACGTGGTCGTGAAGTAAGCGTTCGCAATGAGCTTGCCTGTCGGATCCTTGAAGGTATTCCGGGGATCCAGGATTTGAGCCGGGGCAATCTGATTGGGCACATCCCAGCACGCGTAGAACACGAAGTTGTCGCACGTCAAAGATCGCAACCCCGTGTCACGGATATCCACTGGAAAACCCTTTTGGAAGGTAGTGATCCCGGCGAGCTTCCAACCATCCGTAAACCGGCTGGGGATCGCGCCGAGGCCGCGGATCTTCCGGATGCTCGGCAAATCATACGAGTAGCTATACACGAAGCGATGCCGCGCATCGAACTGGGAAGGGCCGTAGTTGGCCCGTGGGTTGAATGGATTCTGGCCACGGTTCGCGCCGCCGAAGCTGCCGTTCTCGAAGCTCGAGCCGAAGTCCAGCGAATGGCTGTATGTGTAGGACCCCAGAAACGTCAGTCCATGCGTTAAGGCCTTGTTCACGCTGACTTGGAGCGAGTTGTACTTTGAACTGCCGTTCGTGGACTGTTGGCTGAGGCCGCCGAAGATGTTGCCTGGATAATTGAAGTTTCCAGGGAACAATTTCGGCTGGTTGCCGCGGTTGGCGACGCACGTAAGCGTCTGGCCATTGACCACGACAGACTGCGTCAAGCATCCTGTTGGATTGACGCCGGGGTTGAGCTCATTCGTGCTCTCAAGGTGACGCGCGACCGCGCCCACGTAGCCTACGGAAACGATCATTCTGCCCGGGATTTCGCGTTGGACCGTCAGGTTATAGTTCATAGCATACGGCACGCGGAAGTTGGGGTCGAGCAGGTTCAGGCTCATAGGCTCGAAGAAAGTGAAGTCCACCGGGCTGCCTGGTGCTGGCGGGGCGAACGGGAACTTATTGGCGATCGAAACCGATGGGCCTGAGGGTGTGCAGCCGGCGATTGGGTTGCCGTTCTGGTCAACGCATTTGATGTCGGTGAAGGGCGCGATAAAGCTTGGGTTTCCCACTAGATCCGCGATTCCGTTCGTCGCCAGTGAGAACGGTGGCGCGTTCAGGTTTTGAAGGGTAAGCTCTTCTTCGCCGCGGTTGTAGTACATGCCGAACCCGCCGCGAACCGAGAACTTTCCGGGCCCGCCGGAGATCCAACGCCAATTCGGGCTGTAAGCGAATCCGATCCGGGGACCGAAGTCGTTGTAGTGCGTTGCGTAACCCGAAGAGCTGCAGTTTGCGTCGCCCGGAAATACCAGGCCCGCCGGCGCTGTGGGAAAAATCGTGGAATGCTGGAACGCGCGGAAGCAGTTAATCGCGCGCGCGTGGTTCGTCCGGTCCGTAATCGGCGTATCCACCTGATACCCCATGCCGTAGGTTAGAGTCAGATCCGGGCGGATTTTCCACTGGTCCTGGGCGTAAAAATAAGACTCATACGCCTGACCATCGATGAAATTACCGCTTTGGAAATAGCTGTCAGGAAAACCAAGGAGGTAATCAGCACCGGGGACGCGACTTGAGAAAGCGCCAGCGCCATTAAAGGTGTAGTGACCGCCCAAGCGGGCGAAGAAAGGATTGCTGACATTGAACCGGCGGCCCTCGAAACCGAACTTGAGCGCATGGTTTCCATAGATTTTCGAGAAATTGTCGGTGAGTTGATAGGTCTGGTCAATGCGCGGCTGAGGACCGTTGTCAGTGAATCCCAGCGTGAACAGGCCGGTGACGGCGAGCACCGGCAGCCCGGTTTTGCTGGGAACCTGCGGAACGATACCCGAAAAGCCTGCGGAGGACGGCAACTGCGGCGTGACGGGTTCCACCGCGTCGAAATTGAAGCGCGTGAAGGCGGCGCGAACCTCGTTCAGCGTGGACGTGCTAATCGTATGGTTCCACGCGGCCACGTATTGTTTGACGTGGCGCGTCGCGAACTCAGGGAACCCCGGAAGGGTCGAACCCGTAAAGGGCAACGTATCGCGCGAAGGATTGGTTTGGATAAAGCTATAGAACCATAGCGAATCTTTCGCGTTGATGTTGTAATCGGCGCGAT
>QHYP01000149.1:570-7932 GCA_003224195.1 Acidobacteriota bacterium | reverse complement strand
GCCGCTGAAAGTCACGGCAAACACGGGCAAAATCGCGCTGCGCTGGCCGCGGCACGAAGTCGTCTCGCGGCTCATCGAGGAATTCGACGGGCCCATCACCGGCACCAGCGCAAATATCTCCGGCTTTCCCTCCTGCTCGAGCGCCGGCCAAGTCATCAAGCAACTTGGGGACCGCTTGCCCCTGGTGCTCGACGCCGGTGACAGCGGAGCATCACTACCCTCCACAATTGTTCATCTACAGAATGATGATTGGAAAGTGGGGCGCGAGGGCGCCATCGGGCTCGCGGAGATCGAGCGCGCGCTGAATTAATTTCCTCGATGCGATAGGTGATCTCCGAGGCGAGACGTAAAAGGGGACGCGCTAAAGCGCGCCCCTACAACGACTTGTGGCGGCAAATTCTGTCGGCGAACTTCAGAGACAGGGCACTAGGGAGCGGCGCCAGCGCGGAGGGCGACGAGAAAGTCGTAATCGCCCGTGGGCGAGAGGTTCAGCGCGCCGAGCGAGCGCCGGTGCACGGAAACCACGTCGGTAAACCACAAAGGGATGTAGGGCAAGTCCTCCGCGAGGATCTTCTGCGCTTCGCTGCACAGCGCTTTTCGCTTCTCCCGGTTCATTTCCGAATGGATGCGATCCGTGAGTATGTCGATCCGCGGATTGCGGTAATGGCCGCGATTCGCGCCGTCGGGCGGGAAGCGCTTCGAGGAGAATGCGAATTCGAAGATGTCGGGATCCAAGTTTCCGCCAACCCAGCGCAGGTAACAGATCTGGAAATTGCCGTGGGCTGCATCCGATAGCAACGTGGCCAACTCGAGCGGCCGAGGCTCGAGTTCGACGCCCACGCGCCGCCACTGCTCCTGCAAAACGGCACCCAGAAGGCGTGCCCGCTCTTCGGTGGAAGTCTTCAGCGTGAGATGAAACCGGACACCGCCCGCTTTACGGGGGAAGCCCGCGGCATCGAGGAGCGCTTCCGAGCGTACCGGGTCGTAGGGATATTGCTGCACGTTGGGCTCGTAGGCCCAGTGAATCGGCGGAAGAATCCCATTGGCCATTCGCGCCTGGCCGCGCAGGAGGTATCGAACCAGGGAACTGCGGTCGGTCGCCAATGCCAGCGCCCAGCGGACTTCGCGATGCGCCAGCACCTGGTCCTCGAGATTGATTCCGAGATAGTCGAAGTTTGTCCCGGGGCGTTGGGTCGCCTCCAGAGCCGGCTGGCGCGCGAGGACCGGCACGATATCCGGGGAAAGCGAGCTGATTTCCAAATCAGCCGCACCTTTGCGCAATTCGAGCGCGCGCACCACGGCATCCGGCACGATGCGGAAGCGTACTCGGGCGAGCTCCGGAGCGCCGCGGAAATAGACCGGGTTCCGCTCGACGATCACTTCGTCGTCCTGCCGCTGGCTGACAAAACGAAATGGTCCGGAGCCGACCGGATGCTGCGCGAAATCAGCGCCGGAATTCGCGGGAATGATTCCGACCGCGGGCCGCGCAAGGTTCCAAAGAAATGAGGCATAGGCTTCTTTGAGATGAAAGATAACCGTGGCGTCGTCGGGCGCTTCAATGGAGCCAACCATACGGAAGGCGCCGCGCTTCGGCGACCGGTTTGCAGCGTTGAGCATCGAGTCGAAGGTGAATTTCACGTCGGCGGAGGTGACGGGGCGGCCGTCGTGGAAGCCGACGCCGCGGCGGAGGTGAATCACGTAGGTGAGCGGGTCCGGCGTTTCCCAGCTTTCCGCAAGGTCCCCGCGAAGATTCATCTGCTCGTCGCGCTCAAGGAGGCCACTGAAGAGCAAACTGTCAACGCGCTGCGATTGCGCGTCGGTGGCGTAGCGTGGGTCGAGGTTGGTGGGGTTGGCTTCGATGAGGAAGGTGAGAGAAGAGGAATCGTAGGCGGAGGAGTGCGAGCATGAGATCAAAACGCAAACAAAGAGGCAATTGAACAAGAGGGGGAGGCAACTTCGAACGCGGGAGCGATTAGCGCGGCGGGGCATAGCAGATTTTCCCCAGTATGGCCGGGCCGCGGGCGCCCGTGGCCGTGGGCAAGTTGGCCGGGCGGCCATGAAACGTCTCATACGCGAGCAGCGCAAAAGCGAACGCTTCTTTGCCGTCTTCGGAAACGCCCAGGCAGGAGGAAGGAAGAACTTCGATTTCGGGAAGCGCCGCTGCGAGCTGCGCCAGGACGAGCGGATTGTGCGCGCCGCCGCCGGAGACGATAAGCTGGTGAATCTTGTTCTTGGGAAGGACGAAGCGGTGCAACGCATCGACGACGGAGAGCGCGGTGAATGAGGTTGCGGCGCGGATGAGGTCGGCGGGTCGCGCGCGATGGCGCCGGCCCGCGGAAAGGAGCTTTTGCACGTACGCCCGGCCGTAATACTCACGGCCGGTGCTTTTCGGCGGCGCGAGGCGAAGATAGGGGTCGCGCATCAGTTCATCGAGCAAGGCGGGAATGCTGCGTCCCGTGAGCGCCAAACGCGCATCTTTATCGAATCGCCGGCGGCCCCGCGTGAAATGCGCGACGAGCGCGTCGATGAGCATGTTGCCCGGGCCGGTGTCAAAGGCGAAAACTTGAGCCGGCTTCGCCGCCGGAGGGATGACGGTGACGTTGCCGATGCCGCCAAGATTCAAGGAGACGCGCCCCAGCTTGGCGTGGCAAAAAAGAAGATAGTCCACGTACGGGACAAGCGGCGCGCCCTGACCGCCCAGGGCGATGTCGGCCGGGCGAAAGTCACCGATGGTGGTGATGCCCGTTCGGGCAGCGATGACGGCAGGCTCGCCGATCTGAAGGGTCGAGGCGGTGGTGTTGCCGAGAAAGGGGACGGCGCGGCCCTGATGGAAGACCGTCTGGCCGTGGCTGCCGATCAACGCGATGCGCGATGGCGACACCCGAAAACGGCGGGAGGCGCGGAGGGCGGCTTCCGCGAAGATCTCACCGAGGCGAAAGTTGAGTTGGCTGAGTTGGCCGGCCGTCGCGGAATCGCCCTCCGCCACGCGCAAAATCTCCACGCGAACCCGAGCGGGAAAGGAAAGGCTTGTGCAATCCAGCAGCTTTGCATTGAGATGCGGGGGCTCACCGGAGATTCGCGCGAGGGCCACGTCGATGCCGTCCGCTGACGTGCCGGACATCAGACCGAGGACAAACATCGCGGGCACGCTCATGAAAGCTGCTTTTTGAGTTCGGCGAGGAGATTGAGCGCGTCAAGCGGTTTGAGCTGGTCGAGGTCGGCCTGGCGGAGCGCGTCGAGCACGGAGCGGTCGAGCGGGGTGAAGAGGATCTGCTGTTCGCCGTTTCCGTTCGGCGACGCGCCCGGTGACAGCTTCTCGGTCAATTGGTGCTCGCTCTGTTCATGCCTTTTCAGGACTTCGCGGGCGCGCTCGATCACGCTATGCGGCAGACCCGCGAGCCGGGCCACTTCGATTCCGTAGCTCTTATCCGCGCTGCCGGGCTCGACACGGCGAAGAAAGATGATCTCGCTCGGCGTTTCTTTGACGGAAACGTGGACGTTTTTCACGCCGGGCAGCAGATCCGCGAGTTCCGTGAGCTCGTGGTAGTGCGTGGCGAAGAGAGTTCTCGCGCGCGTGTGCTTTTGTAAATGCTCGACGACAGCCCAGGCGATGGATAGGCCGTCGAACGTCGCCGTGCCACGGCCGACTTCGTCCAGAAGCACGAGACTCGAGGGCGTCGCCTGAATCAGGATGGTAGCGACTTCGCTCATCTCCACGAGAAACGTCGAACGGCCTCGCGCGAGATTGTCCGAGGCGCCGATGCGCGTAAAGATGCGGTCGGTGAGCGGCAGCTTGGCCTCGCGCGCCGGAACAAACGACCCCATCTGCGCCAGAATCACGATCAGTGCGGCTTGGCGCAGATAGGTGGATTTGCCGCCCATGTTCGGCCCGGTGATGAGCAGAATCTGCTGCCGTTCGGGTTCGAGACAGATGTCGTTCGGAACGAAGCGCTCGCCGCGCTGCCGCAGCAATTCTTCTATGACCGGATGGCGCCCGCCGACGATGAGCAATTCACCTTCATCGCCAAAGGCCGGACGCACATAACCGCGATCGGCGGCAAGCTTCGCGAAGGTGGTCAATACGTCGAGTTCGGCGATGGAGGCGGCTGTGCGGCGCAGGCGCGGGGCTTCGGCGGCAACGGCGGCACGGACTTCAGCGAAGAGCTGCCGCTCGAGTTCAAGGATGCGCTCGTCAGCGGCAAGAATTTTCCGTTCGTATTCCTTCAGTTCCGGCGAAGTGAAACGCTCGGCATTGACGAGCGTCTGCTTACGTTCGAAATCCGGCGGAACGAGATGCAGATTGGCCTTGGAAACCTCGATGTAGTAGCCGAACACCTGGTTAAAACGAATCTTGAGCGAGGCAATGCCCGTGCGTTGGCGTTCGCGCTCTTCCGTCGCGGCGATGATCTGCTTGCTGTGCCGGCTGAGACTGCGGAATTCGTCAAGTTCCGCGTGGTAGCCCGCGCGGATCACGCCGGGTTCGCTGGCCTGCGCGGGCGGCTCCTCGGCAATGGCGCGCTCCAGGCTTTCGCGGACGTCGCCGAGCTCATCGAGCTCCTCAAAGAGATGGCGCAAGCAGCCGCTCCTCACGGATGCATGGGGCGCAAGGAATTTCTTGAGTGTCGGCAAGTGCGAGAGCGATTTTCGCAGCGCGACCATCTCCCGTGGCGTGGTGATCCCCAGCGCGATGCGGCTGGTCAGCCGTTCCAGGTCGAGGATGCCCTGCAGTTCTTTGCGCAGCTCTTCGCGCAGGACCGTTTGCTGTTTCAAATGCGCGACCGCTTCGAGGCGCGCCTCGATTTCATCGCGGTCAAGCCGTGGGCGCAGAATCCAGGCGCGCAGGAGCCTCCCGCCCATGCTCGTGACGGTTTCATCGAGCGCGGTCAAAAGCGTCGTCGGCCCGCCCCGCGTTCCATCTTCGGAAAAAACAGGAGCGAGGAGTTCCAAGTTCCTGACGGTGACAGGATCCAGGACGAGCGCATCCTGCTGTTCGTAGTAGCGCACGCGTTCGAGATGTCCGAGCGCGTGGCGCGAGCCGGCGTCGTCACCGCGCGCGGCGTTTTCGCGCAGATAGTGAACGATCGCGCCGGCGGCTGCGGCTGCCTGGGGATGCCGGTCGAGGCCAAAGCCGGTCAGCTCGGCCACGCCAAATTGCTCGCGCAGGAGGCGGTCGCCGTAGTCCCACTGAAAGACCCAATCGTCGAGTCGCGTCTCGATGCCGCCAGCGCCCTCGAGGAGGGACAAGCGGGACGCATCGAAGAGATGGCCCGGGCGGGCGAGCAGCGTTTCGCGCGGGCGCAGGAGCTGGAGTTCTTCGCGGACGGCATTCTCAGCGAGCGGGCCGCTGAATTCGGTGGCCTGAAACTCGCCTGTGGAAACATCCACAAATGCAACGCCAACCGGAGAGCCGGAAGGGTGCCGCGCGACCGCGGCGAGGAAATTGTTCTCGCGCGCTTCGAGGATTGTGGAATCCGTCGCCGTGCCCGGAGTAATCACGCGAACGACTTCGCGACGCACGAGCTTCTTGCCGGGGCCGGGCTGCTCCATTTGCTCGCAGATCGCCACTTTGTAACCAGCCCGGATCAGCCGCGCGATGTAGCTATCCGCCGCGTGATACGGCACGCCGCACATGGGGACCGCCTGCCCGCGTTCGCGATTGCGCGCCGTGAGCGTGATCTGCAGCTCGCGCGAGGCGCTGATCGCGTCTTCGTAGAAGAGTTCGTAAAAATCGCCAAGGCGGAAGAGCAGCAGCGCATGCGGATAGCGCGCCTTGATGGCGTGATGCTGCCGCATCAATGGTGTCGAAGGTTCGGTCATAATCCGAAGTGCCCGCGGATGCTCCGGAGTCCCAGATTACCTATGCGTTTGCAAGGTCATGGAGTCCGCGCCTGTGCAGCAGACGCCGAAATCGGCTTTCTAACCCCGCGCGAAAATCAATTCGCGTGCATCCGCTATACTAGCGGAAGTCGGCGACGCCTGCTAGACACGGCGCATCCGTAGGAGAGATCGTAACCAGGGATGGCGCGCGAGACGGAAATCAAGCTGCGCATTGAGAATGTCGCGGCGTTTCGGAAGAAGGTGAAGAAGCTCGGCGCGAAACCGATCAAGAGCGCCGCCGGCCGTATGTTCGAGCAAAACGTCATTTTCGACACTCCCGATGGCGGCCTCGCAAAACACGGACAGCTTCTGCGGATTCGAACCGAACGACTGGGTAAATCGAGAAGCTCAACGAGGAGGAGAGCGAAGGGGAAGACTGAGAAGGAGAGGGTCGTCCTTACATTCAAGTCTCCGTCCATGGGCGAGTCCGAACTCGCGTCGGCAGGGGCAGCCGCCGCTGCGGGGACCCAGAAAGCTTCGGGCACGCACGGCCGACTGGAGCATGTCAGTCGGCACAAAGTTCGCGAGGAGATCGAAGTGGAAGTAGCCGACGCTGCAACGCTGGCAAAAATTTTCCACGGATTGGGCCTCAAGGGATGGTTCCGTTACGAGAAATACCGCACGACCTACGCGCTGCCCGCCTCCGCGCGGTGGGCAAGCGGGCTGCTGATTGAGCTGGATGAAACGCCCATCGGGTCGTTTGTCGAACTCGAGGGCGCGCCGGAAGCAATCGATCGCGCGGCCATCTCGCTCGGGTTTTCGCCTAAGGACTACGTCCTCAAGAATTACCTCCAGCTTCACATCGAAGATTGCCGCCGCCGCGGCCAGGAGCCGCACGACATGGTCTTCCCCTCCTAAGAGTGTGCTGAAAAACACCCGAAGTTGTCATTCCGAAGTCGGTTTTTGCCCGAGGAATCTGCTTTTTTCTTGGACTTTGGCGAAAAGCAGATTCCTCAGGCCTAAAGGCCTGAGCTACAGCCCGGAATGACATGCCGGAGACTTTTTCAGCAGCCTTCTAATGTCCTGCAACAGTGGTTCGTGACGTAAAAGGGGACGCGCTAAAGCGCGCCCCTACAACGGCTCGTGGCGGCGAATTTTGTCGACGAACTTCACAGACAGGATACTAAGCCGGACCGTCGAAAAAAGTTCAGCTTCGAGTCACTCTTTTCTTGACATTGCTGCGCGCGCAGCTTATCACTACGTTCGAGGTGGGACCTGCTCGATGCGCGCATCCAGCGAGATCGAAAGCGGACCGGAACACCCGGGTACGCCAAGCAGGATGAAATCCGCCGCACCGCCATGCCCACGCACAGAAGAGGCAAGGCCGCGGTGCTCGGGATCTGCAGGAGGGTCCGCCTCTGGCTGAAGGTAAGTTAAATCCGTTCAATGACTTACCCGCGGCCGAGACGTTTCGGTTCGCGGGTTTTTTCTTTCCCTAAGGGCGGCGGAGGGCGCGGCGGGGTGAACTTTAGGACGGAGCGGCAC